>JAGIAQ010000001.1 GCA_017744795.1 Niabella sp. | reverse complement strand
GAAAGAAACTTTTCTAACATTGTTCCCACGATTTATTTGTAATTAACAAGCATGCCATCACAATGAAAAAAAAATTTTCAATCAAAGTATTTTGCAGTGCCGGTGTACTAATTGCAGGGTTGTTTCTGCAAACCGCAATTGCGCAATCCACCTTCCGGGAGGTTAAAGGGCGCGTTACAGACGAAACCGGCAGCCCGGTTCGCGGGGCTTCGGTTATCGTGGCTGGCGCATCCAAAGGAACGCAAACGGATCCCAACGGACAGTTTACTATTGCGGATGTTGCAGCCAATGCAGCCTTGGTGATTTCCCATAAGGGATTTATATCCGATTCAGTTTTGGTAAAAGATAATAAGCCCCTGGTGCTGGTGCTGCGACAGGATGTTCAGAACCTGAGCGATGTGGTGGTGGTGGGGTATGGTACCCAGCGCAAAATCGCTTCGACGGGTTCCATTGCATCCGTAAAGGCCGCAGATATTACACAAACACCCGTTGTAAACGTGGCCCAGGGTCTGGCAGCGCGGGTTTCCGGCGTTCAGATCACGCAGAACAATGCCGCTCCCGGGGGAAACATCAGCGTCCGCATACGGGGTACCAACTCTATAAATGGCTCGTCTGAACCCCTGTACATTGTAGATGGGATCCAGATCTCTAATAGTGGCGGTGTTACCGATGTAAGCCCTTTGTCCACCATAAACCCCAACGACATTGAATCGGTGGAAATTCTAAAAGACGCATCAGCAGCAGCGATTTATGGTGCCCGGGGGGCGAATGGCGTGGTATTGATCACCACCAAGCGGGGAAAAAAAGGAGCTACAAGGGTGCAGTTTGATACCTATTATGGCAGCCAGAGCATTACCAAAAAATTAAAAATGATGAATGCTGCACAATTTGCACAGCTCGAAAACGACATTTACAATACCGCTATTTATCCTGATCCCCAATCGCTGGGACAAGGAACCGATTGGCAGGATGTTATTTATCGCAAAGCCGCTATTCAAAACTACCAGGTTTCGGTAAGCGGCGGGTCTGAAAAAACAAATTTTTCATTATCTGGAAACTATTTTGACCAGGATGGTATTATCATCGGGTCTTCCTTCAAGCGCTATTCGCTGAGAGCTACACTGGACCATGTGATCAATGAGCATTTCAAAACCGGTACCAGCATCCTCACCAGTTACACCATCAACAATAATATTCCCACCGGTATCAATTCCATCGACGGGCCGCTGGTAAAAAGTGGCATTGTGGGCGCTACATTGGGCGCGCCGCCCACACTGGTTCCTTACAGGGAAGACGGCAGCGAATGGCCCTTTTCTGACCAGTTTAACAGCCGCTACCGGGAAATATCGAATCCTGTAGGACTGACGCAGATCCTTGATCGGAACACCATCAAACGCACACTGGCCAATGTATACCTGGAAGCTAAAGCAAATAAGGACCTCAGCTACCGGGGCACTTTTAATGCAGACATCGGGGGCACCCTCAACGATTATTACTCACCCATTTCCATTATTGGTCTGGCAGACCGGAATGTGAATTCCGGAACCGCATCCAAAGGAAACTCCAACAGCCTGAACTGGCTGCATGAAAGCATTCTTACCTATAACAAAGCGTTTGGCGATCATTCACTGAAGTTTACCGGCGTATATGCGCTGCAGCACTTTACCAATAATTCCAATTCTATTTTGGCAAGCGGTTTCCCCAATGATGCCACTACAAATGAATCCGTTGGTTTGGCCACCAATCGTACGGTAAGCAGCTATCGGTCTAAGGAAGTGCTGATTTCCTGGATGGGCCGGATCAACTACGGTTATGCCAATAAATATTTTGTTGATGTTACGGCCCGTTATGACGGCGCCGCCAAGTTTGGCGAAAATCATAAACGGGGCTTTTTTCCCGCAGTAGCTGGCGCCTGGCGTATTATTGAAGAACCGTTTCTTAAAAACGCTACCTGGCTAAGCGAGCTTAAATTAAGGGCAAGCTACGGGTTAACCGGAAATGCGGCGGCCATTGGTCCCTACCAGTCGCTGCCGCTCATTGGCGGCGGCGGCAATTACCAGTTTGACCATGTGTATACGATTGGCTTAAGCCCCACGGGCATCCCCAATCCGGATCTGCGCTGGGAAAAATCGACACAAACAAATGTGGGACTGGACCTTGCTATTTTAAACAACCGGATCAATTTTGAGGCGGACTACTACGATAAAACCACCAAGGACCTTTTATTTGTAAAAGCACTGCCACCATCTTCCGGTTATACCTCTGTAACCGGCAACTTCGCCAGCATACAAAACCGCGGCGTTGAACTTTCGGTTAACGCAAAAATTCTTACCGGTGCGTTCCGGTGGAATGCCAATGCCAACTTCACCCGCAACCGCAACAAGCTGCTAGCCCTTGCAGACGGTGTTCAGGAATATGTCTCGACCCCTTATAGCGTGTTGCAGGTAGGAAAACCGTTGGGCATCTTCAAAACCTATGTTTTTAACGGCATTTATCAAACCGGGGAAACCGTATTGCCCGGAAGCGGCAGCAGAATTGGTGGTGTAAAAGTAGCCGATCTTAATGGCGACGGCCAGATCACCGGAGCAGATCAGAAGATCACGGGAGATGCCAATCCGAAATTTATTTTTGGGTTTTCTTCTGACCTCAGTTATAAGAATTTCGATCTGTCCTTTTTCCTTTCCGGTGTTGAGGGCAACAAAATATTTAACCTGAGCCGGTACACTTTTGAAAACGGGCTGGGCGGAAGAAATATAGTGGAAGGCGCTGTAAACCGGTGGTCGCCCACTAACCCCAATAATGAGTATGCCAGCGGATTCCAGGGAGGCCGTTTACCGGTTTCCGACCGGTTTGTTGAGGACGGGTCTTATGTGCGCTTAAAGAATATTACCCTGGGCTATCGCCTGCCGCACATTAAAGGGATCAACAGTGTAAGGGTTTATGTAAGCGGCAATAACCTGCTCACCATCACCAAATACAGCGGTTATGATCCGGAAGTCAATTCCTTTGGCGGTTCCAATACGCTCATAGGAATCGATAACCTGGTATACCCCATGTCCCGTTCCTTCCTGGCAGGTTTGCAGGTAACTTTTTAAACCGCGCTTAAAAATTATTTATGATTTCAATTGTACATACAATGAAAAATAAAACACAACCTAAATTCCTTTTGTATATCAGCGGATGTTTCTGCATCCTGATATTGGCGGCCTCCTGCTCCAAGCAACTGAAGGAACAGCCCTACTCATCCATCTTTACAGACAATTTCTATAAAACCGCGGCAGACGCCGAAGCGGCACTGGTAGCGGTTTACGGCCCAATGGGCGATTTGTATAATACGGCAGCGACCTGCGCTTCTGATTTTAGCGCCGACCAGATGTACCCCCGCCCGGTAGTGGGCAGAGACACTTATACGCTTTTTAGTTATGATGCCAATTATACCACACAAAAAAGCTTCAGCCGGCAATATGAGTCGCCGGAGCAGATCTGGCAATCCTCCTATGCCGGAATTGAAAAAGCAAATGGCGTCATCAGCAAAGTACCCAATACCAACATGGATACAGCCCGGAGAGCGGTGATCATTGCCGAGGCTTATTATATGCGTGCGTTCTATTTATGGATACTGACAAAGAATTTTGGCGATGTAGTGATCAAAACCACACCCAGCGCCAATATCGCCGATGCCATGGTGGGCACTTCTTCCCGCACCGATGTGTATAAGCAGATCTTTGCGGATCTGGATGTTGCGGTAAAGGCACTCCCTTCCTATTCCGGAAGCATCCGGAAAGGCAGCCCTTCAAAAGAAGTAGCACTGGCTTTATATGCAAAAGCCGCGCTGTATAACGAGAACTGGCCCCTGGCGCTGGACAAAGCCAAAAGCGTGATCAGCTCTGGCAAATACAGCCTGATGGATAATGTATTGGATGTATTCAATGTAGATAAAGAAGATGTTGCCCGCAAAGAGAATATGTGGGCATTTGAAAGTGAACGTACGTCGCCCGGATTTTCTACGCAGATCATTGGTCTTTTTGGTCCTAAAAACAGCGATGGGCCGCAATATGCACCTACTTCTTACGGATCGGCATTTATGTACCAGTCCTTTTTTGATTCTTTTGACCCCACCGATCAGCGCCGGCAACTTATGGATACATTTTATATTAACAAGCAGGGGAAAGTGGTACATCAGAAAGATATCACTCCAATAACCCAGCACGGAGTGCTGATTAAAAAATACATGGACCCGAATGCCACCGGATCAAACGGGGCCTCCAACATTCCCATCTTCCGGCTGGCAGATGTATACCTGATCGCGGCAGAAGCCGCCGCCCGTCAAAACGGCGTAACCACGGAAGCCCTGGGCTATGTGAATACAGTGCGTCACCGGGCAGGCTTGGCCGACCTGGGCGCGAGCCTCAGCAAAGACCAGCTCATTGCCGCCATCTTGCAGGAACGCAGCTGGGAATTCTTCGGTGAAGGCGACCGCTGGTATGATTTAACCCGCACCAACACTTTTTTACAGGTGATCCCCAAATGCGTTAACGATGTATACCCGGCGCGGACGCCGCAAGCGAGAAACCGGTACTTCCCCATCCCGCTGGATGAAGTAAATGCCAACTCAAAACTGACCCAAAACCCGGATTGGAAATGATAAAACGGGTAAAAATTTATAACAGCAACAGGATGACTATTCTTAACTTGTTTCAGGATTTATTAAAACAGCAATATCAGTTTTAGCAGCCTGAGATTCCGGTCAAAAATCAGATGATGAAAAGAAAAAAATTCATACAGCAAATAGGTAAAGGGTTGGCCTTATCAGCTTTGCCGCCGGTTTACGCCAATATAGCAGTGTCGGCTGCCCAAAAAAAACCGGAAGAAAAGCTGCCGGATGGCATCTACCGCCCGGAGGGGTATCATCTTATTTGGGAAGATGATTTCAAGGGAAACAAACTGGACGAATCGGAGTGGTTTTACCGCAGGGATATAAAGATGAACAGCGCTCAACGACCCGAAAATGTCACCGTTGCGGATGGTCGGTTGCTGCTGGCTATGAAGCAGGAAGATTTTTTAGGTATGCGCTACACCGGCGCGGGTATTGTATCAAAAAGAAGATGGCAACATGGTTATTATGAAGTAAAGTCAAAGCTTACCAATGTAGCGGGCTGGCATCATTCCTTTTGGGCACAGGAAGGAACGGGATTTTTAACCTTCAGTTCGGACCGCTCTATGGAAATAGATATTTTTGAAATGGAATCAACCAAAGCATCCAATCATAACCTGTGGATCTATCCGGACGGATGGTCCTCCCGCCAAAAGAAATGGCATTCTGTTCCCAATAAAGATTTGGGCTTTGATGCAGCTGACGGCTATCATGTATATGGCTATGAATATACAACGGAAGGGATAACGTTTTATGTTGATGGAAAAATCACCCATACCATTGAAGCTTCAGAAAACGATCATAAACATTATTCTTTAAACCTTTGGCTTACTGTCATCGCCACACAAACAAAGGTGGATACCAAACTCCCCGCTTACGATTCTATTGAATATATCCGCTGTTACGCAAAAGATCCCAATGCACCGCTGCCACCCAAACTGGAGCCGGTTTATGAAAAAGGGACAACCATTTATATAGACAATTTTGATGCGTGGGGATTTAATATGGGCGATTATTGGGAAATAGCGACGGAAGGAAACTTTTACGGCCACAACTATTATAAATACAAGCGCAAGGACGCCTATAATCCTTTGCGGGATTGGGCGCTGTTCCGGCCCTTCATCAGCGAAGCGGGCAATTATGATATTTACTTAAGATGGGTGGCCGGTGCAGACAGATGCAGTGATATTCCCCTGGAAGTCTGGTACGATGGTGGATTAAAAAATGATACAACAAAATCTATTAACCAGCAGGAGCATAACAGCGAGTGGGTGAAGATCGGAAACTACCCCTTCCGGCAGGGCTGGAATAACCTCGTAAAGTTAATAGCCCGGGATACGGGGTATGTAATCGCAGATGCTGCAAAATTTGTAAAAACTTCCTGAACGGATATGAAAAGATTGAGTCTTATTATGTTATCCGTGCTCACATTATCTGCCGCTGGCAGCGCGCAAAAAGCACTGTTCCTGGTGGCCGGGCAAAGCAATGGTGTGGGCCAGGGCGATGCGTCTTTGTCTGTAAAAAACACCGCGGCGCCTTTATATGAATATGTATTTACTAACAATGCTTTCCGTCCGTTGGCAGATCCCGTAGGACAGGAAGAGCTCCATTTACAGCAGGCGCACACGGGGAGCGCCTGGCCGGCATTTGCTGCAACTTATCATCAGCTTACAAAAGATACAGTTATCATTATTGCTGCAGCAAGAGGGGGCAGCTCCTGCAATTACAAAGCAGAACTTCCCGGCATGGGCACCTGGGATGTCACTGGCAGGCTACCCCTTTTTGACAGCGCCGTCTTAAAAGCAAAAGCCGCAACAGCACTTTCAAAACGACAATTAAAGGGTATTATCTGGAGCCAGGGCGAACGCGATGCCAACGCCATCAATGCCGGGCAGTTAACCCCGGAGGAATATGAGCAAACCTTACGATTACTCATCAACCGGTTCAGAAATGCATTAGGCGATACACCCTTCTATATTATTCAAACAGGTTATTATCGCGGTCATCCAAAAATGGGATTTGACGCGGTGCGGAAGGCACAGGCGCAGCTCTGCAATACAATGCAGCAAGTTTATATCGTTTATGATCAAACGGGAACATTTGAACAAAAAGGATGGATGAAAGATGATATTCATTATAATCAAACCGCACTGAACGAGATTGGCGCCATTGCCGCACAAGCAATTGCCCGGCAAAAAAAATAAATGGATTCAACTACTGATAAAGAATAATTACAATGATAAAAGCAGAACCCGGTGATAAGAGAAGCTTTCCACTGGTAACGATTAATACAGATTTGGTCATAACCGGAGGCGGATTATCCGGCATTTGCTGCGCCATCACCGCCGCCCGGCAGGGGCTGAAAGTAGCATTGGTACAGGATCGCAGCGTGTTGGGCGGTAACGCCAGCAGCGAAGTGCGTCTGTGGGTGCTGGGCGCCACCTCCCATATGGGCAACAATAACCGCTGGGCCCGGGAAGGAGGCCTGGTGGATGAGATATTAGTAGAAAATACGTATCGCAATCCCGAAGGAAACCCGATCATCTTCGACAGCATCCTGCTGGATAAAGTAAAACAGGAGCCCAATATTGAGCTGCTGTTAAATACTGTGGTGTATGACCTCAATAAAAAGGATGATCGCATCACGGCGGTAAAAGCGTATTGCAGTCAGAACCAAACCGAATATTATTTAAAAGCCCCTTTGTTCTGCGATGCCTCCGGCGATGGCGTTGTGGGGTTCTTATCAGGAGCCGCATTCAGAATGGGTGCTGAAAGTAAACAGGAGTTTAATGAGCCCTTTGCGCCAACGGAGGAATATGGTGAGCTCCTGGGTCATTCCCTTTATTTTTATTCAAAAGATACCGGTCGTCCTGTAAAATTTATCCCGCCCGCCTTTGCCTTGCAGGATATTAAAACGATCCCAAGGTTCAGAAGCTTTAACGCAAAAGAATACGGCTGTAAGTTATGGTGGATCGAATACGGGGGCCGAATGGATACGGTGCACGATACCGAGAAAATAAAATGGGAACTGTGGAAGGTCGTGTACGGCGTTTGGGACTATATTAAAAATTCCGGCAACTTTCCTGAATCCGAAACCTTAACGCTTGAGTGGGTGGGCATGATCCCCGGGAAACGGGAAAGCCGCCGCTTTGAAGGCGACTATATTTTAAAACAACAGGACATTGTAGAACAACGCCAGCACGAGGACTCTATTGCTTTTGGCGGATGGAGTATTGACCTGCACCCGGCGGATGGTATTTATTCCAGTGCGCCCGGCTGTAATCAATGGCACAGTAAAGGCATCTACCCCATTCCCTACCGTTGTATCTATTCAAAGAATGTAAAAAACCTGTTCCTGGCGGGCCGGATCATCAGCAGCTCGCATGTAGCCTTTGCTTCTTCAAGAGTTATGGCTACCAGCGCGTATGTGGCACAGGCCGTAGCCATTGCCGCCGCTCTTTGTAAAGAACATCAATGTCTTCCGGCAGATATTATCAATAGCAATAAAACAGCATTATTACAACAGGAATTGATCCATACCGGTCAGTTCATTCCGGATCTTCAGTTACAGGACACTGGCAACAAGGCAGCACAAGCTACTATAACAGCCAGCAGTGAACTGAAATTGCTGGAACTGCCGGCGGATGGCCAGTTCCTTACCTTGAATCCCGCCGCCGCGCAAATGTTACCGTTTAACAGCGGAAAAATTCCGGATATTTCGTTTTCGGCTTATTGCGAAACAGATACCGTATTGCAAATTGAATTAAGAATTTGCTCCCGAACCGGCAGCTACACGCCAGACACACCCCTGGCGGCTTTTCAATATCCGCTGCAACCTGGAGTAAACCAGGTATCCGTTCGCCCCGATATTGTTCTTGACGCGGAGCAATATATTTTCCTGGTGCTGCATAAAAATCCGGCGATAAAAGTTGCACGTTCCTCGCAACGCATTACCGGCATTCTTTCGGTGTTCAACACAGTAAACCCGGCTGTTTCCAATTACGGCAAACAGGAGCCACCCGAAGATATCGGCATCGACCCATTTGAGTTCTGGTGCCCCCAACGTCGCCCGGCAGGGCATAATCTCGCACTCACCTTAAGTGAACCGGTTAATGGCTTTACCGCCACCTGTATCAAGAATGGCATTGCCCGGCCTACCACACAGCCCAATGCCTGGGTGGCCGATTGTAAGGACCCGCAACCGTTTGTGTCTTTACAATGGGAGCAGCCGGTAACTATTAAAAAGATGATCCTTTCTTTTGATACTGATTTTGATCATCCCATGGAATCGGTTCTTATGACACATCCCGAAACCGTAATGCCTTTTTGCGTGCGCGATTATATCATTTATAACGACCGTGATGAAATAATCTATGAAAAAACGGGCAACTACCAAACGCGCAATGTTCTTCTTTTTGAAGAAGGGATCACCACAACCCGTTTAAAAATAGCAGTACAGCATCCGTCGGAAAGCACGCCCGCGGCCCTTTTCGAAGTATTGTGTTTTGAATAAGCCATAAATTAATTCCGGATAGTATGAAGTATCTTTTTATTGTTTTGTTTTCACTGTTTGCAGCATCCCTTTCGGCGCAGCAAAAAGTGGCGCTGGCGAACGAGCGCTTGCAGATAGAATGGACCGCATCACCCGAAGGGTGGAAAATAAGCCGCATGGCCTTTAAAAAAGCAAACCAATGGGTACCGCAGTTATGGCCCTCTGGAAAGTATACCTTACTCTATACAGCAGAAAAACCAACAGGCAATTCACCCACCAGCTTCAAAACTGTGGCCGGAACGCCCTGGCCCGATACGCTTTTTCATTATTTAAAAAACAGGTGGGCGGATGCTGCAACACCAGTAGCGCTTAATACAGCGGGAACGGCTCTTTCATTCTATCCCCAAAAAGCCGTACAGGTAAATAACAATACCGTTCGGTTTGTTTATGATGCGCCAATTGCAACAGTTACCACAATCGTTTCCCTGGACGATATTTATAAAGGTGATCTTATTATTAAGCAACAGTTGCAGACCAAAAAAGCAGGATATTTTTCATTGGCGAGCCCCACTTTGTTCACTATTCCTGAAAAAGATATGAAATGGACAACGGTTCCGGGCTATTTCCAGGGGCGCTCTTTCGAAAAAAATATCACGCTGGGATATGCCTACGGCCAGGGAGTGCCTGAAGTACCGGCACTTTACCGGGAGCGCGGTGCCGGCACGTTAACATCCATCATCACGATCAACAATAATATTTCTGTTGCGGCAACGCCTGAGCCGCAGCTGGGACGGGACCCCTGGCGTCATGATCATAAAACCAACAACGAGTGGGATGTGGCGGTTTCCCATAAGAACCGAAACGGTGCATTGTTTCCCACGGTGTACTACCCGGTCCTCGGCGAACCCTTATCGCAGTTAAAAAAAGATACACTGCTACAGTACGGTCTCCGGATCAGCTTTGTAAACGGTCCGTGGGATAAAATGCTGGAGCATGTGGTCAATGACATTAATCATTTCAAGGAACAGCTGGCATTACGCAACAATACGCAATCACTCAGCAGAAGAGTGGAGCGTATGTACCAATATCTTATCGATCCCAAAACCTCACTGGTCAATTTCACCAATTATAAAGGGTTGAAAATTGCAGGCCAATCTTACCGGGGCGGTGTTATAGGCTCCCAGGGCGATGCCATTAAAAATTCGGATTACGGCGCCATGTGGATGCTGGCCAATGCCACCAACGATCCGCTGTTAAAAGACAGCCTGCTGCCCTATGCCCTCAATTTTAAACTGGTACAACAGCAAACCGATACCGGGTTCTTCAAAGGAGCCGCTATTGGTCAGTACTACCTTACCAAAAGAAAAAAATTCGTAGAAGAATGGGGCGACTTTGTGGAGCCCATCAGCCTGACCTATTATGTAATGCTCGATATCGGGAACATCCTGCTATTTGAACCAGCAAACAAAGAGCTGCAGCGCCGCCTGCGCCTGGGCGCCGATCTGTTACTGCAATGGCAAAAGACTAATGGCAGCTGGGATGTAGCCTATGACCGGTTTACCCGGAAACCCCTGTTTACCGATTTAAAAGACCTGCGGCCTACTTTTTATGGATTACTCGTAGCCGCACGTATTTTGAAAGATGAAAAATATCTGGTTGCTGCAAAAAAAGGCGCCGACTGGTTTATTAAAAATGCGGTGGACAACGGAGCGTTTATTGGTGTGTGTGGTGACACGCGCTATGCACCGGATTTTGCTACGGGCCAGTCTGCACAGGCGCTCCTGGATCTTTTTGATATGACCCATGACAAAAAATACCAGGACGCGGCCATTGCAACGGCAAAAATATATTGCTCTTCGATTATGACCCACCCGCAGGCCTCCGAAAAGACAAAGCTCGTCAAAGGCATTTCCAGGAAAGACTGGCAAATTGAACAGTCGGGGCTAAGCTTCGAGCACGGTGGTATCCTGGGTTCATCAAACGATCATGGCCCCATTTTGCTTTGCAGTCATGCGGGCATGTTTGTACGTATGTTTCAGCTTACGGGCGACAGCCTGTTCATTGAAATGGCGCGCGCTGCCGCTATTGGAAGAGATGTTTTTTTAGATGAACAAACCAGCGTGGCTTCTTATTACTGGGATGTAATGAGCCAGGGCGCCGGTCCCTATCCGCATCATGCCTGGTGGCAGATCGGCTGGATCACCGACTACCTGCTGGCGGAAACCCGGTACCGCACTAAAGACCAGGTGCAATTTCCAAGAGGATTTGTAACGCCCAAGGTGGGCCCGCATCAATCATATGGATTCCAGCCCGGGCTTATTTACGGAACCAACGCCGACCTGGTCATCCGCAATGGATTGGTGGAATGCGATAATCCGGATGTAGAATACATTATCGCCCAAAGCAAAGACAAAAAAAAGGTATTCCTTATTTTACTTAATGATATTAATAAACCCGTCAGTGGAAACATCCGGATTCAGTGGAATAAACTGGATGGCCGCCAGCGAACTTCAGTAACCACCCTGACGGGAACAGCAACGACTAAGGCAGACGAAACGCAATCCCTGCAACTGGAACCTTATGGTGTAAAGGTCCTCGCCTTTCAATAAAACAAATTACCGCACAATGCAACAACTCGACTTTTTTGTAATGGCGTTATTCGCACTGCTGATCCTCGGCATCGGGATGCTCTTTACACGAATGAGCGGCAAAAACTCTTCCGCATTTTTTGAAGCCGGCGGATCAACGCCCTGGTGGATCAACAGTATTTCACTGTTCATCAGTTATTTTTCGGCCGGCACATTTGTGGTATGGGGCTCCATCGCCTACAAAAGCGGGTTTGTTGCCAACGGTATTCAGCTAACAATGGTTTTTGGCGGCCTCCTGGTGGCCTGGCTCATCGCCGCCAAATGGAAGCGGACCGGCGCCGTTACTGCTGCGGAATATATCAACAACCGCCTGGGCATCAGAACGCAGAAATTCTATACGTTCCTGATCATGCTGCACGGACTGTTTACCACAGCTTCCGTTTTGTACCCGGTTGGGAAAATGGTGAGCGTGGCCACTCCTCTTTCACTCAACACCTGTATTTTCATTATTGGGGCCGTTATTATTTTATATACATCGGCAGGGGGATTGTGGGCCGTTTTAGTTACCGATGTAGTGCAGTTTGTGATCCTTACGGCAGCCGTGCTCATTGTTATCCCGATGGCTTTTAAAGAAGTAGGCGGTGTTCAGGCATTTGTGCACAAGACGCCACCGGATTTTTTCAACTTCTTTAATAGCGAGTATTCCTTCGGATTCTTTCTTGCCTTCCTGGCTTACCAAACGGTGTATATTGGCGGCAATTGGGCCTATGTACAGCGTTATACTTCTGTTTCAGACGAAAAAAAATCAAAGAAAGTAGCCTACCTGTTTTCAGCACTTTACTTTATAAGCCCATTTGTGTGGATGCTGCCGCCGATGATCTATCGCGTTATCAATCCGAACTTAACAGGGCTGCAGCCGGAAGGGGCCTATATGATGATCTGTCAGCAGGTATTGCCCGCTGGGCTGATAGGCCTGGTATTATCCGGTATGATCTCGGCCAGCGCCAGCAAAGCTAATACCACCATTAACATGATGGCGATCGTATTTGCGCATGATGTTTACAAGAAAACGATCAACCCTGGTGCTTCTGAAAAAGCATTGATCCGTGCCGCACGTTTTTTTACCGTGCTCTTCGGGATCATCACCATCAGCATTGCTATGATGGTGCCCTTGATCGGGGGCATCGTGGAAATGGTGTTAAGCACTGCTTCTATTGCGGGCGGTGCCTTATTTGCTCCGATCATATGGACACTGTATTCAAAACGGCAGACTTCCTTTTCTGTGGTTACCGCTTCATTGATGGGTTTGGTGATCAGCCTTGCCTTGAAACTGTGGGGGCTGGAGTTGATCGGGCAGAAATTGAACCGCGTGTGGGAAACTGCACTGGGCGTGGGTATCCCCGTGCTGGTGCTGCTCTGTTTTGAAATTTATTATGGGCTGAAAGGCCAAAAGGTAATTCAGGAGACCTCTTCTACCGCTCCGCGGGAAATGGCCTCGGTTGAAAAAGAAGCCAGCGCCCTGCAACAAAATTACTTCGGCATAAAAGTGATCGCGGCATCCGTAGCAATTGTGGGCACGGGCGTAACAATATTAGGGGTTATTGCGCGGGACGGAACGGTTGCGGTAATTGTAGGAGTCCTGGTACTTGCAACTTCACTGCCTATTTTCCGGGCAGCACGGGTTAGGAATTAATTAAGCTTACAAAAAAGATCGGCCCAGCGGGCCCATTTTCTGTGTAATCTGCTGGAAATTGAATCATTTCATCTTCCCATATTCCATCGCCATCTTTACCGCACCGGCCGCATTTACTATTTTGCCGGAATTGCACAATTCGGAGAGCGGTACCTTTTCTTCCGTACCCGGTTTAACAACCGGTTCTGTAACGGCAGCACCGGATCGTTTGATGACGTCCACTATTTCGGCCGCTTTCAATGAAGGGAAATAAGACCGCAGCAAGGCGGCTATGCCCGCTACCACAGGGCTTGCAAGACTGGTGCCGCTGGCCAACTGTGTTCCGTTGCCGGCAATCGCGCAGTTGATATCCACACCGGGAGCAAAAACATCCACCGTTTTTTTTCCGTAATTACTAAATGCAGCTACAATGCCGCCCTCACTGGCATCGCCGCTGGCACCCACCTGGATCACATTCGGCAATGACACACCTTCGATGGTATGCGAACTGGGGTAATTATCGTCTGCATCATTGTCCGCTGCATCATTACCCGCCGCATGCACCAATACCACGTCTTTTGAAAGCGCATATTGAATAGCATCATCCACCCATTTTTTATCCGGAGAAACAGATTTCCCGAAACTCATATTGATCACTTTTGCCCCATGATCCACTGCATAGCGGATGGATACGGCCACATCCTTGTCATATTCATCTTTGCCCAGGATGCCCCTTATCATCATAATGCGCACATTGTCGGCAATGCCATCAATCCCGATACCATTATTGCGCACCGCGCCAATAACACTGCTGACGCTGGTTCCATGATAACCGCTAAACCCGGTAAGATTATTATTGCCGTATTTCACTTTAGTTATATCATACCCGTTATCCTTAAGCAATTCATCCCGGTACGGCCTGGGAGCTGTCGTTAGCTTTATCAAATTATCTTCCTTTTCTTTTTTAAAATCTCCAAAGCTTTTTAAAAATTCTACATTATTAATTTCCCTGCCAGCAAAGATCTCTTTCCACATGCTTATCAATTGCTGACTGGCTGGCGTGGCGTGAAAAGTATCCAGGTCCTTTGCCGTAAACACTTCTTTGTGCAACATTTCTCTCAGAATGGTGTCCGACCGGTTGGCGATACTCCAGTTGGCTCTGAGGTTGTCAATTATTCTTGAAGAATTGTCATAGGAATGAGTTAGCTTCTGATGCGCACGCCTCCATTCCCTGTACTGCCATTGCAGTTCCTTTGGGATCTGCGCGCTGTCTTTTCCTTCAAATTGCTTTTTAAAACGATGGTAGGTCCGCCAGTCATCACTGATACTTACGGACAGATTTTCCCCGTTAGGCGCGCCCAGGTAATCCCAGCCGTAATAATCATCAACCAACCCGTCGCCGTCATCATCTTTTTTATTATTCGGTATTTCGCCGGGATTGTGCCACAGCACCGGCTTCAGGTCCGGCTGCAGGGTGTCGATACCACTGTCGATCACCGCCACGATCACCGGATCGCTTTTACGCCCTTTCAACAATTCATAGGCCTGGTTTAAGCTGATGCCACGATACCCGTCGGTCGCAAAATCAAGATAATGCCAGTTTTTTATTTTGGGTTTTGCTTGCTGTGCTGATACCGTACAATAATTAAACAACAGTATAGTTATAGCAATAAGAATTATTCGCATACATGAAAATAACTTTTATTGCTGAAGAAATGTTACCCTTTTTTGCGATTTGGTATATAAATAACCACTTTATTATCTGAAGGTTTTACTGTTCTTAAATAGGCAAAAATCGCCTTCAGATCGTTCTCTGTCATACCGGCGTACATGCTCCAGGGCATAATGGTATTAAACTGATCTTTGCCCACTGTGGGCAGACTATCCGGGTGGCTGTAGGATTTAAACCGGCTGACAAACATACTTTCCGTCCATGCACCAATACCATTTTTTATATCAGGTGTAATATTCGCCGTGTGTAAAACACCTCCGGGCATGATCATTTCCCGTCCCCCGTTAAATGCTTTTTCCGGGATAATTTGTCCATTTTTAACAGGTGTATGACATTCGATACAGGCAGCCATTGTTACCAGGTAGGCTCCATATTTAACCAGATCGGTGGAATCGGGTCGCTTTACAGGGGCCGCTTTTTTAGGAATGGTATTTAAAATAAAATTCATAGGAAAGTCAATCTCCCGGTGCGGCGGATCATTTTGTTTAGAGGTCAGGGTCCGGAGATAAGCGATAATGCTCAGCACATCGTCGGGGTCCATTTTTCCATAATTTGAATACGGCATCACCGGGAACAACGCTTCCCCCTCCCGGTTTACACCGGTTGTAATGGTTCTGTAAATTTCACCGTCCGTCCAGTTAGAAAGATGAGCGGGCGTAATATTCCTGGAATAAAATTTCCCGGGAAACCCTACTTCAGGCCCAAAATATTCACCTCCGGCCCCCCGGGTTTCTTCCAATAAGGGAGCAGAAAATTTAGTCCAGTCCCGCTTCGAATGGCAATCCATACAAACCGCAACATGATTCGCCAGGTACCGCCCTCTTTCAATATGGTCTGGTGTGGGCGCTGCATGCACATCCGGCGCTTTTCCAACGGCCGGCAATATAAGCTTCAGATAGCCCAGACCGCAAATAATAAAAAGAAGAATGCCAACGAGCAGTAGTTTCAGAAAACGTTTCATAGACAGAAGTTTTATACGTTTCCTATAAAAGTACGCACATCATGACCGCAAAACACTCATATCACTCAAAATAGCGATGCCCGCCCGCCTTTACGTTTTACCAAATTCCCTTGTATATTTTTTATTGTTTTTTGGTCAAGAGGAGCTTCCGTTAAATTTTTCGTCCGTCCCCTGTGTAATTTTTTGGATGAAAAATTTAGTGTACGTTTGGCAAAATGGCAAAGCATTTATTATTATCCGTGCTCCTGTTAATGGGTGCTGTTTCGTATGCCCAGCTATACCATCAGCCTGAATATCCGAAGGATTATTTTCGATGGCCCACAGAGCTGCAACCCGATATTGTGGCCAATATGGGCGAGCTGAGGCCCAACCACTGGCATATGGGATTGGATGTGCGCACCAATCAAAAAGAAAATCAGCGGGTAGTGGCTGCCGCAGACGGCTATATTGCTTTTGTAGGCATTGAATCATTGAGCTGGGGCCGCTGGATCATCATCAATCATCCCAATGGACTTTCCACCCTATATGGACACCTGAATGATTTCAGGCCTGACCTGGAAGAGTATGTGAAAAATTATCAATACCAGCAGCAATCCTGGGAAACGCATTTAACCATCCCTCCCGGGAAATTCCCGGTAAAAAAAGGAGATTTCATTTCCTTCAGCGGCAGCACCGGAGGTTCAGAAGGGCCGCATGTGCACTGGGAGATCATCGATACCCGATCTACCCGGCGGCTGAACCCGGATCTTTTTGGCATGCCTTTTACTGACAATACTGCTCCCACCATAACAAGATTGTTACTTTATGACCGCAATAACAGCACTTATGACCAATACCCGGTATCTTTTCCTGTGGCGCGGGCAGCAGACGGCACGCACACGGTCCCTGGTGGCATCATTAACACACCTTTCAACAATCTTGGGTTCGCCATCCAGGCATATGATACCTGGGGGCGCCCCGGCAGCCATATCGGCATTTACAGCGCCCGTGTGTTTCTGGACGGGCGGGAGATCAGCAGCTTTTATATAGACAGCATTTCCTACGCTGACACCCGTTACCTGAACGCGCAGATCGATTATAAAATGAAAGCAACCGGCGGCGGATGGGCCCAACATACGTCCCGGCTTCCGGGAGACAGGGGCTCTGTATATTACGACCTCGGCCGCGGACGCAGCACAATAAAATTAACGGACCAGCAGGAGCATACTATTCGCATCGACGTAAGCGATACCCGGGGCCATACAACCACCCTGGCGTTCAAACTAAAAAATGCCGGAACGCCGCCTCCTGAAAAAGAATATGAGTGGCTTCCCAACCGGCTGAACCGTATATTTAAAGACGATTTTGAGGCGTACCTGCCGATGTTTGTTCTATATGATAAAATGAATTCCGGTTATGCTAAATTTCCCTCGTCCGGGGGAAACAGCATTTCGGCAAAATACAAACTGGGAGAAACTTTTATCCCCGCACACAGCGATTTTGAAATACGGATCAAACCGGAAAAACAGGTCGCCCAGGAAGAAAGAGACCGCGTTGTGATCAGAAGAACCGGGGGAAATGGATCCTCGGTTAAGAAAGCTGTCTGGAACGGCCCCTGGCTAACCGCCCCCTTCCGGGATTTTGGAACCTACGAAGCCTTTATTGATAACACCCCGCCAGTGATCAACAGCATTGACCCTGTTCATTTACGCGGGGCCTCCCGGATCGCATTTACTCCTACAGACAATTTTGGTATTGCAGCCTTCCGCGCCACCATTGATGATGAATGGATCCGCTTCACAAATGACAAAGGGAGAACTTACCTTTACTACTTTGATGAAAAAGTGCCTCCCGGTGAACACACGCTTAAAGTTACGGTTACGGACATTGCCGGCAATAAAACAGTAAAAAGCTGGAACTTTACCCGGAACGAACGTCAAATGGAGGAAAAAGCTCCTGCGCCTAAGCATGTGGCAACAAAAACGCATCATTTAAAAGAAACCCAAAAGAAACATTCCAAAACAACGTCTAAATCAACGGGGAATACAAAACATTCTGCTGCTAAAAAAACCTCAAAATCCGGGCACCCGGGCAAAAAAAGAAAAAAATAAAACTCTGTAAACCATGGCAACGCATTTGAAAGAAGGGGATAAAGCGCCCCTGTTTACCGGTCTTGACCAGGACGGTAAAAAAATGGCACTGAAAGATTTTAAAGGGCAAACGGTAATCCTGTATTTTTACCCGGAGGATGATACCCCCACCTGCACCATCCAGGCCTGCAATTTGCGGGACAATTATGCACTTCTCAAAAAAGAAGGACTGCAGATCATCGGCATCAGCCCCGATGCGGTGGCCAAGCATAAAAAGTTTGAGCAAAAGTTTTCATTACCCTTCCCGTTAATTGCCGACCCGCAGCATACCATTATAGACAAATATGGCGTTTGGGGTGAAAAACAAATGTTCGGTAACAAATACATGGGACTGCACCGGACCACTTTTGTTATTGACGAAAAGGGCATCATTCAGAAAATTTTCCTGAAACCCAAAAGCGCGAAGCACGCGGAGGAGATCATAAAAAGTTTGAAACGCTAGAGTTTAGTGCCCTCGTAAATATCTTTTAAATCAATTGAAGCAGCAATTGCCGCAATGTGCAAACGATCTGCGGTCGATTTATATTCCTCCAGCTCCCAATGACCGGCGGCGTTGACGCGGAACACTTCAATATTGATCGCTTCCGAATCAATTAGCAGATATTCTTTCAGAGAAGGAATATCCCTGTATAATTTAAATTTACCGCCCCGGTCGTAATTGCGGGTAGATGGCGATAAAATTTCAATTAATACGGTGGGTTGCATTGCGGTATCGGCATCTTCAGGAGAAGGAACAATATCGCTACAAAAAATTGAAATATCAGGATAAGTGAACAGGGTGTTCTCAGGAATATGGACGCGCATATCACTGCCAAGAGGCTTGCAAGACTTACCTTTAAGCCGGAGATACAACTCGCCTATCATATTTGAGAAAATAACATTATGCCGGGCCCCGGCTCCTGACATGGCAAAGATCTCTCCCCGGTAATATTCATGTTTTTGCAGGGAGACTTTTTCCATTTCGAGGTATTCCGCAACAGAATAAAATGCCTTTTCGTATGCCGGCGCCGGTTCGTTGACTATGTTTTCCATAACTGCAATTTACAACTTTTCGAAAAGATCCGTTTCTGTAGTATTTTTGGTCGGGCCGCAGCGCAGGTATCAACTTTTTAGACCTGTGAGGTTTAACTTTTCCATCGTGAAAAAAGCCTCACAGGTCTTTGTTCTACAGCTAGAAATTGAATACCCTGATTTTCAAGATGATCGCTTCATGAATTATTTCCGCATAAAAGAGAACTCCTTTCCCGCCCGGCTGGCAGCAAGGAAACTAAAGTCGAAAACCATAGCAATGGTCATCGGGCACACCATTCATCTGTATGGCGCTACCCGGGCCGAATTCCTGACGGATGAACGCTGGCTGCGGCATGAGCTGAAGCATATTGAACAATATGAACGGTACGGTTTACTGGGTTTTCTTTTCAGATATATTTTGCAAACAGCGCGCTATGGTTATCACAATTGTCCGTTGGAACGCGAAGCCAGGGCCGCAGAAAAGGATCCACTCATTTGCGCCCGGTTTGAAAAGTTTCAGGATAATGCTGATGCAACAGTTTAAGTTTCTTTTTGCCGTTTTTGGGCTTTTGCCGCCATTCATTAAAACATTAGATCGGTAAGTTTACACGGCCGGAACTTAATGAAACCCTTAATTCTTAATGGTTTCATATCAACATCCAAGGTTTTGCCCATCGAACTAGCCTTACAGCACCCAACTCAATTCCCCAAACTCATACTCCTTCCGGGGCGCCCCCTCCAGCAGCAATTTTCCATCACGCGTAACGCTTTTTACTACCGCCTCAAATTGATGCCCCTCCTGTTCAAAAATTACCGCCTGGTTCTTCCTGAATAAATGTTCATTGTATTTTTCAAGGTTTTCAGGGGCATTTTTATCAGGATCTGCAAGGAGTTTGTTGATCTTATTCATCAGTTTTGCAGCCAAAGCTTCAGCCAGCACAAGGCAATCATAGCTTTTGCCGGTAACCTGCCGCAGTGAAACCGCCCGGTTAAGCTCCGCCGGAAAGGCTTCCTGGTTAATATTGATGCCCACACCAATCACGGCCCATTTCCATTTTTGTCCGCTCAAAATGTTCTCTATCAGCATGCCGACTGCCTTTCTGTCTTGATAGTAAATATCATTGGGCCATTTGATATACCAATCTCCCGGCGCTTTTTCCGCCAAAAACTCACGGGTAGCTACCGCAACAAGGTCACTTAAATCAAACAAATGATTGAGACTGAGCACTTCGGGTGCAATAATCAGGCTCAGATTAATATTTTGCCCGCTCGGTGCGGTCCATTTTTTGCCCCGCTGCCCTTTTCCGGCCACCTGCTCATGCGCAAAAACGCCCAGGCCATGATATGCCAAACCTTCACGTATGCGCCCAAGGGCATAGTTATTGGTGCTGTCTATCTGTGAAAGTTCAATTATAGCAGGAATTTGGCGATGCTGAGTCAATATTTGCTATTTTTGAGCAAAGTAAAATAAAGTTTCCGGAACCTGCGTTTGTTAAAAAGCGCCGTTCCTTTTAATTAAAATATAAAATCCGCTGTTTGGAACCATTAGCATCGCTAACAAAACGTAAAATTTCAGGTACAGCCCGGCTTACAAGAAATTCAAAGATTTTCAAGACTATTATTTCCGCCATTCACGAAAAAAAAGGTGAAAATATTGTTTCGCTTGACCTTAGACAGATCCCTGAAGCCGTTTCTGATTTTTTTGTTATTTGTGAAGCTTCAAGTGGTCCCCAGATAAAAGCAATTGCCGATAATATCGAATACCGCGTAAAAACAGAAACAGGAGAAAATGTGTTCCAGCGGGAAGGAGAGCAAACATTGCAATGGGTATTAATGGATTACGTAAATATTGTAGTACATATACTTTTACCGGAACAACGCAAATTTTACAACCTTGAGGAATTGTGGAGCGATGCCGTTTCCAAAGACCATCAGGAATAATTATTTATATAAAATATATCATCCATAACATAAACCTTTAAGCAGCTTTTGCCTTATAGTATCATAACACAGCAACATGCCTCAGAATAATTATAACAAACAAGAGAAACCACGGAACAACCCGTTTGCGCCGAAAACGCAGGGCCCCGGAGGTGGGAACGAGCCCAAAAAAGTAAAGTTTGGGAGCTATTGGGCATTCATCATCATCCTGGCCATCATGCTGGTGCTCCAGTTCATGAATCCATTCGGGGCCACTACAGCTTCTACCACTTTTACCGACTTTAAAAAGATGGTTACGAACGGTGATGTGCAGAAATGCGTAATAATAAATAACCGGAATATTGTACGAGTATGGCTCAATAAGGATAGCCTTCAGAAATATCCTGATCTGGCTAAAGCAGCAGCGCCGAAATCGAGCCTGGTGGCTTCCAATGACCCTCAATTATATTTCAAAATTACCAGCGGCGATAACTTCCAGGAGCAGATGTTGGATTTTTATAAAACGCACCCCGATGTAAAACCCGTGTCGACTGATGTGGATGAGGATAGCGATTTCCTTGGCCGTTCACTAAGTATCGTTTTACCCATTCTGTTATTTTTTGGTGCCTGGTTATTATTGATGCGAAAAATGAGCGGCGGCGCCGGTGGTGGCGCAGGTCCGGGCGGCATCTTTAACATTGGTAAATCAAAAGCAACTTTATTTGATAAAGGAACAAGAGTGAACATCACGTTCGCCGATGTGGCGGGGTTAGATGAAGCGAAAGTGGAAGTGATGGAAATTGTGGATTTCCTCCGCAATCCTAAAAAATACACCGCTCTCGGCGGTAAAATACCCAAAGGCGCTTTGCTGGTGGGCCCTCCGGGAACCGGTAAAACCCTTTTGGCAAAAGCAATGGCGGGTGAAGCACAGGTGCCTTTCTTTAGCCTGAGCGGATCCGATTTTGTGGAAATGTTTGTAGGGGTAGGCGCCAGCCGTGTGCGGGACCTGTTTAAGCAAGCCCGCGAAAAAGCGCCCTGTGTTATTTTTATTGATGAAATTGATGCTATCGGTCGCGCCCGTGGTAAAAACGCCATGATGAGCAATGATGAGCGCGAAAGCACCCTGAACCAGATGCTGGTGGAAATGGATGGTTTCGGAACCGACAGCGGGATCATCGTACTGGCAGCCACCAACCGGCCGGATGTACTGGATACGGCGTTACTGCGCCCGGGTCGTTTCGACCGGCAGATCTCGATCGACCAGCCGGATCTGGCGGGTCGCGAAGCTATTTTCAGAGTGCATTTGAAAGAAATTAAAACAAGCCAGGAGCTGAGCGTACGCAAGCTGGCAGAACTGACGCCGGGTTTTGCCGGGGCCGATATTGCCAACGTTTGCAACGAAGCCGCCCTGATCGCCGCAAGGCGGAATAAAGCGGGCGTGGAAATGGACGATTTTCAGGACGCTATCGACCGGGTGATCGGTGGTCTGGAAAAGAAAAATAAGATCATTCAGCCCGATGAAAAGCGGGTGATCGCCTACCACGAAGCCGGACATGCGGTAGCAGGCTGGTTCCTGCAGCACGCACACCCTTTGTTAAAGGTTACCATCATTCCCCGGGGCACAGCAGCTTTGGGCTTTGCCCAATACCTTCCCAGGGAAAAATACCTGACGCTTACTGAAGAGCTGGAAGATGATATGTGCATGACCCTGGGCGGACGGGCCAGTGAAGAGATCTTCTTCGGAAAAATATCCACCGGCGCCCTGAGCGATCTGCAACAGGTAACCCGCACGGCTTACGCGATGGTGAGCATTTACGGGATGAACGATAAGATCGGGAACATCTCCTTTTATGACCCGCATTCAGATGCCCAGTTTCAGAAACCCTACAGTGAGGAAACCGGTAAAATCATCGACCAGGAAGTAAAAGCCTTGTCGGATGCGGCCTACAAGCGGGTGAAAGCATTGTTATTAGAGAAGAAAAAAGAAGTGGAGCTCATCGCCGAAGCATTGCTGAAAAAAGAAGTACTGTTTCAGAGCGATGTGGAGCATATGATCGGTAAACGGCCCTTTGATGAAAAGAAACCGGGAACTGAAGAGGATGAAACAGGTCTCATCATCGGCCCTAACAATGTGAACCAGCCGGATGTTATGGATGGCGTAAATGGTTAATAATACATGGGGGCAAAAGAAAACGTATTAAAAAAGATCAGGGAGGCACTTAGCCAGCCCACGCCCATCCCCTTCCCAAAAAGCGAAGGACAGTCGCTGGTGTACCAGCCCCTGCACCAGGAGCTGGAGGTTGAGTTTGCGGAGCGGTTTACCACCCTGCAAGGTAAATTTGCTTTTTGTTTGAGCAACAAAGAATTTACCAGCCAATTTAATGCGTTGCTTTTTAAAACGGGATGGGAAAAAGTTTACTGCCTGGAGCCGGAACTGGTTGCCCTGCTGGGAAATAATCTTACGATCAGTAACCAGCCCGGGGACCTCGCCGGATGCGATGTGGCGATCACCGGCTGCGAATACCTGGTAGCCCGTACGGGAAGCATTGTGATGAGCGCTACGCAACTCAGCGGACGCAAGACCAGTGTATATGCCCCCGTTCACATCTGCGTTGCTTATACCAGTCAGCTGGTTTTTGACGTAAAGGATGCCCTGGAAGGGATCAAAGAGCGATACGGGAAATTGCCTTCGCTGATCACTTTTGCCACCGGGCCCAGCCGCACGGCGGATATTGAAAAAACGCTGGTGGTAGGCGTGCACGGCCCTAAAGAAGTTTATGTATTTTTAATTGACGATTCCGAATAACCTGAATAATGGAAAGCAATTATCTTTTTGTTTATGGTTCCCTGCTAAGTGGTTTTAAGAACCCTGCCTATGAATATATCGCCCGGTACTTTGAGTTTATTGGACCGGCAACGGCCCATGGCACACTGTACGACCTGGGCGACTATCCCGCCGCTACGCCCGATGATTCCAGCCACAGGATCATTGGCGAGTTGTATAAGATCCGCAATGAGCACCAGTTATCGTTCGCCATTGCCCAGCTGGATGATTATGAAGGGGTAAATCCCGAACAGGGCGAAACGCCTAATTATACACGGGCATTATCCAATATTTATTATAACAATACCCAGGTATCCGCCTGGATCTATTGGTTCAATCATACTATTTCCGACAAGCCCATTGTTGCCTCCGGCGATGTATTGGAATACCTGAAATGTAAAATGAAAAATAATCAATAAGAAATATTGAATGGGAAAGGACTTCGTTACAGATTAGAAATGCTCAATCCTGAAAGACAATCTGCTTTTACATTCTCCGCTTATTATTTCTTATGCTACATTCCCCTGTAGTGCCGTTCTTCAACAACGAGATCCCTCGCTGCGCTCGGGATGACGGTAAAAATGATTGGTTTTTATAATGTAGTTCCTGCATATCGCTTCAACAAACAATTCCCCAACGGCAACGCGTCATCTCGACGAGGAGGGCCCGTTGCCCAACGAGGAGAGATCTCTTGCTTAAAAAAAGGTGGTTTAACTTAGGTTTTGCACTATTAGTACGAGGTCTTCTCTGCTCTCTGTTCGGGATAACGTTTAGAACAGCGTCTACTTGCTTGCTTTGTAGGCCGACACTACATTATCCTTTTCAAATAAAGCTTCTCCCCCCTTTATTTTCCAGGTGATCTTACCGTTCGTGTACACGGTAGCGCCGTCTTTTTTTTCGCCCTTCATCAGCTGGATGCTGGCTCCATCTTTTTTTAATACCACAATACCCATATCCCCTGAATCATGGTAAACGGCTGTAATCAGATCTCCTTTTTCATTGGTATATTTTTTCTCATCCTTATCAACCGGCGCCGCAACACTCGCCGCAGCATCTGTTTTTACGGCGCTGCTTTCTGCCGGGGCGACGGCCACTGCGGGATTTGCCGGCATCGAATCGGATGAATTTGGCTTCGCAGGCGCGTTACTGTTACATGCCGCAATAACGATCAGACTAAATAACATTATTTTTTTCATCAGCATATTTTTATACTTTATACCTGCAGGAATGCAAAAATCATTCCCTGCTTTGCGATAGGTTAGAAATTTTCGTTCTTCAACAACGAGATTGCTCACCCTCCTGACGTCGGGTTCGAAACGACAGCAAAAAGAAGGGAGGCTTCCCTATAAATTGGAAATTTGCATTGATGAAACCCAATCTACTTTTACATTCTACAGTTAATATTAAAGTTGTTTAAGCTTTTTACAGAAACAATATTACCTGGCTTTCCCGCTGATTTTAGGCAGATCTAATACATCGCCGATATCCGCAGATTGATTTTCTGCGAAAATCTGCGCACAAAAATCTGCGGTGATCTGCGGGAAATGCAAAGAAATCAGAAAGTCCAAACAACTTCATTTCTTATTTTACATTCATTGTTACCGTACCTTTGAGCGTAAAATTTTTGCGCATGAAATCCTTGTTATTCTCATTAGTTGTTGCCGTTGTTTTGGTTGCCTGCGGCGAAAACCAGTCAAAAGCAAAAGAACAGCCGCAAAGCAAGGCGGACAGCTTATTGCAGGCGGTAATTGATGTGCACGATATAGCCATGCCCAAGACCAAAAAAATGGAACGACTTTTAAATGAATCCAAAACCGCGATTGATTCTATAGATAAGTTACCCTCCGCAGCCCAAAAACAAAATGCAGCATTAAAAGCCAGGCTTGAAGCGGCCCACGCGGCTTTGGAACAGGCAAACACCGCCATGAACGAATGGATGAACGGGTTCAAATATGACTCCCTTAAAGACAATGAAACGGCTCGTATCCAATATCTCCGGGATCAACAGGTAAAGGTCACTGCCGTTAAAGATCTTGTTTTAAACAGTGTTAGCAAGGCTGATAGTATTTTACCGAAAAAATAAGCCGGGAAACCGGAAATGCGAAAAGGTATTGTTTCTCCATTACCTCTGTTTTACCGCCTCACCGCCTTCCCGGCTTCGTACTTTGGTACTACTATTCCGTGTTTTTAATCAAACGCTTCTTCCTCTTCGCGCTGCCGTTCCAGCACTTTATCGATCTGAACGCCCAGCGCGTTAAAAATATCTTCCACCGTTCCCTCTCCGGGAATCGTTTTAAACCGGTGCAGTGCTTTATAATGATCTGCAACCGCAGTGGTTTCCTGTTGGTACACGGCAAAACGTTTGCGGATCACCTCTTCGCTGGTATCATCCGAACGGCCAGAGGTTTTGCCTCTTTCCAATAACCGTTTTACCAGCTCATCTTCAGAAACATCCAACGCCAGCACACTATGTATCGCTGTCTTTTTCAGCTGCAGCAATTTATCCAGTGCCTTAGCCTGGTTGGCAGTGCGCGGAAATCCATCAAATAAAAACCCTTTAGCCTCTCTATGCTGCTCCAATGAATTATCGATCATGCCGATCACCACTTCATCAGGCACCAGCTGACCTTTATCCATAAAATTTTTTGCTTCAATGCCCAGCGGTGTTTTTTCTGCAATCTCTGAACGCAGCAGATTCCCGGTAGACAAATGAATCAATCCATATTTTTCAACCAAACGGTCTGATTGAGTTCCCTTCCCGCTTCCGGGAGGTCCGAATAATATTAAATTAAACATTTAAGCTTTTCTTTTAAAGTGATGCCAACAAATATAACAAAGCTTGGTGAAAATACGCCTGTTCTGCCTGTTTATTAAAAACTGTTCAAACTACAACCGGAGCCGCAGCAACTTTTTGGGTCGTATCTTTGTTAAAGTATCGTCCGGATAATGAAATACCTAACAGCAATATTATTAATAATCAGTGTTTTATTTCAGCATTGCGGTTATTCACAGTCGCAACCGGGCACTAAATCAGGCGCATCAACAATGAAAAAAGAAAACAACCCTGTTTATTCGCATACAGATTCTTCAAAAGTAAATCTGTCGGAAGACGAATGGAAAAAAGTGCTTCCCGAAGAAGTGTATTACATCGCCCGTCAAAAGGGTACTGAGCGCCCCTGGACCAGCAAATACGAAACTTCTAAAGAAATAGGGACCTATTACTGCGCCGCCTGCGGGAATCCCCTGTTTAAAAGCGATACTAAGTTTGAAAGCGGCTGCGGCTGGCCCAGCTTTTACGAACCCATCAGCAAAACCAGTGTCATCTACCTGGAAGACAAAAGCCATGGAATGGTGCGCACAGAGGTGGAATGCGGCCGCTGCCATGCCCACCTGGGCCATGTGTTTAATGACGGCCCGCCCCCAACCGGGCTGCGCTACTGCATCAACGGGGTCATTCTTGATTTTGAAAAAGCACAACAGGCAGCAGAACAGTATAAGAAGAAATAACCGGGAAGGAAGATTGTTCTGATTTTACACTTCGTCGGCACGGGTTTCTCTCAGATTCTGTGCTTCAGAATCTCTGTGGCTTCACTTATATAACCGGTTTTGTTGCTTCTCTGTCACTGAAGTACAGAATCACTAAGGTCATCTGTACCTTATTATAACATTTTGTTTAAGGTATTCTTTGCTTTTCAAAGCAGGAAAACATCCGTATCGACGTCAATTTATAGAACCCGCTTCTACTCTGGAACGGATCTTTTCAAAGACCTGTAGACGAAAACGACCGATATGGCCCGGATAATAATAACAACAGTATTTCTTTATTTGTGCTACATACCATTAAAAGGGTTTGCCCAGGCAGATACATCCCTGGCCGCATTGCCCCAAACCTGGACGCTGCAGCAATGTATTGACTACGCGAAGCGCAACAATATAGAGATCAATAGCTTACGGCTTAACGAAAAAACAGACCAGCAAAATGTACAGCTGGCAAAAGCCGCAAAATACCCGAATTTACTGGGCAGCAGCTCTCAAACATTTACCAACAGCAAGAATGCTAATCCCGTGGTAGGCGGGTTTCAAACCCAGTCAAGTTTTGCCAGCAACTATTCATTAAACTCTTCCGTAACGATCTATAATGGCGGCGCCATCAACAATAATATAAAACAGACTGAAACACAGCTTAAAGCAGATGCGTTCAATACGTCTGCCATGGAAAACAGCATCATATTGCAGCTCACACAAGCCTATCTGGCCATCCTGCTGGCAAAGGAAAACAGCATTTACCTGCAGGACCTGCTCAATACCTCCCAGGCGCAATTAAAACAGGGCACGATCCGGTACAATGCCGGCAGCATTTCCAAACTGGAGCTCGTTGGCTTTCAATCGCAGGTAGCTACTGATCAATATAACCTCATTACTACAGAAAATAATATCCGGCAAAATACCCTTACTTTAAAACAGCTGCTGCAATTGCCTTCGGGATATAATATGCAGATCATACAACCCGATACCGTTGCCACAGCGCCCAAACTCGTAGATGCGCTGGACCTGGCACAGCAACAGGCGCATGACAGCCGGCCTGAAATCAAAAGCAGCGCATTGGGGGTCGATATGGCCCGCTATAGCCTGGAAAAAGCAAAAGCAGGCAAAAGACCCACTATTACCGGAAGCGGGGGATTGTCTACAGGGTACTCCGATAATCAATCTTCTGCCTATATCCGGCAACTGGATAACAATTTTTACCAGCGTATCGGTATCGGACTATCTATTCCCATTTTTAATAACCGAATTGCACGCACGAATATCGAAAATGCAAAAATTGCCATTGATGCGGCGAAACTGAATCTGAAAAAAACAGAAACAACCTTGTCGCAGGAAGTGGAGCAGGCCTATATTAATGTGCTGAATGCCCAGGCCCAATATGAAGCGGCTGTAACCCAGCTCAATACGAACAGGGAAACCTACCAGATATCGGGCGAACAGTTGCGTTTAGGCGCCATCACTTCGGTCGATTTTTTATTGCAGAAAAATTTGTACATACAGGCGTTACAGCAGTATATACAGGCAAAGTATAATGCCATCATTGGCGTAAAAGTGTATGATTTTTATAAAGGCACGCCGGTAACTATTGAATAACCAAACGATTAAAAGAAACAGCGGATGAAACGGAACAAAAAAATTACAGGTATAGTGCTGGCGCTGGTGCTGATTGCCGCCGCGATAGCATACTCCAGGTTCAGAAAAGATGAAAACACGTTGGTGCTTACTACAGAAAAACCGCATTACGGCGCTATTGCCACCAGTGTAATGGCCACCGGAACGGTACAGCCTGTAGATACGGTCGTAATCGGCTCACAGGTATCAGGAACGATAAAAAAAATATTTACCGACTTTAACGATGTGGTGAAAAAAGGGCAGCTCCTTGCCCAGATCGACCCTTCGTTGTTTAACGCACAGGTGCAGCAGCAAAACGCCAACCTGCAGCAGGCGCGCAGCAATCTTACTTATCAGCAGTCTAATTTTAACCGCCAATCGGAGTTGTATAAAGCCGGCGCCATCAGTAAAGCCGAACTGGAAACCGCGGAAAATTCCTTCAAAACCGCACGGGATCAGGTCAACGGTGTTGCGGCGCAATTATCGGCTGCAGAAAAAAATCTCTCTTTTACCAATATTTATTCTCCAATTGACGGAACCGTATTATCCAGAGCTGTGAGCGAAGGGCAAACTGTGGCTTCCAGCTTCAATACGCCCACCCTGTTCAGCATTGCAAAAGATCTGAAAAAAATGCAGGTGCGCGCTGCAGTAGATGAGGCAGATATTGGCAATGTACGGACCGGTGAGCGGGTAACCTTCACCGTGGACGCTTTTCCCAACGATGTTTTTAAAGGAACAGTACAGGAGATCCGGCTGCAGCCAACGGTTTCTTCAAATGTAGTTACTTATACCACCATTATAGAAGCCTCCAATGATGATCTGAAATTAAAACCGGGGATGACCGCCAATATCAGCATTTACACGGAAGAACTGGATAATGCCCTGCTGATACCCGCGGCGGCATTAAAGTACACACCTGATGCTACCACTGCCAAACAATTTAAAGTAGCCCCGGTGGCTGATCAGGGAAATTTTAAAACGAAAAATAACCCGCGGCCCCCGGGTATGGCTTCGTCCAAAACAAAAACGGACAGCTCCGGCAATGCAATAAAACATGCTTCAGTATGGTTAAAACGGGGCGATTCACTGGTGTACAAAAGAATAGAAACAGGCCTTACGGATGATGTGAATGTACAGGTAGTAAAGGGACTTACCGAAAATGATGAACTGATCACAACGCAGCAAACACAAAGCAGTCCGGCCGCCAGCTCTACAGGAGACCGCAGTCCGTTTATGCCGCAAAGGAGGGGCAATACAAAAAGCACCGGTAGTGGCAGTAAAGCAGGTGGCGGCGGCCCGCGATAGTAAACAAACGCCGGCCACAAACAGATAATCAAAGAATGAGCAAAAAAATTTTAGATATTACCGAACTGAAGCGCAACTTCCGGATGGGGTCAGAGGTAGTGCATGCCCTTAAAGGCATTTCCTTTGATGTAAAAGAAGGCGAATTCTTAACCATTATGGGTAGCAGCGGCTCCGGCAAAACAACCTTACTCAACATTCTTGGCTGCCTGGATAAACCCACGGAGGGCACGTATATGCTGGACGGCGTGGATGTTAAAAGTCTTTCGCGGGATGCGCTGGCGCAGTTACGCAATCATAAGATCGGGTTTGTGTTCCAGGCCTACAACCTGTTGCCCAGAACCTCTGCCGTTGAAAACGTGGAGCTGCCCCTTTTATACAATTCCAGTATTTCAGCAAAGGAACGGCGGGAACGCGCCATGCATTCATTGGAAGCAGTAAAACTGGCAGATCGTATGGACCACACGCCGAACCAGCTTTCCGGCGGACAGCAACAGCGGGTGGCCATTGCACGCGCACTGGTCAATCACCCGGTGATGATCCTTGCCGATGAGGCAACGGGTAACCTTGATTCAAAAACTTCTTACGAGATCATGGCACTGATGCAGGACCTGAATGCAGAGGGCAAAACCATTGTATTTGTTACCCACGAACCGGATATAGCCGCCTTCAGCAGTCGCACCATTATGCTGCGCGATGGCCGCATTGTGAAAGATTATTTTAATGAAAATAAAAAATCGGCAAAAGAAATGCTGGCTGCAATGCCTGCAACTGATGATTATTAAAGACAGAACAGCATGAGTTTGATCAACCTTTTCAGGATTGCATTACGGGCGTTGCAGCGCAATAAGCTGCGGGCCTTTCTTACCATGCTTGGCATCATCATTGGCGTAGCATCGGTGATCGCGATGGTGGCCATCGGGCAGGGATCAAAAAAAAGCATCCAGGATCAGTTATCCAGCATGGGGTCCAATATGATCACCATCCGCCCCAACAGTAATGTGGCAGCGGGTGCGCGGCTTGATTTTTCAAGCGTGCAAACCCTGAAGGAACAGGATATCATCGCCATAAAAAAACAGGCGCAATATATAAACGGCGTTTCCCCCGCTGTAACACAAAGAGGACAGGTGATCAGCGGCAATCTGAACTGGAAAACCACCATACAAGGTGTTAGCCCCGATTTCTTGAGCATCCGCAACTGGCCGCTCAGCAGCGGCATTTCCTTTACCGACGCCGATGTGAAAACAGCCGATAAAGTGTGTCTGCTGGGCCAAACGGTTGTGGCCAACCTGTTTACCGGCGGCGAAAACCCGATAGGTAAAGTGATCCGTTTTAACACCATTCCCTTTAAAGTAATCGGGGTGCTGGCACAAAAAGGAGAAAATGCTTTTGGGCAGGACCAGGATGATATTGTACTGACACCTTATTCAACCGTTCAAAAAAGAATAACCGCCTCCATCTATTTCCAGAACATTTATTGCTCCGCCACCGACCAGGCCAATACGGATAAGGCGGTAGATGAGCTGACCTCCATACTGCGCACCACCCACCGGCTAAAAGCCAGTGATGAGGATGATTTTACGATCCGTACGCAGGCCGAATTAATCAACACCTTCAGCTCTACCAGTGAGCTTTTAACAGTGCTCCTCGGTGCTATTGCCGGCATTTCGCTGATTGTGGGGGGTATTGGCATTATGAACATCATGTATGTTTCCGTTACTGAGCGCACCAAGGAGATTGGTCTGCGGATGTCGTTAGGCGCCCGTGGAAAAGATATCCTGATGCAATTCCTTGTAGAAGCCATTCTCATCAGTATTACCGGTGGTCTTATCGGCATTGCCCTGGGCATCACTTCCAGCAAACTGATCACTGTATTTCTCAAATGGCCCACGCTGGTATCCCAGTCTTCCGTTACCTTATCTTTTTTAGTATGTGCCGTTACCGGGATATTTTTTGGTTATTATCCCGCGCAAAAAGCTTCCCGGCTGGATCCGATTGAAGCGTTGCGGTATGAATAATGTGAAATTCCCGCAGATTTCCGCGGATCTTTTTCGCAGATCAACGCGGATTTTAGCAGAAGAGCTCAGCTCTTTTCATCTGTGCCAATCCTCTTCCCGCGGGCGATCTAAAACAATTACTTTTGCACGCAAAAACTGGTATGAAACTGATCCGCTGGGTATTCCTCTTTTTGCTTTGCATGGGCATCACGTTATTTGCGTTTTCGTTCCTGGCCCCCGATCACCAACAGGTGGTGCGTTCGGTCGTCATTAATGCGCCCAAAGAAAAAGTGTACCGTCAAATGCTGTTACTGCAAAATTTCAACAGCTGGTCCATCTGGGGCAATGCAGATTCTTCCATCCGGTATACACCTAATAGCATTCCCGACGGGCAGATCGGCACTACCATTACCTGGAACGGCAATGCCTTGTTGTCTGGCAAAGGCATGTTGCAGCTGACGGGCTTAAAAGAAAACAAAGAGATCGACCATCATATCAGTTTCCTGGAACCAGAAAAAATAGAAGCTGATTCCAGATTTGAATTAACAGATGAAAACAGCGCCACCCGTGTAACCTGGACGTTTACGGTTCCCTCAAAAAAGCCATGGAATATTTATAATTTATTTTACAGTCTCGATAAAGAAAAAGGCAGCGAATTTGAAAAAGGATTGCTGGCATTGAAGCTGATGATAGAGAAAGGATCTGCAGCCGCTATTCCACAGATCAGCACCGTTGATTTTCCGTTGACCAATTACGTGGCCGTCCGGCAGCCGGTTGCGGCAACAGACCTGTCTGCTTTCTTTTCCGCTCACTTTCGCTACCTGGGGCAAAACGTTTTGGGGGATAGTGCCGTTAAAAAAACAATCGCTTTGTTTTATAAAAAGGACGAGAAAGGCGGCCCTGCCGATGTGGCCGCTGCAATTGAGATCCCTTCCGGCACCAACCCGCCGGTTCAGGCCCCGGCAACGTTGATCAGCCTGCCAACTTCAAAGGGAATCGCCCTGCGCATTCGGGGAAATTATACCACTGATAAAACCATCGCCTACCACGCCCTTGATGATTACATTACTACCAAACAGTTAAAAGTAAAACTGCCGGTAATAGAAGAATATACAACGGCGGATAGCTCGGTACGGATCATTTATTTGGTTGATTAAAGTTTCCCGCAGATTTCCGCGGATCTTTTTCGCTAATCCGCGCAGATTGTTCTCGCGGGAAATAAAAAATTTCGCAATACTATCTATCAATTCAATGCTACTGTAGTGTATTTGCTCCTGTAAGCAGTGGGCGATAACCCCGTTATTTTTTTAAACACTTCTCTAAACGCCTTATCATCAGCGTAGCCCACATCCAACATCACTTCAAACACGGTTTTCTGACCTTTTTCCAGTTCTTTTTTTGCCGCCTCAATTTTTACCCGCTGGAGGTAGGCCACGGGCGTATCGCCGGTAGCGCGTATAAAACGCCTGTCGAAGTTGCGCCGGCTGATGGCCAGTGTTTTAGCCAGTTGCTCAAACGAGATCTTCGCATCAATATGTTCTTCAATATAGGTTTGCGCCTGGCCGATCAGTTCATCGTCATGCCCCTTCTGCAGATCAAAAATGGTAAAGGGTGATTGGGTGTGCCGCTCAATATCGATCTGAAAAAATTTGGAGCAGTAAACAGCAGTGGTCCTGTCGAACAGTTTTTCCACGAGATACAGGATCAGGTTTAAAAACGAATAAGCCCCGCCGTTGGTATAAATTCCTTTTTCGGCCGTGATAATTTTTTCTCCCGCCACCTCCACCTCGGGAAACAGCTGTTTAAAATCTTTTATCGCATTCCAGTGTATGGAACATCGTTTTCCGTTAAGCAACCCTGTTGCCGCCAGTAAAAAGCCACCGGCGCACATGCTGGCTACCTCTGCTCCATTTTCATATTGGGTCCGGATCCATCTAGTAAGCTGCTGGTTGTTTTTAACGGCATTTTCATGATCCGACAGGGGCGCGGGGATCAAAATCAGGTCTGTTTTTTTAATGGTTTCAATCGCAATGGGATGAATCGAAAGGTATTCGCTGTGCGACCGCTGTTCCGACATAAAGCCGGCAATCCGCACCTCAATCGCGGCAGCATTCCCGGTACGCATCCAATAGTCATTGGCGATATTTAAAATATCAAAGGCGCCACCAATCGTATTCATATTTACCCTGCATTCGGGCACCACAATAGTTACCTGTTTCATTTAATATATTTTTTGCCGGAAAGGCAGCAAGACGGTAAATTATTCAGACTTACAGATTTCTTTGCATTTCCCGCGGATCATCGCAGATTTTTTGCGCTCCCGATAGCCACCGGGATTGCCGAAAATCAATCTCTGCGGACATCAGCAGGAAAGCCAGGTCAACATTGTTTCTATAAAAAGTTCAAACAACTTCTAACTCAAAAGAAATACACTCCGGCATTTCCGGCTTCCCGGAATGAAATCATATACAAAGATAAGGCCGTATTGTCCAAATTGCCCCTAAAGGGAGATTATTTAACAGGATTCTGCTGTTTTTCCGCAACAGGAAAGTATCAGATCTTTATACGCAGCAGGTAATTCTTATTGATTGTTGCGGTGGTAAATATGTAGCCGTTAACAGTAAAATTACTCAGCTTAACGCCGGCAGCGCCGGCCACTGTTGCGGTATAAGCGATCGGAATTTCCAGCGCTTTTCTTATCCGGAGAATGACCTTGTACTGATCCGCAACGGGAAAAACGATAATATTCGAAAGGGAATCATTGAGAGAAGTAACAGAAACATTGTAGCTGATGGGTTGATTCTGCGCATTGCGAAGTTCAATTTCTGCAGTGGTTATGTTGTTTTCGGCAATATAGTTGCCCCCGGTATTTTTATCGATCAGCTGCACATAAAAATTGGGAAGCACGCAGGCTCCCTTGGAGCAGGACGAGGCCAGGTCATTTGCACTGGGGTTGTGATCCGACAGAGACTTGCTACAGCCTCCCAACAAAAGCGCGCACAGTATTCCGCATAAGATCAGTCGCATAACTAAATCATTTTTGGGTACAGACGTGTAAAACATAAAAAACGAAACAACCTGCCTTTCGTCCACCTTTAATTGTAATATCTTTGAAAAAGAATGAGCAATCCCAATTTAAATAAGGAAAAGCAGGCGTTAAGCGCACAGGACAGTGATTTTGAGAACTCCATCCGGCCCGGTCATATAAAGGATTTTGCCGGACAAGGGCAATTAATTGAAAACCTGGTCATTTTTATCCGTGCTGCGAAAATGCGGGGCGAGGCGTTGGATCATGTGCTTTTTCATGGCCCTCCGGGGTTGGGAAAAACAACTTTATCACGTATCGTGGCCAATGAGCTGGGGGTAAATATTAAAGAAACCAGTGGTCCGGTTATAGAAAAACCGGGAGATCTGGCAGGGCTGCTTACGTCCCTGGAGCCTAATGATGTATTGTTTATTGATGAAATTCACCGGCTCAGTACCGTGGTGGAAGAATATCTGTACGCTGCCATGGAAGATTACCGGCTGGATATTTTGCTGGACAGCGGCCCCAATGCCCGCAGCATCCAGCTTTCGCTCAATCCTTTTACGCTGATCGGGGCTACCACGCGGAGCGGCCTGTTAACGGCGCCGTTATTGTCGCGTTTTGCCATCAAATCACGACTGGAATATTACTCCGCAGAAACGCTTCAAAAAATCGTGTTGCGTGCCGCAAATATATTAGACGTAAAGATCGCGGCAAGCGCCGCAATGGAAATAGCCCGCCGGAGCCGTGCCACCCCGCGTATTGCCAATGGGCTGCTGCGGCGGGTGCGCGATTTCGCGCAGGTGCTCAATGACGGCATCATCGATATTGGTATAACCCAGCATGCGCTGAAGGCCCTGAATGTGGATGAATATGGGCTGGATGAAATGGATAACCGTATCCTGCTTGCCATTATCGAAAAGTTCAAAGGCGGCCCGGTAGGGCTCACCACCATTGCCACCGCCGTGGGCGAAGAACCCGGCACCCTTGAAGAAGTGTATGAACCTTTTTTGATACAGGAAGGCTTTTTGCAAAGAACCCCGCGCGGCCGGGAGGTAACACACAAGGCCTATGAGCACCTCGGAAAAAAGCCAGGGAACCGCGGGGCGGTAAACATGGAGCTGGACCTTTAAAATGAACCATTAGGAGTTAAGAATAGTTAAGTCTTAATGGTTCTTAATCCCTTAATTGTTAAAACATAAACCTATTAAAGCCACCATCATGACCAAAAAACAAGTCACTCAGCTATCTTATGACATCACGGGTTATGCCATAAAAGTGCATAAGGCCCTTGGGCCAGGGTTATTGGAAAGCGTGTATGAAAAATGTCTGAAGTATGAACTGCAACAAAACGGCTACCAGGTGCAGCAGCAGCTGATCGTTCCTGTAGTTTACAACGACATTTATATTGACACCGAACTGCGCCTGGATTTACTGGTAAACAACTGTGTGGTCGTGGAGCTAAAAGCCATAGAGCATATCTTGCCGGTACATGAGGCCAAGCTGCTCACTTATATGAAGCTATTACAAAAACCCCAGGGGTTACTAATCAACTTTTTCACGGACAATATCAGCCGGTCTTTAAAACCATTTGTGAATGAGTTTTTCGCCTGGTTACCAGATAAATAAAAAACCATTAAGGAGTTAAGAATAGTTAAGGGCTTAATGAGCCTCAAACCCTTAATGGTTTTATTTGTAGGTTTTTCCCTACTACTTCCTTTTATTTTAAAACGCCCAGTTCTTTCCCTACCTTGGTAAAGGCAGCAATAGCTTTGTCCAGGTGCTCCTGTTCGTGGCCGGCGCTCAGCTGTACGCGAATACGGGCCTGGCCTTTGGGCACCACAGGAAAGAAAAACCCGATCACATAAATACCTTCATCCAGCAGTTTGGCCGCAAAATCGGCAGCCAGCACTGCATCGTACAACATGATCGGCACTATAGGATGATCGCCGGGTTTAATATCGAACCCAGCCGCGGTCATTTTCTCGCGGAAGTATTTTGTATTGAATTCCAGCTTGTCTCTTAGCTGTGTAGAAGTAGAAAGCATATCCAGCACGGCGATAGAACCCCCAACAATGGAAGGAGCCAGCGTATTACTGAATAAATAGGGGCGGGATTTTTGGCGCAGCATCTCAATCACTTCTTTTTTCCCGGACGTGAATCCACCGGAAGCGCCGCCCAGCGCTTTGCCCAGCGTGCCGGTAATGATATCGATCTTGCCCATTACCCCGCGGTATTCGTGGGTACCGCGGCCGGTTTTGCCCAGGAAGCCCGAAGAATGACATTCATCGATCATGATCACCGCATCGTATTTTTCAGCCAGTTCCACTATTTTATCCAGTTGTGCAATCGTTCCATCCATACTGAAAGAGCCATCTGTTACAATAATGCGGCTGCGGGCGCCGGCAGCCTCCTGCAGTTTTGCCTCAAGATCCGCCATATTGTTATGCTCATAACGGTAGCGTTGCGCCTTGCACAAACGAACCCCATCGATAATGCTGGCATGGTTGAGGGCATCAGATATAATGGCATCCTGATCATTAAAAAGCGGTTCAAAAACGCCGCCATTTGCATCAAACGCTGCTGCATAAAGAATGGTATCTTCCGTCCCCAGGAATTCGGACAGTTTTTGCTCCAGTTCTTTATGAATATCCTGCGTACCACAGATAAAGCGCACACTGCTCATCCCATATCCCCGTGAGTCGATCGTCGCGTGGGCCGCTTTGATCACCTCCGGATGCGAAGAAAGGCCGAGGTAATTATTGGCACAAAAATTTATTACCGTTTTACCATTTACTGTAATGGCAGCGCCCTGCGGGCTTTCAATAATGCGCTCTGTTTTATAAAGACCAGAGGTTTTGATCTCCTCAACTTCGTCACCGATACGTTTTGCAAAAAGCTCGTTCATATGAAGGGGTTTAAAAAGTATGTGATTACAAACAACCGGACAAAGGTGTTAAAAAAAGCCATACAACGGTCGCATTTGTTCAATCGGTTGTACACAATGACCCGGCCGGCGGATGAAATTTTGACAGACAGAACTTTTTTTTTAGTTTTATGTGGTACGAATGCCTCTTGTAAAACATATGAGAATAAAACTATCCGCTTTTTTTCTAACACTATTGATCACCTCCGGGTCTTCTTTTGCGCAAAGCAAAAGCGGTTTGTTTGCATTAGATTCTACCTATCTGCCTGCCGCGTATTATGAGAATCTCAAGACCGATCTCCCCATATATAATGGCCGTTTGTTTGAGTCCTATCCCCCGACAGTAATTGGCACCCCGTTTTTAGACGATGCCAAATGGCACAATGGCGCGGTGTGTTTCGACAGTATATGGTACAAAAATCTCAGTTTAAGATACGACGCAAATGACGGATCATTGCTTATTGAGGACAAACAATTGATGCCCGTGATCATGCCCCGTCAAAAGCTGTCTGCCTTTTACCTGGAGCACAGAAAATTTGTAAAGCTGGACCCCTCCGTGGATAAGACATTGACAGACGGATTTTATGAGGTCTTAAACGAAACAAAGCTGCCGGTTTTAATATTAAGGAAAAAATACATCCGGGAAACCATCGATCAGCAGCAGTCAAAAATCGACAGGGAGTTTGTCTGGATCAGTAAATTCTATATCTATAAAGACAAACGCTTTCAACCGGTGCAATCACAAAAAGACTTATATACGATCCTCGGGATGAGAAGGTCTGTAGTTGCAAAGGCGCTCCGGAAAGCACATATCAAATTCAAAACAAATGCGGAAGACGCAATTCTGACCGCGGCTCAGCTATATAACCAATAATAATGCTTATTAACAAACGGACGCTGCTCCTTATTTTTTGCGTTTGCGCCCTGGTTTGTGGAAACGCACAGGTGGAGGTGCCTGCAAACCGGGACAGCATGCGTCTTTCCGACTTTTTTTTGCTGCTTGAAAAAAAGAGCGGTCACCGGTTTTATTATCCGGCCCAACAAACCGATTCGCTTTTAATAAAGCTGCCGCCGGAAAACGAATCCTTGGATGCATCCTTAACAAAGGCATTGGAGCGGACAGAGCTGTCCTATGCCATCGATGAAAAAGAAAAAAAAGTATATATCACGCGAGGGCTAAAAATGCAGGTTTCCCTGCCGCCGGAGATCTATCAGGCTGAAAAACCGTTGACCGCCCATCAGAGCAATATTCAAAAAATCAATGAATACGGCATTGATGGCAAAAAAAGAACAGCCCCCACCTCCACCGAAAAACTCTATGAAATTGGCAACAGAAACATGGCCCGGGCACCCCAGGCAGTACTGGTTGGCACCGTAAAGAGCGCCCGCACCGGGGAGCCCATGCCCAATATTGCGGTGCTGGCCGATAATGAATATTCGACCACTACAGATAGTTATGGTAACTATTCATTAAGTATCCCCCCGGGGAAGCATACATTAAATATTACAGGGTTTGGGATCAGGGAAACCAGCTTAAACCTGATGGTATATAACGACGGGCGGATGGACGTAAGTATTCCGGACCAGATCCCCACATTGAAAGAAGTTATTATTTCGGCCACAAAAACACGCAATATCCGGAATGTGCAAATGGGTTTATCCCGTTTGACCATAGCAGAAATAAAGAAGATCCCGACGGTATTTGGAGAGGCCGATATTTTGCGCGCCATCACCACCCTGCCGGGCGTAAAAACCGTGGGGGAGGCCAGCACCGGGTTTAATGTACGGGGCGGCTCGGCGGATCAAAATCTGATTTTATTCAATGATGCCACGGTCTACAACCCTTCTCACTTTTTTGGGATGTTCTCTGCCTTTAACCCCGAAATTGTGAAGGATGTAGAACTATACAAAAGTTCCATTCCGGCAAAATATGGAGGCAGATTGGCTTCCGTACTGGATATTAACAGCCGGGAAGGCAATAAGAAACAGATCACGGGCTCGGCAGGCATCGGGCCGGTTACCAGCCGCCTGGAACTGGAAGGCCCGATCGTAAAAGATAAAACATCCTTTATTTTTGGCGGCCGTGCTACTTATGCCAACTGGCTGATCAATCTTTTGCCAAAAGAATATGACAAAAGCAAAGCCAATTTCCAGGACTTTAACCTGGGTATAAGCCACCGCATCGACTCTAACAATACGCTTTACCTGAACGCCTATTATAGTAACGACCGGTTTCAGCTCAACAGCGATACTGTTTACAGCTATAGTAACCGGAACGCGTCCCTTAAATGGAAAAGAAATTTTTCGCGCAGGCTGCAGGCAGAGCTGATCGGCGGTTATGATTATTATAAATACGATATCAATAGCGGCGTCAATAGCATAAATGCTTTTGACCTGTTTTTCGACATCCGCCAATTGTACGGAAAACTGAACTTTTCTTATTTCATTAATCAAAAACACGGAGTTGATTTTGGAGTAAGCTCCCTGTCCTACCGTTTGCGACCCGGAATATTTAACCCGCTTACCAACAGTTCGCTGGTGCGCCCTGATACCCTGAATACGGAACGTGCACTTGAGAATGCCGCGTATATTACCCACCGGTTCAATGCTACAACCAAACTTTCCTTCAGCACCGGCATCCGGTATTCGTTCTATTCCTACCTGGGGCCGCAAACGGTAAGTTATTACGCCGCGGGGCAGCCACGTACGGATGACACCCGTACAGGAACAGTTACCTATGGAAAAGGTAAGTTCATAAAAAATTACCAGGGGCCCGAAATACGTTTTTCCACGCGGTATGCGTTTACACCCACCTTCTCCATAAAGGCGTCCTACAATTCGCTACGGCAATACATTCATCTGCTGTCCAATACCACTGTTATTTCCCCAACAGATATCTGGAAGCTGAGCGATCCTAATATTCAGCCACAGATCGGCGACCAGGTTTCGTTGGGATTCTATAAAAACCTGCGCTCCAACACCATCGAAACTTCGGTAGAAGTGTATTATAAGAACATCAAAAACTACCTGGATTATAAGCCCGGTGCTTCATTGACGATGAATCATCATATCGAAACAGACGTGATCAATACGAAAGGCAAGGCTTATGGTGTGGAACTGCTGATAAAAAAACCGGTGGGAAAACTGAACGGATGGATCGGTTATACCTATTCCCGGATCCTGTTGAAATCGACCGATCTTAGCCTGGGCTCTATGATCAATAATGGGCAGTTTTATCCCGCCAACTACGACAAGCCGAATGATGTCATTGTTGTGGCCAATTTTGAGATCAATCACCGGTTCAGCTTATCGCTTAATTCTACCTACAGTACCGGCCGGCCCATTACTTATCCTGTTGGCGAGTATGTATATGCAGGTTCTGTGCGCGTGCTCTACTCGGACCGGAACCAATACCGCATCCCTGACTATTACCGGACCGATTTTTCCATGAATATCGATGGCAATCATAAAGTGCATCAAAAGACGCACAACTCATGGACCATCGGCGTTTACAATTTGTTTGGCCGAAGAAATCCTTACTCGGTTTATTTTGTTTCCGAAAACGGAGTGGCTAACGGCTATAAGCTCTCCATCTTTGGGAGTGCGATACCTTTTATTAACTATAATATTCGTTTTTAAAATGAGGCTGCGCTATTGTTGCTATTGTTTATTATTCTTCTTTTCCGCTCTTTCCTGTAAAGACCGGTACGTGCCCGATATACAATCTACCGGAACAGGATACCTGGTGGTAGAGGGCGTGTTGAATGCAGGAAATGCCCCTACAACATTAACGGTATCCCGCACGAAAAAAGTGGCTTCCGGTAACCAGCCCGCATATGAAAGTAATGCAAGCATAACGGTAGAAGGAACGGATAATTCGGCAAAACAACTTACCATGACCAGTGCAGGCATTTATCAGAACAACAACCTGAATCTTTCTGCCAGCAATAAATACCGGGTGCGGATCAAAACAGGTGATGGCAAGGAATACCTGTCAGATTTTGTAGCGGTAAAAATCACACCCCCCATTGACAGCATTGGCTGGAAGTCAAACAGCGACGGGGTGCAGCTTTATGTAAATACGCATGACCCCGCCAATAACACGATCTATTACCGCTGGGATTGGGATGAAACCTGGGAGATCCATAGCTATTATCAATCCTCTTTAATTTATGACCCCAAATCGCCCCTGGCAGATGCTGCCGGCGTGCGGTATCGCGTCTTTCCGCAGGAAGATGTAAATACCTGCTGGCGGTATGGCAAGTCCACCAGCCTGCTGTTTGCCAGTTCGGCAAAATTGACCGCAGATGTGATCCATGAATTTCCCATCAACGAGATCCCGTCGGGCGATGACCGGCTTTCTGTTAAATACAGTATTCTTTTACGACAATACGCCATGGACAAAGCCGCATATGAGTTTTATGACCTGATGAAAAAAAATACCGAATCGATCGGCAGTATTTTTGACCCGATGCCTTCAGAATTACGGGGAAATATACATTGCGTCACCAATCCGTCCGAAACAGTGATCGGCTATATTGCAGCTGCTACCGTAACGCAAAAACGGGTATTCATTGCCTCGCCGCCCGGGTGGAACTTGCAGCAAGGCTGCTCTTTGCAATTTGTTATTAAAAACAGTGATAGTACAAAGGCCTATTTTGGCGCCGGGGCGATTGTTCCGATAAACCAAAATAAGCGGACCGACCCTCCTCCGCCGGCTGATGGATATGATGCCTCTACAGCCATATGCGTGGACTGTACCGCAAGGGGAGGATCTACTCAAAAACCAACCTACTGGCCTTAATAATCCGGAGAAAATGAATAGAAATTATCTGATATATTCTTGTACACGATTGCTGCTGCTGCTGACAGGTTTGGGCATTACCGCCATGGCCTTAAGCCAGGACGAACTGTCGTTAGCCGCCGTACAGGAACAATATACCCATAATAAAGAGGTTGCGTTTGTTCACACCGATAAGGCCTCCTATCTGGCAGGTGAAATTGCCTGGTATAAAATATACCTGCTCAATGCAGCCGGATTCAAAACAGCAAACTATAATACCGTTGCTTACATCGAATTGGTTAATGATAAAGGAACCGCGGTGTTACAATCAAAAGTGGAACTAAAAAAAGGATTGGGCAGCGGCAGCCTCTACCTTCCGGTAACCATTAGTACCGGTGCCTACACCCTTTTATGTTATACCAGTCAGATGAAAAACGGCGATCCCAAACTATTTTTCAGGAAACGGATCGTTATTTCCAATACATTAACCGCAAATGGTTCCGGGCTAACAGCGGGCAATAAAAATGCTATCGTGAATTTCTTTCCCGAGGGAGGCGACCTGATAGAAGGATTGATAACGAAAGTGGGTGTGCAGGTATTGGACCCCGCTACAACAAAGGGAATACCAGCCAGCGGAAGCATCATTGAAAATGAAACAGATACCGTAGCACGGTTTGAAACAGCCCGATTCGGATTGGGCCAGTTTACCTTCACCCCTCATTATGGTAAACGATATGCTGCCGTAATTACTGTTCCGGGCAAGGGGCCTGTTACAACCGGACTACCCACGCAAAAACTAAGCGGGCATACCATCAGCATAAGCGATGCGGGCAAAGATGCCTATAAAATAATTGTTTCTGCACAAAAAGCGGCGCCGCAGAAAATATACCTGGTCGCCCATTCTGACCAGGCGAATAAATTAGCCGTTGCGTTTGATATGGGCGCAGACAACAGTGTGGCATACAACGTAAGCAAATCCCGGCTGGGAACGGGTATCGTTTATTTCACCCTGTTTAATCAAAACTGGCAGCCGGTTAGCGAACGGCTGGTTTTTATTCCCGGAGAACTGCCCGCAGCCGGAGTTAAGATCAGTACCGATAAAACTGCCTTTGCAAGCCGGGAACAAGTGCCCATAGACCTCGATCCATCACAGGCATTCAATGGTTCCCTGTCGGTTTATGCAGCAAACAGTAACGATCTGTCAGATGGATCGATCCATGATTATTTGTTGCTGACCCGACATTTGTCCGGTAAAATAGAGTCACCGGAATTCTATTTTACTCCCGAAGCGCAACAGGGAAATTCCATTGAAAACCTGATGCTGGTAAATGGCTGGCGACGATTCACTACGCCGATTACAACAGCTAAAAAATTGACGGCTCTTCCCGAATATAATGGTCATATTGTTACAGCACGGATCATAAATACCTGGACGAATAAACCCGAGGCGAATAATGAATGCTTCCTGACCGTGCCTTCTGTTCCTTTTGGACTTTTTAATGCAACAAGCGATGCCGCCGGCATTGTAAGATTTAATGTAACCCGGTACTATGGCCCCGGGGATATATTTATAAAGCCGTTTCCATCAAGTGGCAGCCCGGATGCCCATCGGATAGAGCTTATTTCGCCTTTTGCTGATAGTGCCAGCAAGGTATGTTATCAACCGGCTTTCTATCTGAACCCGGCTGATAGCGCCGAGCTGCTGAAAAGAAGCATTGCCATGCAGGCGCAGAATATTTATAGCCAGGACAAGTTGAACAGATTCCAGATTCCCACCTACAAAGACACTCTTCCATTTTATGATAAACCGGAGATTACCTATCTGCTGGATAATTACAAACGGTTTTCGACAATGGAAGAAGTACTTCGGGAATATGTTACACCAATTAACGTGGTGGTACGTGATAAGAAACTGAAGATGACCCTCTATGATGAAAAGAACCAGACGGTTTACCGGTATGCGGTTTTAGTGCTGCTGGACGGCGTTCCGCTGGCTGATTATAACAGCATTTTTAATTATGACCCCTTTAAAGTAAAACAACTGGATGTGATCCCCCGCAGATTTGTGATCGGCTCCGCCGTTTATTCGGGAATTGCGAGTTTTCAGACCTATGATTCTAAATTCGACGGATTTGAACTGGACCCTTCCGCTGTTCCCATCGACTACGAAGGTCTGGAATTAAAACGCGAATTTTTTAGTCCGGCCTATGCCGACAATAACAAAGGAGATCTGCGCATCCCCGACTATCGCACCACCTTACTCTGGAACCCCGATATCCATTCTGAAGGAAATAAAAAGCAACAGATCAACTGCTTCACTTCCGATTATACCGGAACCTACAAAATAGTATTGCAGGGCATTACCGAAGATGGCAAGCCGGTTTATTCGGAAAGTACGTTTAGGGTAGGTAAATAAGTGATAATAACACAATGTAGTTTCTTTAATAGAATCAGAAAACATCATTTAGATAAACCCTGACGGGGTTTCCCTTTAGTAGCCGGCGGTGCAACCGTCGGCTCAATTGCAATAGATGCTGTTGAACCCCTGCGGGGTTCAACATTGGTTTGGCGCCAACCCGCGCGTTTCACGCGCGGTTAAGCGGATTACACCCTTTCAGGGTTTTTAAAGACTTAAGGAAACGACATTGAATAACAACAATAATAATTTGCCCGCAAATCCCCTCAGCACATCTGGCTTCAGTGGCAAAAAATATTGGTTTCGTCTTTGCTTTCTGTTAATAAAGCGCTGCAGCTGTCGAAACGGCGGCCGGACTGCTTTGCAGCAGGTCTAATACCAAAATTTCATTGATTCCTTTTTTTAACCAGGAAGCCGGGCAGTACAGGCGGTATTGCGGCCCTATATACCAATACCGGCCCAGGTTGTGGCCGTTAACATATACGACCCCTTTTTTATACCCCGACAAATCGAAATAGGTATCGCCGGTTTGGCCCAATGAAAAAGTACCTTTAAAGAAAGTGCCTTTACCGTCGTACGCTGCAGCAGCAGACGGTTTAAGATTCTTTATATAAGCGTCATCCAGCGGCGCTTTATAAATGTTCCAGTTCATGAGGGTCATCCCGTTCAGGGTTACGCGGTCGGTAATCCCCTTACGATCGATCATGAATTGCGCGAAGTTGATATGCCCCATACCTTCTACCAGTATATCCAGCTGTGGGTTGGCAACATTTGTTTTGGGTAGTTTCACTTCCCATTTCCCGCCGTCGCGGTAAACGGTGTCAATAAATTTACCATTTAAAAACACCAGGGCGTAATCGTGCGGCTCCCAGATCTTCAACGTACCGCTCTTATGCCCGATTAGTACTGTGCGGTATAATAGTACTCCCTGGTTTTGATCCAAGGCCTCCATGGGAACGGGTTGTTGCGAATGAACGGGCTTCCCCAGGTTTTGCCAGATGCTGGAATACACTTTCATCGGTATTGCCGGGATCGTGATCGTGGGGATCGCTGCGGGGGGATCGGGAACCGGATAGGAAACGTATTTTTTTATGAGATTGCGCAGCATAAAATATTTTGCTGTGGGTAAACCCTGCTCGTTAATGGGCGCATCATAATCGTAACTGGTTACATCCGGCTGGTATTGAGTAGGCGAAAAAGCATTAGCACCTGCGGTGAAGCCAAAATTAGTACCGCCATGGATCACATAAAGATTGAATGATTTTTTATGGGATAACAAAAACTCCAGTTCTTTTTTTATACCGGCACTATCGGGCCGGGCCCATTTCTCACCCCAATGGGTCAGCCAGCCGGGATAAGTTTCGCTGCTGAAGGCGGGCACGTCCGGGTTCCATTTTTGTGCCTCATCAAAAGCCCGCTGATCGCCCCCGCTGTCCATACCAATTGCGGCGCCTTTTATATTCCCGGCTTCCAGCATATAAGGGGTCGGGCCATCAGCGGTATAAAAAGGTACACGAATGCCGTTCTTTACCCAAAGATTTCGCAGTGTTTCCAGGTACGTTTTATCATTTCCGTAACTACCATATTCATTCTCTACCTGAACCATTACGATCGGGCCGCCATTGGTGCATTGCAGCGGCGCCACTTCGGCAGACAGGTGCTGCACATAATTGGTCACGGCCGCCATGTAGCGCGGGTCGCTGCAGCGGATCTTCAGATCAGGCGTTTTAAGAAGATAAGTGGGGAGGCCGCCAAAATCCCATTCGGCGCAAACATAGGGGCCCGGGCGCAGCAGCACCCACATCCCTTCCTGTTTGCACAAACGGATAAATGCAGCTATATCCCGGTTGCCGGTTTTAAAATCAAATTTCCCCGGGGCCGTTTCCAGATCGTTCCACATCACATAAACTGCTATGGTATTGCACCCCATGGCTTTGGTCATTTGTATGCGGTGTTTCCAGTATTCTTTCGGAATACGGGCGGGGTGCAGTTCTCCGCTGATGATCTGGAAGGGTTTTCCATCCATCAGGAAATCAGATTTGCCCAAACTGAAAACGTGTTTATTGTTTTGCGCATTGCTGGTAAAACAAGCAATAAAAAAGGCGATTAGAAGCGTTAATTTTTTCATCCCTGTAGGTAATTGTTTTAATGTACCGGGCAGTGTGCCGGAACGCTACGAATTTATACCTTAAAACAGAAATAACGGTCGCCATTTTTTTACCGCGGCTCTTTTGTGATGAATGGAAACAGCGGCTTCCTGTTTTGCCAGAGGCGAAAAAAATTTGAAGGATCAGATCAACTTAAACAAGGCGCAGAAAAAGAGCGCCAGTGTAACAATTGTGCCACAGATAAAAAAAGTGCCTAAAAATTGCAGGTACCGGTTTTTTCTGTTTTTGATCCGCAGATCCATCCGGCCGGGTTGGGGTATGTCTTTGTGTAACATAACATTGTTTTTGCAATGATTTAAAGGAATTAAAGCCACTACAAAGTTCATAAAGTTCTCCGCCGGAAACAGGAGCAAGAATACCTGATTTTTATCGTGTTTTTACGGTAGTCTATTGAAGAAGTGGACAATACAGTAAGGCGCATTTTCATTATAGCAACACCCATCTTTCTGTAGTTCTGGCTTTTGCTGGGGCTTTTGTCACTGAAACACCGGTGGGGTTAAAGGTTGCCGTAAATTTTACATATTCAACATAAGTTTCCCGCACGCGAACGTCCTGTTTCAAAAAAGAGGTTGCTTTTTTACGTAATTTTGAGAGAATTGATACGTTGGGTATAATAAAATTTTTAGCATGAAAACAGTGACAATTAAAGAAGAATTACACAATTACCTGGAAATTGCCGATGATAAAAAGCTAAAAGCCATCTATATTATGGTGGAAGACGAGATTAAGGAGGCAGTCGTAACGTACACTGACGATTTTAAGATTGAATTGGATAAACGACTGGATCATTACCTGAAGGGAGAAAAAATGGTTACACCTAACCAAATGAATAAAAGACTGAAGGCAATAAGAAAGAAGAAAGGTTAACCTAATGCCGCTAAAACATATATTTAATCCTGTTGCTGCCAGCGAATATGAAAACGCATTTGAATGGTACGAGCAAAAAAGCTCAAAAGTCGCAGACAATTTTGTGGCAGCAGTGGAGCAAGCTATATTGTTAGCCTGTACATACCCGGAGCGCTATCGGAACACCTACAAAAATTTCCGGGAAATATCGTTGAAGAAATACCCATTCAGTCTTGTGTATTATTTTGATTTAGCCAAAGAAATCATAGTCATTGTTTCTGTTTACCATCACAAAAGAAACCCCAAATGGAAGTTTATTAAACCCAAAACTAATCCTCACTAATTTACAATGCTTCCGCACTCAGCACCACGCTGGACCGACGCAGGTTTACATTGGGATTAAAACCGATATTCATTAAGTAATCGCCGCTATAGACCTTGTCTTCATCAAAGCCTGGCTTTTGGCTGCCGTACAGATTCAATTCTTTTACACGATATTTTTTTGCCGGATCCAGGCCCTGGAATTTAACCGGGTCCACCGATGCCTCCTCAATATAGCGCCAGTTAGTGAGGTAGTTGAACGCAACGGCTTTTGTCTGTTCTTTGTTTACAAACAGGAACGAAGCTATATCACTTTCGTAGGGGCTTTTCAGCCGGTACATTTCGCCATGCCATACGATATCCTTGAAGCCATCATAGTTTTTGATCGCCTGCTGACAGAAGGCTTTGTCTTCCGGTTTTAATTCGTTGGCTTTTATATCGAAGCCCAGTTTCCCCATGGAAGCCACATCCACCCTGTATTTGAGCGGTTGTTTCCCCCACTCGGTAACGTGGTTGCACATTGCTATGGCGGGGTAGTAATAAGAATAATTCCATTGAATAAACACCCGCTCCAGCGGATCGGTATCATCACTCAGCCAAAACTCGGTAAAGTATTTCAGTAAGCTATAATCCGTTCTTCCGCCACCACCGGAACAGAGCATCATGGGCACGGCAGGATATTTTGCACGGATGCGCTGCAGCACTTTCTCCAGGCCGCGCGTATATTCTACATACAAATGCGATTGAGGCAGTTTGTTCTTTTCAAGGTATTTTGAATGGCCATTAAAGATGGGGGCATTACAATCCCATTTTATAAAGGCTAACGACGGATTTTTCTTAAACAGGCCATCTACCACGCCAAAAACAAAGTCCTGCACCTCGGGGTTGGTGAGGTCCAGCACCATCTGGTTGCGGAAATAGATCTCCGGTCTCTGTTCTTCGCGCAGTACCCAGTCCAGGTGCTTTTCGTACAATTCGCTTTTGGGATTCACCATTTCCGGTTCTATCCAGATGCCGAATTTTATTCCCTGCTTGCCCGCCTCATTTACAAGGTAAGGAATGCCGTCCGGCAGCTTTTTCTTATTTTCCTGCCAGTCGCCCAAACCGGCATTATCGCTATTGCGGGGATACTTATTACCAAACCATCCGTCATCCAGAAGGAATAGATCTACACCCAGTTCTTTTGCTCCCTGGAAAAGGCCAACCAATTTGTTCTGATCAAAATTGAAATAAGTGGCTTCCCAGTTATTCAGCAAGGTGAGCCGCTCGCCTTTGCCATCCAGCAGCTGGTAGTTCCGAAGCCAGTTTTGCAGGTTACGGCTTCCCGTTCCGGTGCCGCTGAAAGATATTGTGTAAACGAATTTTGGCGTTTCAAAAGCCGTGCCCGGCTTCAGCTGGTAGGCCGACTGCCAGGGATTGATACCCGCCACTATATGCATTTTTTTATACGTATCGGTTTCCAGTTGAATGGAATAATTGCCGTTCCAGGCCAGTTGTCCCATTAACACCGTACCGGTTGTTTCGGTTGCCGGGTGGTCCATTGCCAGCATAAAGTTCTGAGTGCCGATCAGGTTTTCCCGGGTGCCCAACCGGGATTCGATGGTATGGATGCCTTGTTTTAATTCCGTTACCTCCGGTTGCATTTCCTTTGCCCAATTGGCATTGTAGCTGGTTAAATAAAACCGGTTGTTAAACAGGTACAAATTGGCAGAAGCATATTTGTTCAGCGTTACGTTCCCTTTTTCAGTATGCCGGATCGTTGCCCATTGCTCAATAACATCTTCATTTTTCCAGGCTTTAAAGAACAGGTCTACATAAAAAGGATATACGGCGTCCTTCAATGTAACCACTGTAAGCGTGGCGCCTTCGGGCGTATTCGTGATGCTTTTTTTTTCATAAACCAGGTCCAGTGAATTATTGCCATCCGCATGTACCACGGCGATGGCCGGCTCTACAAAAATATTGCTGGTGCCGGCAGCTGAATAAGAAGCATTGTTGAGCGTTGCCCCCTGCGTTGCCAGCCGATGCGCCGCCGCTGCTGTTTCATAATCAGCGGCGGCCGCTAATGCCTTGCCCGTATGAACGATTTTAAGATGATTACTCTTGTCCGTCTGCAGCACAATAGCCACATTTTTTGTTTCGATAGGGATGGTGGTTGTTTGGGCCTGCGTTGCCGGATGACTGGCGATGCTGCAGATCAGAGCAAGCAAAAGCAGTTTAAAAGAATTCATGATAGCTGTTTATTTAAAAAGGAGGCAAAGTTATTTCAACGCGAAAGTTCGGTTTTTTTCACGAAAGCATTTCGGTGAAATATTCCTGCCATCATAAAATCCATGTTTTTAGTCGTTCGATCCATTCCTTGTTTAAGTTTTACCATCATCTTTGTTCTTTCAACATTGCATCGTCTATGAATAGTCAATTTAAGTTCAATCCGGGGTATATTACAGGTATCTCATTCATATCGGCCCTGGGAGGCTATCTCTTTGGGTTTGATTTTGCTGTTATTGCCGGTGCGCTTCCTTTTCTGAAAGAACAATTTCATTTTAGTGAAGCGCAGGAAGGATTAACCACAGCCACACTGGCTTTAGGCTGTATTGTGGGTTGTATGATTGCCGGTTATTTTTCTGACCGGTTTGGCAGAAAAAAAGGGTTGCTGTTAGCGGCGGCCGTTTTCCTGGTGTCTTCACTGGCAATGGCTGTAAGCAACAGCAGCACGCATTTTATTATAGCACGGTTCTTTGCAGGGATTGGCGTAGGAATGGCTTCGGTTTTATCGCCTATGTACATCGCGGAAGTAGCCCCTTCACACATGCGCGGCCGGATGGTGGCCATCAATCAAATGACGATTGTAACAGGTATTTTTATTACCAATCTTGTTAATTATAGTTTGAGAGACCATGGTGTGGATGCCTGGCGCTGGATGGTGGGTTTGGGGGCGGCACCCTCCTTTCTTTTCCTTGCCGGCGTACTGTGGCTGCCTGAAAGTCCGCGCTGGCTGATGAAAAACAAAAAGAGCGACAGGGCAACTGCCGTGCTGACAAAAATCGGAGGCCCTGCATATGCTGCCGTAACGATTGCATCCATCCAAACAACAGCGCCGGAAGACCGGAAATTCAGCCGGGCAGCACTGCGCGACAAAAGCGTATTGCCGGCCGTTATTGTGGGCATTGGGCTTGCCGTATTTCAGCAGCTCTGCGGCATTAATGTGGTGTTTAACTATACGGCCAACATTTTTGAAAGTATAGGATTCAGCCAGGACGACCAGCTAAAGCAAATGGTCTTTATTGGTTTGATAAATTTAATATGCACGCTGGTAGCAATGTGGCAGGTAGACAAGCTGGGCAGGAAACCGCTGATGCTTTTTGGCGCAGCAGGGCTAACCCTTCTCTATATTATAAGCGCGGTGTTACTACAGAAGCATTCGCCTTCGGCATCCTGGTCCTTACTGGCTGCTATCGGCGTATATGCCATGACACTGGCCCCGGTAACATGGGTATTGATCTCTGAAATATTTCCTAATAAAGTGCGCGGAATGGCTACCGCTGTGGCGATCATCGCGCTCTGGCTTTCTTATGCATTGCTCACCTTCAGTTTCCCGGTACTGGCGAAACACCTGGGCACCTACACCCCTTTTTATATGTATGCAGGGATATGTGTGCTTGGGTTTCTTTTCGTAAAAAATAAGGTTATAGAAACCAAAGGCAAATCTCTGGAAGAAATGGATGATATATTCCTTGGGCACTAACCGTCAATGGTGAATAGAGAATGGTCAATAGGTATCAGAATGCACTTAATAAAATCGTTATGGAAGTAAAGATCTGGAAAGAAAAAATAATCATTCCTACCTACAAAACAGGTGCGCCTGACAAAAACCCGATGTTCCTGGAGAAGCGGGTGTACCAGGGCAGCAGCGGTGTGGTGTATCCGTATCCGGTGATCGATAAAGTGTTTGATGAAAAAGAAGAGAGGGAATGGACGGCGCTTTTCCTGGAGAACGATTATTTAAAGGTGATGATCCTTCCCGAGTTAGGCGGCCGCATACAAATGGCTTACGACAAAACTAACGATTATCATTTTGTATATCATAACCGGGTGATCAAACCAGCCCTTGTAGGGTTAGCCGGTCCCTGGATCAGCGGCGGTATCGAATTTAACTGGCCACAACACCACCGGCCTAATACTTTTGGCCCTACTGATTATATGATCGTGGAAAATAAAGATGGCAGTAAAACGGTTTGGGTAAACGAATACGAAATGATGTTTGGCACCAAGTGTGCCCTTGGATTTACACTGTATCCTGACAAAGCCTATATTGAATTACATGCTAAACTATACAACCGGAGCCCTTTTCCTCAAACCTTCCTGTGGTGGGCCAACCCCGCTGTGAGTGTGGATGAACACTACCAAAGTGTGTTCCCGCCGGATGTGCACGCCGTATTTGATCACGGCAAAAGAGATGTAAGCGCCTTTCCTATTGCCACCGGCACCTATTACAAAGTAGATTATTCACCAGGCACAGACATTTCTGTTTATACCAACATTCCGGTACCAACATCTTATATGGCGGTAAACAGTGCTTTTGATTTTGTAGGCGGCTATCATCATCAGAAAAAAGCGGGGATTATGCATATTGCCAATCATCATGTAAGCCCCGGAAAGAAGCAATGGACCTGGGGTTGCGGCGATTTTGGCAAGGCCTGGGACCGCCAGCTTACAGATGAAGACGGGCCTTATTTTGAGTTGATGTGCGGTGTATACACCGATAACCAGCCGGATTTTGGATGGATCATGCCCAATGAAGCGCGCGAGTTCAAACAATATTTTATGCCCTATAAAAACATCGGGTATGTAAAAAATGCTTCTATCGATGCAATGGTGAACCTGGAAACCGTAGCAGATAAACTTTTATTAAAAGTATATATCACGCAGAAACGGAAAGTAACCATACAACTGCAGGAGGACGCCCATATATTATTACAGGAGCAGGTTGAATTATCTCCACTGATCAGCTACGAAAAAGAACTGGCGTATACTGCAGCAACTCCGGATAAAAAATTATACGTAACGGTAAAAGATGCAACCGGAAACGTATTGGTAGACTACACACCGGTTAACCGCCAGGGCACTGCATTGCCCGACCCCGCGGCTCCCATTCCACTGCCAGCCGATATTACAACCATTGAAGAGCTCTTCCTGGCAGGCCAACACCTGGAGCAATACCGGCATGCTACCTACTCTCCGCTCGATTATTACAATGAAGCGCTGCGCAGGGATGCCACCGATATACGATGCAACAATGCCAAAGGGCTTTGGTACCTGCGGCGCGGGGCCTTCGGGGTTGCTGAACCTTTTTTACGGGCAGCGGTTGAGAAATCAAAGAAACACAATCCCAACCCTTATGACGGAGAGCCGTTGTATAACCTGGGGCTTTGCCTGAAATATCAACAGCAATACAACGAAGCTTATGACCTGCTATTTAAAAGTACCTGGAACGCTGGAATGCAGGATGTGGCCTACTTACAACTGGGCTATATTGCCGCGTTGCAAAATCGTTGGCAGGACGTACATGAGTTGGCTGAAAAATCAATCTTACGAAACTATCACGGTTTAAAAGCCCGCCATTTAAAAACAATAGCGCTGCGAAAAACGGGCCGGTTAAACGAAGCCATTAAACTTTGCGAAGAAACAATTGCTATTGACGGGTTTGATTTCGCAAGTCAGTTTGAGTTAAGTCTTTGCCTGGCGATGCAGGGAGACAATACAAAAAGCGATGTATTGCAAAGCAGACTGAAAGACTTAATGCGGGGCTGTGATTACACCTATATCGAAATAGCTACGCAATATGCCGACGCCGGACTATATGCGGATGCTATTACGTTGCTGCAATTGCACGATCAGCCAACTAGTCCGATGCATTTGTATTACCTGGGATATTTCTCAATACAAGCCGGGAAGGTAAGAGAGGCGGCGCGTTGGTTTGCCAAAGCTTTTGATGGCAATCCGGATCGTGTATTTCCCAACCGGATGGAAGATATCGGGGTCCTTCGGTCTGCAATTGCACACAACCCGTCTGACTACAAAGCATGGTATTACCTGGGCAACTATTATTACGCAAAGCGTTTGTATGAACCCGCAAGGGAAGCCTGGGAACAATCCGTTGCCATCAATAATCAATTTCCCACGGCATTAAGGAACCTGGGCATTGCGTACTATAACAAGTTTGATAAAAAAGAAGCGGCACTTCAATTATATAAAAAAGCTTTTGAAGCGGATAAAACCGATTCCAGGGTACTGTTTGAACTGGACCAGCTGCAAAAGCGATTTAAAACAAGTCCGCAGGAGCGATTGTTTTTCCTGGATTCGTTTAAACAACTTGTTGAAGAGCGTGACGATCTCTATATTGAATATGTTGGTCTGCACAGTCTCACTGGCCAGTTTGATACGGCATACGAATTATTAATGCAACGCAATTTTCATCCCTGGGAGGGCGGAGAGGGCAAAACGTCTTTTCAATATGTGCAGGTGCTTATAGAACAAGCCAAACATCAGTTGTCACAAAACAATCCTGATCAGGCCATCGAACTATTAACCGCGGCGCAACACTACCCCTACAACCTGGGTGAGGGAAAGATCTTTGGCGCACAGGAGAATGATATTTTTTATTGGCTCGGGTGTGCATATCAGGCAAAAGGAAATGATAACAGCGCCCGGGAAGCATGGGAGAAAGCGGCTGTTGGTCTTAGTGAACCGGCGCCGGCCATCTATTATAATGATCAGCAACCGGACAAGATCTTTTACCAGGCGTTGGCTTTATTAAAGCTGGAAAGAACAGCCGAGGCAAATGAGCGCTTCGAAAAATTGATTCATTATGGAAAAGAACATGAACAGGATCACATCCGGATTGATTTCTTTGCAGTATCCCTGCCGGACCTGATGATCTTTGATGATGATCTGGATATACGGAATAAAATCCATTGCCATTACCTGATAGGGCTGGGCTACAAAGGATTGGGGAAAACAGCAGAAGCCCAAATACATTTATCCAAAGTGCTGGAAATGGATCCGGCGCACTGGGGGGCACGGTTACATCTTTCTTAGTCATATTTATATTTGCATAACGGTTCTTATGTCACGAATATTTTTAAAAACAATGATGGCTCCAATGAAATATTTATTGTTATTCTGTTTCCTGCTTTTTTCTTGCAGCAATATATACGCATACGAAATTTACTTGTCTCCAAACGGCAACGATAACAATAACGGAACGATAACCGCTCCCTTGCTGACTTTAACAGGCGCACGAAACAAAATAAGAACCTTGAGAAGACAACGTACTATCAATGAAACAATTTACGTTGTCATTGGCGATGGAAAATATTTTATGACGGAGCCGTTACTATTATCAACGGAAGATGGCGGAACGGCAGATGCACCTGTTATTTTCATGGCGGCAAAAAATGCCCACCCGGTCTTTTATGGCGGGGTGCAATTAAAGGGTTTTCAAAAAGTCAATGATCATTTGTGGCAGGCTAGTATACAGTCTCAGGTTGGAGGAGATATGCATTTTGATCAATTATATGTCAACAACCGTGCTGCCACACCAGCAAGAGCGCCGAATAAAGACCTGCTTAATATTGAAAAAATTGAAACCACTTATCTGGATAGCTCTAAAACAAAAGCTGAATATACTATTTATCCGGATGCAGCAGGAAACGCTATTTTAAAACAATTATCTAATGCGCTCCAGAAGAATGCATCGGTGTATTTTTTTCTGAAATGGAACACCCTCATTGCTCCCATTATTAAAATTAACGACGATTACAAAAGTTTTGTAATTGAATCCCGAACGCTTCCTGATTATAATTCATTCGACAAAAAGACACGATTTTTCTTTGCTTTTAATAATGCCGTATTGGACACAGCCAACGAATGGGATCTGGATAACAAGGGCATTTTAAGTTATCAACCGGCTATTGGTGAAACACCCGACAATACAAATTTTTATCTCCCCACGATTAAACAGTTTATTATCGCGAAAGGGGATGATGACGCGCATAAAATCGGGCACATTTATTTTAAAAATTTAGCATTTGCCGTTTCAGCTTCTGATAATTTGTTGAAGGGTTATTATCCGAAACAAGCCGCTTCAGGAATTGAGGCAGTGGTAACATTAGATTTTGCAAAGAATGTTTCTTTCTATAATTGCACTATTGCCCAAACAGGCCAATATGCGTTTTGGCTGAGAAAGAATTGTGAAGACTGTCATATTGTTCATTGCTATCTTCACGATCTGGGTGCCGGTGGAATAAAGATCGGTGAACCGGATCTGCAAAAAGACAACACTGACCTCACGCACAATATTACTGTTGATAACAACATTATCACACATGGTGGATTGGTCTATCCTGAAGCTGTGGGTGTACTGGTTTTTAATAGCCCGGCTAATACCATCAGCCATAATGAAATATCAGACTTTGTATACACAGGCATTTCTGTTGGCTGGGTCTGGGGCTACACCTTCAGTCCCAGCATCAACAATAAAATCTTGTATAATCACATACATCATTTAGGCTGGGGCGCATTGAGTGATATGGCCGGTGTATATACCCTGGGGAATTCAAAAGGAACCATCGTGAGCAATAACCGAATCCATGATGTATACACCTATGATTATGGCGGCTGGGGCTTATACTGCGACGAAGGCACATCGGGTATTGTTATGAAAAACAATTTGGTGTATCGCTGCAAGAGCGGCGGATTTCACCAGCATTATGGAGCAGATAATGTAATTACCAATAATATTTTTGCCGACAATCTGGAACAGCAATTGCAGGCAACGCGTGTCGAAGATCATTTATCTTTCACATTTACTCATAACATTGTTTATTTTACAACCGGGAAATTATTTGCATCCAATTGGAACAAAGTGAAGATCATAACCGACAGTAATTGCTATTGGCATGTTAAGGGTGAAAATTTCCTTTTTGGTAAGGACAATTTTGCTGCTTGGAAAGCCACGGGTAAAGACCTGCATTCGATCATCGCCGATCCCGGATTTGAGAACCCGGCGGCGGATGATTATAAATTTAAAAATTTGAATGCAGCAAAGAAGATTGGTTTTAAAATAGTTTCTTATCCTGAAGCTGGTGTTTATGGCAATACGCAATGGAAGAAATTAAGCCAGTTACCTCAGGAAAGAATAGCGGCATTTAACGCAATAGCAACAAAAAATTCAGAATAACTCTTTTCGTTAAAAACCGGCGCATTTATGCACACTATGCAAACTTTTTCCTTTTCCTGTAACGCACCGGCGACTCACCCATGTACCGGCTGAATAATCTTGAAAAATAAAAGGGATCATTTAAACCCAGCTTGTAGCACAACTCCTTTACAGAGATGTCTGTAAATTCAAGATACTGACAGGCCTTTTGTATTTTCAGATGATTGAAATAATCAAGCGGTGGATAGCCGGTTTTCTTTTTGAAGAGGGCGGAGAAATGCGAAGATGACATATGTGCAAATGCCGCCAATTCCTTTAAGGATACTACTGTGTCGATATGCTGTTGCATATAGATTATTGCACCGTCAATTTGATTTTGTTCTTTTTTATGTGGCGGATCAAGGAACTGCGGAAAACAGAAAGTGCCGAGGTAACTCATAAAAACCATATTGATATAATACAGATGCTCCATACTATACCCGGATTCGAGCGTGCTGTATATATCTGTGAATAGCGTCGTTCTTTTTTCACTAAAGGCGGCCGCCCCCACAAAGTCATCCTTCTCTTTTTTCAGCAACCCAACGAACCGGTCTGCATCATTTCCTTTAAAATGCACCCAATAAATAGACCATGGATGTAAGGTATCGGCTCCGTATTCGTGTTTACTATGGGAGGGAATAACGAGGTATTCTCCTTCCCTTACTTCAACTTTCCTGCCATCAATATTCGCCCATCCGCACCCGTCAACGCAATAGATCAAAATATGTTGCTGGCTGCCTTGCTCCCGTTTACGGTGATGATACTGCGCACGGGGGTAGAAGCCGATATCCGTAATATAAAGGTTACGCAGCAGTTCCTCGGACGCGCAGCGTTTGATGATTGGGTTGGGCAGCACAATCGCCATCTGGCCATTGAAACCGTCTTTCTTTTTGATATGTTCCTCCTTCTTCTGAAGCATCTGCCGGGCAATAAAATCCAGTATCGAATTTATAAAAATAAATTAACCTGAAGCGGGTTTGATGAAAATCAACCCGTCTTATTCCCCGTTTCCAGCTCAGCCCTATGCAGCTGCCCATCATCTGTGAGCGTAATATAAGGTTCCCGGGACTCATTACCATCCACCCGGAGCCGGTCTGGCCCCTCCTGTTTGCTGTTGATCACTTTGATGTGATAAAAGGTATTGCCAAAACGATACTGCAGTTCAAAACCGGCCCACTGATCCGGCAGACAGGGGTTCAGGTATAGGCGGTCACCTGTCTTTTTTAATCCGAGAATACTATCGATGGTCAGCTGGTAGGTCCACCCGGCGGAACCGGTATACCAGGTCCAGCCGCCGCGGCCTTCATGCGGAGCTGCACCATAAACATCGGCGGCCATAACATAGGGTTCCGCTTTGTACTGCAGTACCTGTCCGGGATCCAGCGTATGGTTAACCGGGTTGACCATTGAAAATAATTCCCACACCCGCTCCCGGTCTTGTAACGCCGCATAAGCCATAATGGTCCAGATAGCGGCATGAGTGTACTGGCCCCCGTTTTCGCGGACGCCGGGCACGTAGCCTTTAATATAACCCGGATACAGATCTGATTGGTCAAAAGGCGGCGTAAGCAATTTGATCACTTTGTTCTTCCGGTCTATCAAATATTCATTTACCGCGTTCATGCCCTGCAAGCTACGGTCAGGATCACCGCCTGCGGATAATAGCGACCAGCTTTGGGAAATGGAATCAATTTTACATTCTTCATTGCCGCTGCTTCCCAACGGTGTGCCGTCATCAAAATAAGCGCGGCGGTACCAGGCGCCATCCCAGGCATTTTTGTGTATATTTTCTTTTAATTTTCCGGCTTCAGTTTTGCATAAGGCACTAAAATCGGCATCGCCATAATCAGCTGCAATCGTTTCAAACCGGCGCAGCACATCATAAAGGAAGAAGCCCAGCCAAACACTTTCGCCCTTACCTTCTTCCCCAACTTTGTCCATACCATCATTCCAATCGCCGGAGCCTATCAGGGGCAGCCCATGCTCTCCGAATTTTAAGCCATAACGAACGGCATATTTGCAGTGGTTGTACAGGGTTTCCCAATGGTTGAGAAACACGGGTAAATCATAATACGATTCCTCACCCGGCCTTAGGGGACGTCCGTCAATAAACGAAATGTATTCATTCAGAACAGCTGTATCGCCTGTGGCGGAGATATACCGGGACGCAACATAGGGCAGCCATAAATAGTCATCGGAACAGGTCGTGCGTACGCCCCTGCCGGTAGGTGGGTGCCACCAGTGCTGCACATCACCCTGGAGAAACTGCCGCGATGCCGCCAGCAGCAGTTGTTCCCGTGTGATATCGGGTCGTGTATGCAATAATGCCAACACATCCTGCAGTTGATCCCTGAAACCATATGCGCCGCCGGATTGATAATACCCGCTTCTGCCCCAGACCCGGCAAGCGAGCGTTTGGTACATCAGCCAGCCATTAGCCATTACGTTGAACGCCGCATCAGGCGTTTGCACGGTTACCGCACCCAGGATATGGTTCCATTGATCATGTACTTTTGATTGCGCGGCGTGTGCAAAAGCGCTGCCTTTTATTTTTGCCACCAGTTCACGGGCCTCTTCTTCGTTTTTGCCCGCGCCCAGGCGAAAAACAAGCTCACGTTCCTCGTCAGGGTGCAGCTCGATCACCACCTGTAGGGCTGTACAAGGATCCAACCCCGCTCCGGTTCTGCCGGACAGCTGTTTGCGCTGCAAGGCGTCAGGGTTTGTCAACGTTCCGTTTCTCCCGATAAATTCAAGACGGTCGCAGGTAAAGGTTCTTTCACTGCCATCCACATCAAAAAAAGCTACTTTATCTGCAAACGCAGTGTTGTAGCGGTTGCGGGCGAATAATACATTGGTGATAGGGTCTTTGCCGGTTACCACAAACAGTTTATTTTTTTGCGCCGTATCGCCCAGTACCCATTCCACATAACCGGTAACGGATAATTTGCATACCTGGCCGGAACGATTGCGCAGCTTCAGCACTGTGTATTTCACGGGCAATGCCACATCAGCATAGATCCATAGTTGGGAATAGATCTCGTTATGAATATGTTCATAAACAGAATACCCAAAGCCATGTCGCGTTACATACGCGTTCTTCCCCGGCCGGGGCAGCGGCGCCGGAGACCAGTAACTGCCGGAGGCTTCATCGCGGATATAAAAGGCTTCGCCACATTTATCAGTCACCGGATCATTTTGCCAGGGGGTTAACCGGAATGCCTGGGCATTATCAACCCAGGTATAAGCCGAACCGCTTTCCGATATTACCGTGCCCAATTCTTTATTTGCGATAACATTACACCAGGGGGCCGGCGATCGTTTTTCCGGGCCGCTGATCAATATATACTCCTTCCCGTCTTTGGTAAATCCGCCGGTTCCATTGTTGAATAATAAGCCCTCCGGCAATGTCACAGTTTTGGAGCCATCCGGTTTGTAGGCCTGTTGTTGCGCAATAAAAGCCTCCGGTAATCCTTTTGGTGTTCGTTTCTTTAGCGCCTGTTCTAACAGCGTGCCTTTATCATCGTCAAAAATTAACCGCGCTACGGTTTGAAATAATATCCGGTCCTCATTGGATATCTGGTCACCGGCGCGAACAAAAATACCGCCCGGCTGATCTAAAACATTGCTGCCGGAGGCGGTGATAAACCCGATGATCTGATCCTGGAATACCTGGCGGTAAGAGCCGAAATCATCATTCCAGATCACCAGATCCACCTTTAAACCCTTTATGCTCCAGTAGGCATGTGCCTGGATCATTTGTTTAACGAGGTTAATATTTTCGCTGTTTTTTACCCGCATCAGCACAATGGGCAGGTCCCCGGAAATGGCGTAACCCCATAACCCGGATTGCCCTTTCAAATTGCTTTCAATAACCGACGGTTCTGCGCGAAAGGCATTGTTAGCATAAATGACGGACCCTGCAATGATATTGTAAAGCTGGGCATCTGCCTGCGATGCGTTGAGCTGGCGCAACAGCACCTGGCTGTGTGTCCACGCCAGTTCAAAGATCCGGCTGCGGATATACCGGTCCTGGTATTTAGCCAGTAAACCGGTACAAAGCTCTCTTGATTCTGCAATGCCGAGCAGCAGGTCAAAACTGGCTTGTTGCCGGGGTTTTAAACTGATCTTATAGCGGATAGCAATCACCGGATCCAGCACGGAGCCCTGTGAGCCGAACAGGTTCCCGCCCTGTTCCACTGCCACGGGATTTACGATCGACCGGCCGCGGCCGATAAATTGCATCCGGTCGGTCTCGTAAGAAACAGCTTCCGCAGTTGTACCCTGAAGGATCAGGGTGTGAAACATCCAGGGAGGCTGCTCTTCTTTTGTTCTGGGCCGGCGTGTGCAGAGGATCGCGCTTTGCTTTTCGTCGATGGACGTTTGTACAAACAGATTGCTGAAAGCAGGATGCGCTTCATCGGCCAACTGGCCGGCAATAACCACTTCACTATAGCTGGTTATTTCCAGTGTTTTGGTCGATGAGGAGCGATTGGTGATCACAATACGGCGAATTTCCAGATCATCTTCGGGCGAAACGGCGATATCGGTTTTGGTCTCAATATTATTGTCTAACCGGCGAAACGCCACATGCCCCTTTGATAATATCGCTTCATAGGAACTGCTTTTTTTCAATGTAGGCTGATAGGTATTGGACCAGAACTGCCCATCACCAAGGTCCTTTATATAACAGAATACACCCCAGTTATCAAGAGTGGCATCTTCGCGCCAGCGGTGCAGGGCAATGTCCTTCCAGCGGCTGTAACCGCCGCCGCTGCTGGAAATAACGAGGAAATACTTTCCGTTAGACAATAACTGTACTTCCGGGACCGGCGTATTGGGCGTAGTGATGAGTCGCAGGTTCGATTCCTGCGAAAGGATCTGCCGGTTGCCCTCCTCTTCGGTATGCGTATAGAAGTTGGTCGTGCGCGGCGGCTTTTCCTGGAGCAACAACAGGGCCGATTGAAATTGCGGATCGCGTTCAAAGCGTTCCTGCATTTTTTTATTTAACAATACTGAGGCCAGTGACAAAAGGCTCATCCCCTGGTGGTGCACCATAAATGATTTTATAATGGCATGGCTTTGCCCGCGGGGCATTCTGGAGGCTGTATAATCGATGGCTTCATAAAAACCATATTTTCCTTCAAAACCATTGCGCGACAATATCCCTAAATTATCAAAAGCCGCTAAAGGGTCTACCATCAAAGCCATGACCGTAGCATAGGGCGCTATCACCAGATCATTGGCCAGTCCGCGTTTTAACCCCAACCCCGGCACGCCAAAGGACTGGTATTGATAATGTAGACTGGTATCCACCAGGTTATAACCCGATTCAGAAATGCCCCAGGGAATATTATTCTTATTGCCATAACTGATCTGGTTGCGCACCGCGCCTTTACTGGTACGGTCCAATAATGTATTTTCATAAGTGGGCATCAGCAATTTCGGCATCAGGTATTCGAACATAGAACCGCTCCAGGAAAGCAGCACGGGGTGTCCGCCCATATTGGTTACTAGCCGGCCCAGGGAAAACCAGGCGGCCTGCGGAATTCTTCCCTGGGCAATAGCGGTATAAATTCCCAGCCGCGCTTCGGAGGCCAGCATATCGTAGAACCCTTTATCTGCCGCATCTTCCGTAACATTATACCCAATATGAAAAAGGTTTTGTGCTTTGTTATAAAGAAAATCATATTCAACCGTAGTATATTCCAGGCAGCTTGCTTCAAGATCGCCCAGCTCCGTCAAAAATGTTTTCGCATTGGCTATGGCCTCTTTAAATGCCACGGGAAGCGCTTGTTGATTATTTTCTTCCAGGGTTATGCTGTCGGTCTCATCAATGGCTGGTTGCCCTGTTTCCAGTGCTATCAGCTCATTAAGCGAAGGGATCTTTCCGGGAAATAGCATCGCACCGCCAAGGCCGCAAAAACTATTGATGCAGCTAATAAAATCTTCCGCCTGGCTTTCCAGCCGGTTGCGCCAGTCGGCTGCAGCGGTACTTTGCGCGATCGCAGGGATCAGCTTAAGTGCTTTTGTTTTTTCAAGAATTATTTGCAGCTGTGGCAATATTGCAGCAATAGATTCCTGTATCTTAAGATCAGCAATCAATAGTTCTATTTCATTGAGCGCTGCGGGCTGATTTTTTTTGTCTACATGGCTTTTTAAAACAGAAAGGGTGTCCTGCAACCCGGAAGCCTGCCCGGGTTTAAATATTTTTTCGTGACCCAGTTCCTGGATCCCCTGCCGCAACACCAGCAAACAGCCAAAGAGGTTGCCGCTGTCTACCATAGAAACGTATTTAGGGTTCAGGGGCAATAAGGTCACAGTGTCGTACCAGTTATAAAAATGGCCCTTATACCGTTCCAGTAAGGAAAGCGTCGCAAACGTATTGGAGATACGTTCCTTTAACTTTTTCAACGATAGGTACCCGAAATCGTAAGCGGCCAGATTCGAAAGCAACGCCAGCCCGATATTGGTGGGTGAAGTGCGGTGCGCCAATGAGGTGATGGGCTGCTCCTGGAAGTTATCCGGCGCCAGCCAGTTGTCTTCCGTTGCCACAAAATCTTCAAAATAAGCCCAGGTTTTCCGGGCATACAGATGCAATGTCTGGACGGCTTTGGCAGGTAATATTGCTGCCTTCGCCTCTCCCGGTTTGCTTGCCCACCAGGCAATCGCCGGCCCCAGCAGCCAGGCTACCAGGATGGGCGCTGCAATAAATAACGCGGCCGGGTTCATAAAACTTAAAAGAAAAAAACAACCCAGCGGAATCACAACAGAAGGCCACATGTACCGGTAGGCCGCAGCAATACTTTTTTGATTGTTCGCCCCTGCTTTTGAAGGGGTCCATTGCAGTAAATGCCGGTGCGAGAGCAGGATGCGCCAGTTGGAGCGCATAATGGCATCCAGGTTTTTAACGGCTTCAAAGGGCAGGCAAACAATGGTAAAGAACAGGTGCGACAGGTCAGAAATAACCGTGTCCATCACTTCAATAAAATGTGCCCTGCGGCTGACCGTTTCGGAGCGCTGAAACAGCTGCCAGGTGGAGGTAACCAGGATCGGAAGCAGCCATGTTGCCAGAAACAAAAGGGTCCAGAAGCCAGGCTCCGGGGCAACCGCCCAGCCCAGGATCAGGAATAATACGGTTGCCGGCTGCACCAGGCTGCGCCGCAGGTTATCCATGATCTTCCAGCGGGAAAGGCTCGAAATAAAATTCCGCTGCACTTTATTTTCCTTCCCGGGAATGAAAGGTGTTCCCCAGCTCGCGATCTGCCAGTCGCCTCTAATCCAGCGGTGACGGCGTTTTATATCGGCCCAATAGGTTTCGGGGTATTCTTCAAACAGCTCTACATCGGTTAATAAACCCGAACGCACATAGGATCCTTCTAAAAGATCGTGACTTAAAATACGGTTGGGTGGAAAGGTATCACCCAGCAATTGTTCAAACACATCAATATCATAGATCCCTTTTCCTACAAAAGAGCCTTCGGCGAAAAGATCCTGGTACACATCAGATACGAGCTGGGTATAAGGATCCAGCCCGGAATCGTTACTATGCATTTTTGCGTAATAACTGCTGGTGGTTTTAGGAATGCTTACCGACGCGCGCGGCTGCAAAATACCGTAGCCGTCAATAACCCTTAGCTCCTTTTTATTGAGCTCCGGCCGGTTCAGCGGATGCGCCATTGCGGCTATCAGCTTCCATGCTGCTTCCCGGGGCAGTTGCGTATCAGCATCAAGCGTGATAACGTATTTAATATTGCCTAAAGAAGCGGTATCGCCGGTTATTTCAGAAAAATCATCATGACCTGTTTTTCTTAAAAAGCTGTTCAGCTCCGCCAGTTTTCCCCGTTTTCGTTCATGACCCATCCATACTTTTTCGCCGGCATTCCATTTCCGGGGCCGGTGAAAGAGGAAAAATTTACTGCCGGCAGCGTCCGGTGCAACATACCGTTCGTTTAATATTTCTATCTGTTTTTTTACGTGGGCGATCAGGGGCTCATCCTCCGGAAGCCGCTCTGCATCGGCATCTGGCAGGTCCGTTAAAAGGGCAAAGTACAAATGCGCTTCAGGATTAGCAAGGTAGCGCACTTCCAGTTCATCCACCAACTCATCAACTCCTGCAATGCTCGTCAGCATTGACGGAACAGCAATCAGTGTGCTTTCCCCTTCGGGTATGCCTTCAGAAAAATCCATTTTGGGCAGCGGGCGCGGGCGAACCAGCAGGGTGGCGATCCAGTTGGCCAGTAGGATGATCGCCTGGCTCAGAGCTACAAACCCCAACAGGGCCATAACCCATACCAGCCAATGGCCGGATCCGTGGTGGTAGGCGTGCCAGGCTACCCAAATACTTAAGCAAAGGGTGATAGCAATCGTTACGCCTACATAGGACACCAGCCGGTTATATTTCAACATTTTTTTAAACCGGTGCCGGGCCGTAAGCTGCATGTTCGCTTTTTTTATCAGTTGTTGCTGCCCGGTTTCATGGACCAGGTAATAACCCACATGCTGCTTTCGGGGCGTATCGTTCCTGTTAAAGCTTTCCTTTGCAAGATCGATGGCCCACTGCGCTACCTGAAATTCTTCATAAACACTGTGCTTCGCCACCCATTCCACAATATGGCGGTAGCGGTCCCGGGTGGTAAAATCCATTTTTTCATAAATACCATCGATGTCGGTCTGCAGGATCTTTTCCACTGCGCTCACGCTTTCAACAAATTTGCGCCAGTCGGTGCTTTTGATCAGCCGGATGCTTTCGATAGAGTTGCGTATCGAAACCTGGTCGGTAGCCTGTTTCTGATTTTCAATATTCACCAGGTCGGTGGAGGAATGTTCGGTTTCGGCCAGTCGTTCTTCCAGCCAGGTAAGGGCCATGCTCAAACCATGATCTTTTCCCTGCAGCCTCCGGATAAATTCCGCAACAAAGCCACTGTTCAGCCTGAGCTTCGATTTTGCCATTTCGGCTATCACTATAATAATATCGCGCGGTTTTTTTTGCGCTGTTTCCAATAATTGTTCGGCCCAGTAACTGGCTACATTTTTATCTAAGCGGTCCAATGCGATGCGGGAGGCAATGCGGCGGATGTTTTCAATAACCGCCAGGCGCAGCATGATCGGCACCGCCCATAATTCACCCAGAGTGAGTTTGGTAACCGTTTGGTAGGAATCAACAAATGCCGTAAGACTGGAAAGACTGATATGCCCGTCGCTATGCGCGATGAGCTCCAACGCAATATCATACACACGGGGAAAACCGGCCGATCTGCCTTTGGCAAGAATCGGGAGGGTTTCGCTATACCCCTTTGGAAGGTGGGTACGCCCCAGCGCGATCTGTTCCTTTATAAGGTAATAATTATCCAGCAGCCATTCACTTGCCGGCACAATGGGCAATTGGGCGCTTACGGCATCCGTCATCAGCTCATATACTTTGCCGATCACCACCTCGTTATCGGCCAGCCGGGGCAGTACTTTGTCATGTGGATGGGACCGCAGCACTACGTGCGATTTGGCCACATGAACGCCATGCTGCTGCATCTGTTCATAGCCGAATAACTCCTGGCGAAACGGTTCTTCCTTTGAAAATGCAGGGAGGGCATCACCCGTAAAAAGCTCACGCATGCGCACCACTATTTCATCAACGGGTTTAGAAATTTTCATAGTAGTTTAATATGAAGCGAAGAATATACCCCATCCCGCACCGGATGCCGGGCACCATTTCTGTAACCGACCCGAATGGCCGGTTGGAATACAGCCTACTAAAAATACAATAAATATGCCATGTAGCTAGGGCAAAAGCGCCTGCTGCAGGTCGCTTAAAATATCTTCTACCGCTTCAATGCCAACGCTCACGCGGATCAGGCCGTCTGAAATGCCCGATTTTAAACGATCTTCAGGTTTCATTCCGGAATGCGACATCGATGCCGGATGCGATATGAGCGTATCAATGGTACCCAGGGAAACGGCGCGGGTGCACATTTGTAATTTATTGATAAATGTTTTCCCGGCTTCCAATCCGCCTTTTAACTCAAAACTGAGCAGGGCGCCCGGGGAACGCATTTGCCTTGCGCTTAAGGCATAATGCGGATGATCGGGCAAGCCATTATAATTTACTTTTGCAACGGCAGGATGCGCATGCAGCCATTCCGCTACCTGCTGGGCATTTTTGCTGTGCTGCTGCATCCGGAGCGGCAATGTTTTGATCCCGTTGATCAGCAGAAAAGCATCAAAAGGGTTACTGTTTGCCCCCAGCAGCTTAGCCGTTTTGGCGCCGGTGGTTTGCATAAAAGCCAGGTCTTTGCCAATCAAAGCCCCGCCAATTGCCGTTCCATGTCCGTTTAAAAATTTGGTAGTGGAATGATAAACAAAATCGACCCCGGAAGCAAAGGGCTGCTGGAGATAAGGCGTGGCAAACGTATTGTCGATGCTCACCTTTATACCATGAGGCGCTGCAAGCTTACACACCCCTTCAATATCGGTGCAGGCCATGGTGGGATTGGTTGGCGATTCGATATGGATCAGTTTTATATCCGGATATTCCCGTAAAGCCACAGCAACGGCATTGAGATCAGTAAGATCCGTGAAAACCGTTTCTATTCCTGCTTTGGCTAAAATAAAAGAGAAAAACTCATGCGTACCGCCGTAAAGCGCCGTATTGGTAAGAATGCGGTCGCCGCTTTTTAACAAGGCAAAACATAAAGTAGCCAACGCGCCCTGCCCGCTGGCATGCAGCAAGGCTTTTAATTGTAACGGTTGTCCGTTTTCATTTTTAAGACCAAATGCTTCCAGTGCCGCAAGTAATTGCTCGGCTGCCGTTGTAGTGGGGTTTGCAAAACGGGAGTAGATATACCCCGGTTCTTTTCCCGCGAAGCGGTTCATCCCCTGTTCCGCGCTGTCAAATACAAATGTTGATGTTGCATAAATAGGGATCGCATGTGCATGCAAACTTCCCTCGTCAGATATACCATGTATGGCGGCAGAGCACATATCCTCAAAGCCGCGCGATTCGTTATTATAGTTCATTTCCTATGAAAAAGTTACGCCGTTCGGGCAAATGATTCCGGTTGACCGGAAAAATGACCGCAGCAGCGCGATCGGTAACAATATACACAGGATCTGCCAAAAATCCAAACGCATTGTGCAAACGGTTGTTTCGCTTTTTCGCATGATTGTTGCATAGCTTTAGAAAAATGTTCAGATGCGGTTGTTCCTGTTTAGAAAAAGTTATCTGTTTCTTTTCCCTTTGTGGATGCTGGTTCAGGGTTGCCAAAAAGCGACACCATCCATGATCCACACCACACCTGCAGACAGCACAGTGCCCTCCTATTCATTGGGGTCAAACATCCAGGATTTTAACGAAGGTATTGATGGTTCCAAAGAGTCGATAGACCGGCTGAGGCAGGGATTCATCTGGTCCGATTTTGAACCCACAGGATATTACCTTCCCCCCAACACTTCTTTAACCCTTAATGTGGCGCAATTGGCGGGCGCCGCACTTCCCAAATTGCTGATAGGCACGTATTCTTTCGACACACTGCGCTGGAACCCGCGTTCAGAGCAGCTTACAGCGGGAGACAATGCGATAACGGCGGATCAATATGGCGGATTATTATGGATCCGGTTTACCACTACCGGAACCCCGGCGGCCAAAGTGCGCATTACATTTAAGAGCGGCGCCGTGCGGGCGCCGGTGTTTGTAAAAGATCAAACCACCGACTGGGCAGCGCAACTGAATCAATACACCCAATCCCCGGCAGCCATTCTGGCCAACAATACTACTTACCTTGTTTTTGAAAGAAGCCGGGCGCTGAGTACCAGTAATGCAGACGCCAATTTTATCCTTCAAACGATCGACAAAGGAGTAGAAAAAGGAGAAAACTATATCGCGGGTATGGATAATTCCACGCCGGAAAATGCACCGCCCACGCATAAGATCCTGATGACCGTTTCAAACGCCAAAAATATCTGGGGCGTTGCCAGCTCTTATCGCACCTGGTTTGCTCCCGGGCTGCTGAACGAGGCGCTAACGGCAAAAAACATCACCGATAACGGCTGGGGGGCCTGGCACGAGCTCGGTCATCTGCACCAGCAGCAAGCGTGGAAATGGTCTACGCTGGGTGAAGTAACCGTTAACATTTACACCCTGGCGGCAGAACGTGCCGTCAATGGTGCCGGCGCGCTGCGTTTGAAAGGCACTCCCACAACTAATGCCATGAACTTTTTGGCCATTGCCGATACCAGCAAAGATTTTAATTCAGATGCGCAAATGACCGATGGTAATTTTACCCGGTTATTTATGTTCCACCAGCTTTGGCTGGCCTTTGGCGATTCGTTTTATATCACTTTACATAAGCAAACCAGAGCCGAAAAGCCCAATCTGTCGACCGATGCAGACAAGATGCGCTATTTTATGCTTAAAGCCTGTACCATCTCAGGCAAAAACCTCACTACTTTTTTCAAGAAATGGGGTTTTAAACCCGGCGCATCTGTTTATACTGAAATCGCCAACCTGGGACTGCCGCAACCGGCAGTAGAGCCCAGTACATTAAAGGATAATTAGTTATGAGGGATCTGTTACAATTATTTTAACGGATTTTTCAAGCAACTCCTCTTTTATTATACGTAATTTCATGGACCCCTTGAGTGTGAAAAGGATTGTTGGCCCGCATCCCGATGGCAATCGGGAGCAGACCCTCGCCTCGTGGCGAGGCGCAGATCGTATTTTTTGATCGGCTCCGGCACAAATTAAAAAGCGCTGTAATGATCAGATCCATTCCTATTGAAATTAAGCTTGTATCTATTTTGGTCCTGTGCATTTTCGTTACTTCGGCTGTTAATGCTCAAAAGCAATTCCGGTTAACCGTGACGCCACCTGCCGGGGTAGATGCAGCTTCGTTTACTGCATTTTTAGACGACGGAAAGCACACTGAGAAAATAAATTACACGTCCGCGCCCAATGGTGCATTACAATTTTCCGGGGCATACTACTCAACCTATGCGGCTATTGATCTGCAATATCCCAAAAGCAAAGGACACCCTGAAAACACGTGGGGCAGACGATTTTTCTTAGATGAGGAGCCAGCAACCCTAATACTGAAACAAGATTCAACAGGATCCTCTCCTTTTGAAAAATATGATTTTAAAAAGGGTAAGGACTTTAGAAAAGAAAAAATGGATGCTTATACCTCTGTCGAAATGAAAAAGGCATCAGCTTTCGAGGAGAAAAATATGGCAATTATTGATGCCAACACAAATCCTGAAATTACGCACCAATACTTCGCTGTTTTGCTTAAAGATGTAAACAAAAAACGAATGGAATACATCTTAAAGACCCCTGATTCCTATTACTCCTTTTTTGCTTTTTGCAATCTTGTGGCACCAACTAAGGCCGTTGCTCCTGACACTCTTTTAAATATTTTAAATACTGTTTTTCCCGACAAGTATAAAAACAGCAACGAAGGCAACTATTTGAAGGAACAGCTTTTCGGAAGGCTTCCGCTCAAAAGCAATTCAACTGCTATCGAATTTGTTTCAAGATCCGCTGACGGCAAAACAATACGCTTGTCAGATTTTAAGGGAAAAAATTTTGTATTACTTCACTTTTGGGCAACCTGGTGCCGGGGATGTGTTAAAGAGATTCCCGCAATAGCCGAAATCAACAATGAATTTGCATCCCGGGACCTGAAAATCATTTCTGTTGCGCTTAAATCATCAAAAGACAGCGACTATTCCAATGCAATTAAGAAATGGAAAATGAACTGGATCAATATATATAACGACGATAATTTGATTAATAAATACGGTAACCGGCCGGTGCCAAGGGTTTGCCTCATTGACAAGAACGGAAAAATAATCTATGACAGCGCAGAGAAAATATATGAAAACGATGCCGATCTAAGCCAACTGAAAAATATTTTAAAGAATATATAAGGAATTTCAGATTAAAATAAACCTCACCAGGCTATACAAAAATTAACGCCGGGCCGGTTTAAATAACTCCAGCAGTCCCATTGTCTTAAAATTTATTTCGGCTGTTTCAAGCAATTCAAAAAGTAGTTGCAGCTCTTTTATATCCAGGATCATCCCGTAGCCTTCCAACGGTGTTGGGATGTAAATATTTTTTTGAAAAGAGCCCGGTGCTCCGTCATGATATTCCCGGTGCTGCTTTACGAGGCTATGTAATATTTTAAGATCGCCCGCCGTAAGCGTAAACAACGAAGTCTGAAAGGCCAGTTGAAAATGCCGGCACTCATCGCAAACGATCAGGTAGCCTTCTTCGCCGTAATAAAGTGTTCTAAAGCTGCACATGTTTTTTTTCAAAAATATCCGGATAATTCCTGCATGCTGTTTCGAAAAAAGAAAAAGAAGTTGCGCGATCCGAAAAAAGAAAAGCGCCGTACCTATGTACAGCGCTCTTACTAACCCATATCTATTTAAAAAACTATCCCTGCATTTCCTTGATCTTCTCCCGGATCTGGGCCTCAATGGTAGCGGCCAATTCGGGGTTGTCCAGTAACAACGATTTTACCGCATCACGGCCCTGACCCAATTTATCACTGTTATAGCTATACCAGGACCCGCTTTTCTGGATGATATTCAATTCCACACCCATATCAATGATCTCGCCGGTTTTGGAAACGCCTTCTCCAAAAATGATATCAAATTCCGCAGCGCGGAAGGGCGGCGCCACCTTGTTTTTAACCACTTTTACCTTCACGCGGTTTCCTATGGCGCTATCGCCATCTTTTATTTGTGCCGAACGGCGGATATCCAAACGTACGGAAGCATAAAACTTCAGGGCATTACCACCGGTAGTGGTTTCCGGATTCCCGAACATGACCCCTATTTTTTCCCGCAGCTGGTTAATGAAAATGCAAATCGTATTGGTTTTAGAAATGGTAGCAGTAAGTTTACGCAGCGCCTGGCTCATCAGCCGGGCATGCAGCCCCATCTTGCTATCACCCATTTCGCCTTCCAGTTCACTTTTGGGCACCAATGCTGCAACAGAGTCAATTACCACAACGTCCAACGCCCCGGAAAGGATCAGCCGGTCTGCAATTTCCAGCGCCTGCTCACCATAATCAGGCTGGGAGATCAAAAGATTATCAACATTTACCCCTAATTTCTTTGCATAGTTGCTGTCAAAAGCATGCTCCGCGTCAATGATCGCGCACATGCCGCCTTTTTTCTGGGCTTCTGCTATAACATGGGTAGCGATCGTGGTTTTACCCGAAGATTCAGGCCCGTAAATTTCAATAACCCGGCCACGCGGCAGCCCGCCAATGCCCAGCGCCGTGTCCAGCCCGATAGAACCGGTGGAAATCACTTCCTGGTTCACTTCGGCCTTCTCGTTCATCATCATTACACTGCCTTTGCCGTAATCCTTGTCAATTTTATCCATGGTCAGCCGCAGCGCCTTCAGTTTTTCGCTATTTGTGTCCATTTCTGTAGTTTTTTCTGTTTTTGCCATAATCAAAATTACAATTTCAATATATCCGGTCTGATTAACTTATCAACAGCACAAAGCTAATAAAATTAGTAATACAAAACTAAAAATATTGGACTTTGTTGTTTTTTTAACCGCCAGGGCGCAAAGACGCGAAGAGGAAATATATTTTGGGGAAGTAATTCTATGCAGGAAATCTAAACAATATCAATCTGCCGCATTAAACTCATCATCGTAAACAAGCTGTTTATTAAGGTTGTAAATCTTGACGTAATCCAGGGCGCCGGATCCTTTAAAACGACAAAAAATGCCCCGTACATCGCCGATCGGCGTATTATATTTCAACGCATATTTGGGATGGTTGTTTACAAACACCATCCCCTGTTTGTCTTTTACTTCAATCCGGATCGTTGTCCAGTTGGATAAATCGGTGCCCAGTGCCGAGAGGTTATGAAAACTTCCGGAAACCTGCATATCGCCAAACTGGGCGTCCGCATATTCGGTGCAATTCGGGCGTACGAATTTATAGCGTCCTTTGCCGGTTTCCCCAACCCATTCAATACAGGTATCAAAACAATCCACCCCACCGGTTTGCTTGCTGTTCTTCAACCGAAGCTCCATAATAAAGTTGTCGCCATCCAGGTGAAAATCTTTTATATTCCGGTAATCGGCCCAATATTCACTGGTGGTATCAATATTTATCTTTGCTATTTCCGCAGGCGGAAAATATAAAGCACCGTCCTTTGTAAATAGCCGCCTGTCTTCGATCACCCGGGCATTGGCATCATTATTACCAATATAACAGACCCACCCGTTTGAAGGGATCTCCATTTCAGCGGTTGAGCGGATTTTGCCATCTGAGATCAGCTTTATCCGGTAAAAATTGGGTGTTTTATAAGAAAAAACCAGTTCTCCCTTTTTGCTGGAAAGCGACTTGAACTGACCGTTATCAAAATCAATAATGGCATTATCAAAATTAATGGAGCTTATGTCGTAGCTAAGTGCTGCGTTATGCGAATCGGCGCCCCCTGTTTTTATTACGGAAAATGCAACCTTCTTTTTCCCCCGGGCAATCATAAAACCAACCGCCAGCAACAGCACGGATCCGGCGATGATCAGGCGGATGATCCGTTTTCTTGCCGGTTTTCTCCCCGCTTCCACAGCAACGGGCGCTATCGGATCGTTACCTGAGACAGCAGCAGGTGCGGGCTGCCCATTGGATTCCCCCGGTTCCTGGAAATATTCGTTAACAAAATGCATCCAGTCACGGTAACCTAAAAACTGCGCTAATGCATTTTTAGTAGCGATCTGCGGTTCGTACGACGCTTCCGTAGTATTGGCGGGTTTAAAAATACGCTTCAGTGTGCGGATGCTAATAGTAATATTAGAAACTTGATATATTTGGTCACTTAAGGTTTTGAAATTATAGTCGATCCACTGGTTCCGGTCTCCCCAATTAAGCTTTTCTTCAATAAGCCCGACGCATTTTGATAAATAACTATGAGTTTTCATTTTGTTCTGCCGTTGATTTCAACAAATAAAGAACGGCCGGTAAACTTAAAAAGAAATTCTTAAAACGGTAGCTACGCTGCCGGCGAGCGCTACATTATTTTTTATGAAAATATTTTGGCTGCTTTTTCAGATTTTGGAGGGTAACAAGGTAAGATATTGGTAATGAACAGAATTAAACTTTGCGCCAACTTGCCTGTAAATGCGTTCCTGACTTTTATTAACACCCCGTAGCTTTGCCCTGGGCTGCTCAAAAAGCTGCGTGCTAATCATTAGCCGGGCATTCGAAAAGCTCTTGTTTCAATCACCCAGGGCTATGGTAGGAAGATACTTTTTAATCACGCCGACCATTCTTGCTATAGATTTAATTACTCAACGATATATTAAGATGAAAAGCCATTTGATTGCCATCGTAAAAACAATAACAGCGGGTTGCCTGCTTTTCATGTTTTCTAAAACGGAAGCAGCAGACTACAATATCCGGGATTTCGGGGCCCTGCCCGATGGAAAAACGATCGCTACGGCTTCTATTCAAAAAGCGATCAACCAGTGTTCCCGGGAGGGCGGCGGCCGGGTAATGATCCCCACTGGAAAATTTTTGACGGGAATGCTTGCGCTCAAAGACAATGTTGAACTCCATCTTGAACGAGGAGCCGTACTATGGGGCAGCGCCAGCAAGGACGATTATGGTACTTCTAAAGGAGAAAAGGCGCTGATCACCGCTTATGAGGTCATCAATGCCGCCCTTTCCGGCGAAGGGGAAATTGATGGAAACGGTCGTGCCTTTTTAAAAGGAGATAATGCGCCGGACCGGCCGGTACTGATCTCGTTTAAACGATCGAAAAAAATAAGTATTACCGGGATAACACTTAAAAACTCGGCCTTTTGGGGCCTCCACCTGCTATACGACGAAGATGTTGTTATTGACCGGATCCACATTTATTCTCATGCCAATTTTAATAATGATGGGATTGATATTGACAGCCGGAATGTAACGATCAGCAATTGCGTGATCGATACGGATGACGACGGCATTTGTTTTAAGAGCGACAGCCCTTTTATCTGCGAGAATGTAACCGTTACCAATTGTGTTATTGCCTCCAATTGCAATTTTATAAAAATGGGTACGGCCTCGGCGGGTGGTTTTAAGAATATTGCGGTTTCCAACTGTGCGCTTCGCAGGGCATCCGAATCAAATTTCCGGTTCTGGAATAAAAAGAACCTGGGAGTAATTGACTCTATATCGGGTCTGGCCGGTATTGCTCTGGAAGTGGTAGACGGTGGGGCCATGGATCGCATCAGCATCAGCAATATTACTATGGAGGGGGTTCAAACGCCGGTATTTATGCGATTAGGCAGCCGGAGCCATCCAACAGGATCACTTCGAAATATTATCATAAGCAATATAATTGCCCGGGCCTGCAGCCCCATTCCCAGCAGCATCACGGCTGTTCCCGGATTTTATGTAGATAATGTTACGCTGAGAGATATTTTTATTGAAGCGCCCGGAATGGCAGGTCCGCATGACGCTGCCCCAACAATCCCCGAAAATGAAAAGGCCTACCCGGAGAACCGGATGTTTGGCGCAACGCTTCCTGCATACGGTCTGTTTGTGCGGCATGTGAAAAACCTGACCATCGATAACCTGGTGCTGCAGTTACAGCATGAAGACAGCCGTTCCGCGCTTTATTTTAGTGATGCTACGCAGATAAAGATCGATCAGTTGCAGGCACCCGCCCTGAAAAATACAAGCCCGGTCATTATGTGCGATGCAACAAAGAACCTTTCTATCTCCGGGTATATTGCTCCCGGAGTGATCCCATTGTTTCTGCATTTACGCGATGCCCGCACCAGCCGCATATTGCTGGTGAATAATGATTGGAATGGCGTTCAAAAGATTTACACCCGGAATGCCGAAGTGGCCCCGAATGCAATCATGCAGAAATGACGTCCTACGTTAACAGATTTTTTTATATATGAAAAAACAAATACCCAATCGGACCATTGCGAGATACCTGGGACTCTGCCTTTTAATTTTCGTTTTAGTCCGTGCTCAGGCGCAGGAATTTCCGGCCGGAAAATATACTTTTTTGGTAAAGGACCTAAAGGGGGCCCGGCTGGCGCTCAGCACGAAATCCGATCAGGAGGGCGTTACCGAAATAACCTTCACATTCAAAAGAACAGACAGTTCTTTTAATAAATTCTCCGTTTCATGGCTGGTACCGATGAAAGACATTGTAGGATGCTGGACAAGCAATAGCGACGATACCCGCTTTACCCGTATGCGGTCAATGATCCAGTCAAATATTTCCAGTCATGCGCCTGTATTATGCGTATTTGGTTCTAACAGCACCAACAGGCATACATTTGCTCTGTCCGATGCCCTGCACCAAAGTGCACTAACAGCAGGCATTGACGAAGAAAAAAGTGCGGTAAACTGCTCTGCAACCGTTTCTTTGAATGCGTCCGATCTGCAAAGCGACTACAGTGTAACGCTTTTGCTGGATGACCGTACCGGTCCTTATTCCGATGTACTTAAAAACGTATCCCGCTGGTGGGCAGCAATGCCGCGTTACCACCCGGCTGCAACGCCCGCCACGGCTAAAATGCCGATGTATTCCACCTGGTACAGCTACCATCAGAATTTTACCGCCCAACAATTACTGGATGAATGTACAAAAGCGAAACAACTGGGCTATGAAACGATCATTGTGGATGACGGCTGGCAAACGGCAAAAGCCATCAGGGGCTATGGTTACACGGGCGACTGGAACCCGGACCGGCTGCCGGATATGGCGGGATTTGTACGCAAGGTACACGCATTAGGGATGAAATGCATGCTGTGGTATTCCGTTCCGTTTGTCGGCTACTACGCAGACGCTTATAAACGATTCAAAGGAAAATATCTTTCTCAAAATGACCGGCGGGCAGCGGCTATATTGGATCCCCGGTATCCGGATGTGCGCGCTTTCCTTATTGACAAATATGCAACCGCTCAAAAGCAGTGGGGGTTAGATGGATTTAAGCTGGACTTTATTGACAGTTTTACCGGTATGGAAACCGTTGTTCCCCCAGCGGGAAAAGACGCTGATATTGCCTCACTTTATGATGCTGTGGATACACTGATGGCGGGCATTAAAAAAAGGCTCACTGCCGTAAACCCGGAGGTCCTGATTGAATTCCGTCAATCCTATACAGGGCCGGCCATGCGTAAGTATGGCAATATGTTCCGGGCAGGAGATTGTCCGGATGGCGCTATTGCCAACCGCATTCGCACTACCGATGTTAAGCTGCTGGCGGGAACCTCTGCCACTCATTCCGATATGCTTACCTGGAATAAAGATGAACCTGCTTCCATTGCCGCGCTGCAATTTTTGAATGTACTTTTTGCGGTTCCGCAACTTTCCGTAAGGCTCAATGAAATACCCACAGCTCAAATGAATATGGTCCGGTTTTATACCAGCTATTGGCTGCACAACCGTGACATTTTACTAAACGGCGATTTCAAACCTTTTCATCCTGAACTGAATTATCCCATATTAATAAGTACAAAAAACAATAAAACGATCATTGGTTTATACGCAGACCTGCCGGTTGAAATAAATGATAAAATACAACAGGCGGATATTATCAATGCCAAAACCACTGAAGAGGTACAAATAAACCTGCAACAGAACAGAACATTTATGGCGGAAATTTTTAACTGTGAAGGGAAGTTAGTGGAATCGCGTACGATACATCTTAATAAAGGAATAAATTCGATAAAGGTTCCTTTATCCGGATTGCTAAAGATGAGGAAGATGCACTAAGATAGATTTTGTGCCTTCATAGTAGTGCTCTTCATAGATTGGCAGGTAGTAGGGAGCATGCCTCCAAAAGAAAAAAGCCCGCTTTTGGGTGACCATAGGACCTGTGGGACAAAGGCAATTCGGTTTTAGTACGCGTCACCCTCGTCTCACAAGTTCTGCTATGAACCCCGCTTATTAATCCTTCAAATATCCCGCCAATAAAGGCGCTATTTTCCGATACCCGGCGGCATTGGGATGCAGGCCGTCAACAAACCATTGCTCGTCAATTTTATTTTGCTTGTTTAAAAATAACAGGCCCGGGTTAATAAATACAACATGGCTTTTACGGGCAAGTTTTTTAATGGCTTTGTTTAAGGTAAAGATCCGCTCTTCCTGTTTACGGCGCGGTAAAACGCCAGACAATATAATCTTAGCAGCAGGCTGATGTTGCCGTACTGCTTTTACCAATACGGTTAGTCCTTCAATTATATCCTTGTCATTACTATCGCCTAAGTTATTGGTGCCGATCATCAGCACCACGTGTTTTGCCGCATACCCATCCAATTCTCCATTTTGCACACGCCATAAAACGTTTTCAATTTTGTCCCATCCAAAACCCATATTCCTTAACCCCAACGGTTCCAAATATTCGTTCCAGGAATCTGCTCCACGCACAACGGGCCCCTTGGGCAGTCCCGCCCAGTAATGAATAATGGAGTTTCCCATGATCACATTGCGGGGTGGATTTTCTTTATTCAAAGCGAGTATCGCCTCATGCCGCTGTTGCCAGTCGTATAATTTATCCCTGTTTTGTACTACAGGCACCGTAGTGGAAGGCTGCGCCGTCAGTAGTAAGTTAGCTGCCAGTAAAAAAAATAAAACAAATTTAAATTTAAGGATCATTGTATTTTTTATTGATTTTAGTCAGAGGGAATGCTGTTATTTTTCAAATGAAAATTCTACTTCGTTAGCCCAATGCGTTTTCCAGTCGGGGTGAAAAGCCCGGGCATTTAATTTGGAAACACTTCGTTCTTTTGCCAGCTCCATTACACTGCCCGGAGCCCCGTTATCATTCACCCGGAACGAGAATTTTATTTTTTTGCCTGCGTCCAGTGCTTTTTTTACATCCGGCAGTTCCGGCCAGGGAATAGCGCATTCTGTAATGAGGGTGTTCCCGTTTCTTTTGATGACGAGCTTCCCATTTTTAACAGGCCCTTCCCCGGCTGATTTTGGCTGCCGGGGGAAAAAATGCTTCCGGTTCATACCCGGCGCCAGCAGCCGCCATATTTCTGTACCCCCGCCAAATTCATCTGATACACTATTCAGCGCGTATTCGTAATCCGTGTCTTTATAACCAATATACCGGGGCATCGTTCCGGGAGGGTTAGCCAGCATACCGTCCTGCCCTTCGGGAATTACATTGAATGCGATCAAAACATTATCGTAGGAAAAGCCAAGGCCCGAATTATCGGGCGTCACCGGATTTCTTCGGTAAGTGAACCGGCGCACGCCTTCCGGCCATACCAGCGGTATTTTCTCTTCTGTTGTAACAGGCGCTATTGATAGGTTGCCGGGCAACTGATCTTCTGCTCCAATTATTTTATACCCCAGCTTTCCATATTTATTTTTCCAGTCGCCTTTGGAATCCAGATCTTCGGAAATAAAAATCGCTTTCTCTTTGTTATATGCAACAGGTGAGGGATCGAAAAAGATACCGGCCAGCTTTACACTGGTCCACCAGTTATAGGCGCGGAACACCACGCGCACTTTACCACTCAGATCAAAGGTCTCGTAAGCCCCGTTCCACAGGTTATCGATCTTCCGGCGCTGCAGAAACTTGTTGGTAACGGCATCAAACAACTCTATTGTAGCATTAGGCACTTTGATATTGGGTAAATAAAAAGATACCCTTGTATAGTTATTTTCCGGAAGATCCAGATTAACAGCGAAGGCATAGGAAACATCACTGCTACACCAATAGTGCATGCTGCGCCCATTAGCATCAGGCCGCTCCAAAGCCCAGCTGTCACTGGCTTTCACGGGTACACTATCTTCCTTCGACAGCAACGTTTTGTCCATGTTCATAATATAGGAAGTATCCGGGTAAAAGAAGCTGTCATCCGGCCTGTTGGCAAAACGGTAGGTACCGGGATGCGGGGTATTGTCGGCAACCTTGGCAGCAAAATAAAAATACTGGTTATCATATGCCAGATAACCGTTGGCAAAGCCATCGGAACGGGTATCAAAATTTTTAAACGGATACCAGGCCGCTTCTGTGAGGCTCACCGTGCCCGCACCATTGCTGGAAACCGTTTGTGGTATTGCCTGCTTCCAATCGTCCAGTTTGCCGTCTACGTTTATGGTAAGATGTGAAATGAGGTTTACATGCATATCCTCATACAACACCGCAAAGCCATCTGCACCGGCATCTATATGCACGGCGAGCGGGTATGTATTGTTGGCGACAGGAGCCCCGCCGGTGATGGTTACCGGTATCATCTTTGTTTCATGCGCGGCAAAGCTTATTGTTTCAGGAACTATTGTTTTTAATGATCCCAGCGATACCTTAATTTTTCCTTTTATGGGCCTGTTAAGAATATTGGTGAGCTGCAGTTCCATTACCGGATGGGTGGCAACGGCGGCCGTCATGTCTTTGGCAATGATCTCCACGGGCTCATACCCTTCGATTCGGGCAGTGTTGATTGCCTGTAACAACGCGGTAAAAGAGCCCTTGCTGCCATCGGTGCGCAGGTAGTAGCCCTGCGTGTTCAACGGTATTTCAATATTTGATCCCTTTGGCCGGATGGGGTTCCCGTAAAAATCGAACAGGATAAAATGTTTATTTGCCGGCAACAGCATTTTTCCATCGGATAAGGGTTCATATGTTCTGAGGATATTTTGAAGACTGTCCTTTTGCGTTGCCGTAACCTGCGTGGTTGCCAGGTATTGCCGGATCTTCTCTTTTTCACTGATCTCTTTTAATCCGCGTACGTTCCGGAACAAAACATGCTCGGCGCCGAAGGCTTCGCCGATATCGCCGCATATCACCGCCGTGCCATCATCCGGGTTTTTATTTATCCCGTCAAACAGCATTACCCAGGGCAATCCTTTTTTAAACAGCAAACGGTCAAAAGCCCGCTCACCAATCAGGTGTTGTACGGCCGCCACCGCTACCGAAGGCGACCAGGTGTCCGGGATGCGATCGATCTGCATACTCCCGGAAGCCGTTCTTACACGTTGACGAAACCGCTCGCTGCCCCGGCCACCGGTACTCAAATATCCGGCATAAATGCCCATAGAACGATCGTACCCGGCTGAACGATCCACGGCTACTGTAAGACCTATGCGATCATCTGTATTGCCCACCCAGCTTTCGGTATCCCATATTTTTACCCGGCCGTAGGGCGATTTGCGGTTTACCCATTCGGGGTAAATGCTGGGGGCTTCTATTCCCTGGTAATGGATGGAACAAAAATCAAAAATGGGCAGAAAGGTCATTTTGCCGTCAGCGAATAATTTGTCCCAGGCGTTGGAATTAGAGTCACCGCCGCCTACAAGTACCTCCGCTCCCGTTTGACGGGCTGCCAGCACCGCTTCTGCCATCTTTGTGTAGATCTCCCGGTACCGTAGAATATCCGATTGCCAGCCCGATATAGAAGCTCCTTCCCAGGGTTCATTCCATAAGGAAACGGCTGTTACCGGGCCTTTCGGCCATCCGTAATCGGTGCAAAGCCTTTGTACAAATTTTTTAAAGTCGGCATCTTCCGATGGCAGCCATGCATAATCCTGTTTTGTTTTGCGCATGATGCCTGCATCGTCCAGGAAGGACCGTGGCATGCCCAGCGGCATTTTTGCAGTGCCGGCACCAAACATCAGCAGTACGGTAATATTCTTTTCGCGGTACTTTTTAAGTTTTGCGATTATTTCTGCCATTTTGCTTTCATAATCCGCGGCAGTGGTGGGTGTATAGTCGATACCCATCCTGATAGCCTGTACCCCAATCCGGTGCAGGAAATCGGCGCCCATATCATCCAGCGATTGTTTGGGATACTGGATCCGCTGCGGGTTGGCAGCAAAACTGCGCACCACACTAGTGATCAATCGGCGCCCATATTTGCCCAGGTCCACAATCAGCGCATAGCCTCCAAAGGTTGCCGGAACATTGGGTGTGATCTTTATATCCTGATATCCCTTTGTATTGATGTCTACCGTTATGGATGTGGACAGGCTGTCATTCAATGCAATCACTTCAGGCAGCCAGATATCATTGGGCCGTCCTTTGAGACCATAATGGATAAGCACTATTTTGCCACCGGCTTTGATCGGCTCGTTAAGATTATTAACCACCTGGATGGTATATGCAGGTTGTTCGCCCGGCCAGAGCACATTTGTTTCTGTGTTAGAGGCTATAACCGCTACATCGTAATTATAAGACCGCTGCTTTCCTTTTACGCCAAAAACGGCGTCATAATTTACCCAATCTGCGGGCGCCGTCATTTGCCCGTTCAGTTGTACGCAGGAAAAACAGATCATCAAACCGATACAGCCCTGTAGGAGCGTGCGCCTTCCATTTCTTCGTTTCATTATTGCTCTAAGATCGTTATTAATTATCGTTAATGTGGTAGTCATTTATACCGCCTGTCACAGTTTTTGAAGTGCCTCCAGTGTTAACCGTGAAATCTCAAAGGATAAACGTGAGGCGTTCACGTTTATCCTTTCATTTCTCACGATGTTATACGCTACTTTACAAATGCCAGGCACTAGCTATCAATGGGATTATTTATACGCTTCATTCTGCGTCAGCAATGGATTACGTCCGATCTCACGCAGGGGGATCGGCCATACCATCCGGTTGGCAGGCACATTCATTATATCCTGTGACCGCCCTGTGCGCGCCAGGTCGTAAAAACGCTGTCCCTCAAAACATAATTCTTTCATGCGTTCATTTTCTATCGCTAATGCCAGGGTATAGTTATTAGCCAGATCATTGGCACTGGGAAAATCGTGTACAGAAGCCACATCCAGCGGAAGACCAAAAGCTCTTCTACGAATAATATTTAATGCTGCAATGGCGTCTGTTGTTTGCCCCTGGTTGTTGAGCGCTTCGGCTCTCAGCAAAATGATCTCCGCCAGGCGTATGGCGATGAAGTTCTGATCGGTACCGTTGGTCAGCCGCTGGTATTTGAACACATAGGGAACCGGAATTTTATCCGTGCTGCGGGCAACGGCTGTTGCGGCGCGGATATCGCCCGTTTCAAAGGCATTTACAATTTTTGCCGTAGGCGCTATCTGGTAACTGCTGGGCTGAATACCGGATGGTACCCCGTTGGGCAGGTAAAAACTGGAAAGACTGTTGGGCTGATTGCTGGACGTCAGGTACTGGATCTCAAAGATCGATTCTGTTCCGTTTTTACCATTGGGAGAGAACATAGAACGGTAAGCTGCAGCTCCTGTTACCAGCGTATAGGTTGAATTATTCATAACCTCCAATGCTTTTGCGGCAGCATTGGCATAATCTTTAGTGCTGAGATATACTTGCGCCAGCAGGGCTTTTGCACCGCCCTGGGTGGCACGGCCGCGGGTGTCTATACTGGCAGGATAGGTAACGGGCAGGGTTGCTTCCGCAATTTTAAGATCGGCAAGTATTTGCTTAAATACATCGGCTGTTGCAGAACGGGGAATCGTAAAATTGGTATTATAGGATTGATAAGGCACTGTTACAATAGGCACATCACCGTAGGCCCTGATCAGTCCAAAATAGAAGTAGGCCCGCATAAAATAGGCTTCGCCCAATATGCGCTGTTTCTGACCGGATGCAAAAAGCGTGGAATCCATGCCCCCTACATTCTGGATCACATCATTACAACGCCCGATACCGGTATAATTATTCATCCAATAGTTTTGAACGATGGGGTCATCTACGGGGATGAGGTGTTTGCTGTAGGGATTGTAGTTCAGCAATAGTGCAGAATCAAGGTCTGACCCTGCATCAAAAGCCAGTGGGTACTGCGGACCGGAACTCTGTGCAAATGTCTGTACCGAATTGTAAATACCCACAACGGCCGATTCGGCGTCGGTGGCCGTTTTATAGAAGTTCTGTTCGCTGATCCGGTCTTGCGGGGTTTGGTCCAGCACCCGCGTGCAGGAGGTTATAAACAGCAAACCGCATATATAAATTATGATTCTCATTTGAATGTGTTTTTAAAATTTAGAAGCTTACATTTAAACCTGCCATTAGCGTACGGGGCTGCGGCTGCACTGCATAGTCAATTCCCAGTTGTGAATTCTTCACAGATTGATTTTGGGATTCAGGATCATACCCGGAATACTTTGTCCAAAGTGCCAGGTTCGTTCCACTTACATATACTTTTACGTTGCTCAGTTTGACGCGGCTGATCAGTGCTTTCGGGAGTGTATAGCTTAGGGTAAGATTCTTCAGGCGAACAAAGGAACCATCTTCCACCCAGCGCTGGGACATCACGCCGTTGCTGGTGCTGTTGGGCAGGATCACCGGATCATTAAACACAGCAATGGGCACTTTTGTGTTGGTATTGCTGGTAGTCCAACGATTTAATGTATTGGTGTTACCATTATTAAACCCGGCCATGCGCTCCAGGATGGCCCTTGTTTGGTTGTACACCTGGTTGCCATAAGAAAAATTGAAGAAGATGCTGAGGTCAAATCCTTTGTAGCTGAAATTATTGGTGAATCCGCCGGTAAACTTAGGCAATGCATTTCCGATAATAACCCGGTCGGCCGCGGTGATCTTGCCGTCATTGTTAACATCCTGGTAGATCATATTGCCGGTGGCCGGATCTACTCCCAAACTGTTGTAGCCAAAAAATGATCCAACAGAGGAACCCACTCTGAAAATACTGGTGGGTTGTATGGTTCCGTACACACCGGGCAGCGATTCGGTAAAGTCCGAGCTGGTGGGATCTCCCTCCACCACTTCCGGCAGATAAGTGATCTTGTTGCGGTTGAACGACATATTGTAGTTAGTAACCCAGGAAAATTTGCCCCGGATATTTTCGGTACTGATATTCACATCTAACCCTTTATTCACCATTTTACCAATATTGGCACCATTGGTACGCGTAAATCCGGAAGTATAAGGGAGCTCTAATTTAAAGATGAGCTTGTTCGTTGCTTTATTGTAGGCATCCACGGTAATGTTGATACGGCTGTCCAGAAAGGTAAGGTCCAGCCCCAGGTTGCTTTGGGTTGTAGCCTCCCAGCTAAGGTCCTTATTCGATAAGGAGGCCTTGGCAATGCCTGCTTCATTACCATAATTGGCTCCGGCAGCATAAGTGGCCAGGGACGGGAAATCAGACCCCAGTCCTTCCTGGCTTCCGGAAACCCCGATGCTTCCGCGCAATTTAAGATCGTTTATAAAATGCTGGTTTTGCATAAAGGCTTCCTGGCTTATGCGCCAGGCGCCGGATGCGGTAGGGAAAAAACCATAGCGTTTGTCGGCCCCAAAACGGGAGGAGCCGTCCATACGGGCCGCAAGCTGCACCAGGTATCGGTTGGCGAAGCTATAATTCAAACGGCCGAAATAAGAGACCAGGCCGGATTTGGAGCGATAATCGCTGGCTTCGGTGCGCACGGTAAATCCCGAAACCGATTCGATCAGGTCCGTAGAACTGGTACTGCCCGCCGCGCCGATACGACGCAATGTGGTTAACTGCTGACTTTCCCCGATAACGCCCACCAGGTCGTGCCGGCCTTTTAATTTGGGGGTGTAGGTTAAAGTATTTTCGTTAAGCCACAATAATTGGCTGAAATAATCAGCGGCGCCCGTTGCCGGTGTTTTACCGTTAACGATGGTTGTCTGGTACCGGTCGTCCTGTACGATCTGGTTATCCATACCAAAACTGGAGCGCAGTTTTAAATTGTTGGTTATGGCCAGCTCGCCGTACACATTGCCCACATACCGGTCCACAATGGACACAAATCGCAGCATATTTGCCAGCATTACCGGGTTGGCTGCCCTGCGGCTGGGATCGAAGAAATAAGTACCGTCGCTGTTATAAACCGGAAAATTGGGGTTCATGATCAACGCATTTGCCAATACGGAGGCGCCGGAAAAGCTGTTGTCGATGCGGTTGTTGATCGAGTGCATCCCGTTAATACTAACGCCCATTTTAAAATTCCGGGTGGCGGCAAAATCAAAATTGGCCCGGCCATTGATCCGCTTAAAATGCTGCTGCCCTACAACGGTACCGGTTTGATCGAGGTAGCCCACCGATACATAATGAGAGGATTTTACATCGCCGCCGGACACAGAGAGATTAAACTCTGATATGGGTGCCGGCCGGAAGATAGCGTCCTGCCAGTTGGTATTGGTATCTGTTTTAACAATATAGGGATCTGCGGGAAGCTTTGCATTGGTCCGCTCCTCATTGATCAGGTCAACATACTGCGTGTTATTTAGCAGCGGCAGCCTTTTGGTAACTGTTGCCACACCGCTGTACATGCTGAAATTGAATTTCGATTTACCGGGTTTTCCCTTCTTGGTCGTGATGAGGATCACACCATTTGCCGCACGGGAACCATAGATGGCGGTTGCAGCGGCGTCTTTCAACACGTCAATGGACTCAATATCATTTGGATTGATATCATTAGTAGCCGTGATCCGCTGCCCATCGCCCCCGAGGGGAGAAGCGCCTGCAGGGATATTGTTCATAGGCACACCATCAATTACATACAAGGGCCTGTTTTCCCCAAATAAAGAGCCGTTGCCCCTTACGCGGATATAGGTTTCATCACCCGGCGCGCCGGAATTCTGTACCACCTGCACCCCTGCTATTTTGCCCTGCATGGCTGCGTCCAGGTTAGTAACCGGAACGTTCGCAATATCAGCACCTTTTACCGAAGCGATCGAGGAGGTAAGGTTTTTGCGGTTTTGGGTGCCGTACCCGATCACCACAATATCCGAAAGAGAAAGCACGTCCTGCTCCAGTACTACTGCGATCTGTGCCGCATCGCCCACTTCCACCTCTTTAGAAGTATACCCCACCATGGTGAAGAGCAGCACCCGGTTATCCCGGCTGTTTTCGAGCTTAAAATATCCGGAAGCGTTTGTTTGTGTTTTGTTAGTGCCGTTTTTTTCGGCTACCGTTACACCGGCAAGGGCGGTGCCTTTATTATTGGTTACAATACCACTTACAGTGGTTGCTGCCTGCTGTGCACAAAGACTGCCGGAAACTAAAAGTGCCATCAGCAGTAACAGGAAAAAATGAGGCATTGTTTTACCTCGCCGGGAGGGGTACCTTTTTCTGGAATACATCATATGGGATCGTTATTTGTTACTAAAAACTTTTTCGCAGCTGAAGTGGCAATCAGTTTTTTAATAGCCAAAGCAGCTTTTCATTTACAAGTATAGCACGCAAACGAAAAAATCTTTCAGGCAAAGGCAGGCGTTCTTAAGCATCTGCTTTTTCAAATACAAATGACTTAATTTCAATAAAATAGAAATTACTACAGAATGTAAACTGTGCTAGGGAAAAAGGAGTTTTGGTCTTATGCGCGCAATAAAAATGACCGGGAAGCAGACTATGCCACAACAGTTGCCACCAACAATCCGGCCACGCCTACCGCAATGCCCCAGTACACTTCTTTTGCGGTATGATCAGACAGTAAAAGACGGGCTGTAGCCACCCCTCCGGTGATCAGCAAAACGACGGCAATATAAACGGCCATCCCGGGTCCGTACTCAAAACCCAGCAGGCATAAAAAGGCGGCAGCAGTACCCAGGGCAATACCGTGCATACTTACTTTCATATAAATATTGACCAGCAACCCTACAGAAGAAGCCATAAAAACGGCAAAGGAAAAAATCACCAACTCTTTGGGAACGGCTTCCAGGTTGCGCCATACATACCAGATCCAGAAGTACCAGATATTACAGGCAATAAACGGAATAATGCGGTCCTTGCGCTCTTTTAATTTGATGGATTGGATAAACCCGACGGCTTTTAGCAGCAATACCGTTATCAGCGGAAAAAAAGTGTAGTTGACAATGGCTTGCAGCAGAATGCCCGTTTTGGCGCGAATAACCACGTCCGGCCCGTCCAGCCGCAGCGCAACAAACAAAAAAGGTTTTACAAACACCAGGAAATAAATAACATACACGGGCACAAACACCGGATGAAAAATATAAGACAGCAGGGTGGCTGCAATTTTTTGCCCCCTGGGCTGATGATCAATTGTTTCCCTCAATTCATTCTCGCTATTTAAAACCAGTTTGGAATCCATCCTGCAAAATAAGGAAGAAGGCCGCTATATTTGTAGCATAAATTTTGTTTACATTAAAATAAAGAGTGAATTATGCAGCTGACGGCGACCCTGGTACAGGTTTTACCCTTGCAAAAAGGAACAGGAAAAAACGGAGAGTGGAAAAAGCAGGATATTATTGTAGAAACACAGGCGCAATATCCAAAAAAGGTTTGTATTTCTATCTGGGGCGACAAGATAAACGACAGCCTGCTGCAAACCGGTAAGCAATTGACCATTTCTTTTGATGTGGAAAGCCGGGAATATAACGGGCGCTGGTACACCGATGTAAAAGCGTGGAAAGTAGAACCGGCAGCCGCGGCAGGCAGCCAGGGAAACAATTACAAAGACAATGAGCCTTCAGATAATTATTCGGATATGAATGCGGGGGCAGACGATCTGCCTTTTTAGAAAAGGATTCTATTCTTAAAAATATATACGGGTCTGATATGAAGAAACAACTGGTAGGAATGATAGGGTTGGGGATTGCTGTTATGATTTGCTGTAATAGTTGTAAGAATAAAAAAACTCCGGGAGGTACAACAACAGAAGATGACACCACCGGCGTCGATATCAGCGAGCGGCATGATTCTATTGTGAATCATATCGCTCCGGCAGATACAGCGAAAACGTTTGTGATCACCCCTGAAAATAAAGACAGTGTTCTGTCAGCCACCACAAAGGAAATCCTGACGCTTTTCAAGAATAAAGATTACGAAAAGCTGGATTCCTTTATTCACCCGCAGGAAGGCGTTCGTTTTTCACCTTATGCAACCGTGGATCCCAGGGAAGACAAAAAGTTCACCAAAGAAGAGTTTGCCGCGCTGGTTACAAAAAACAGGGGGCAAAAAATTAACTGGGGCAACTACGATGGCAGCGGCAATCCCATAATACTTAGTCCTGCAGCTTATTTCGACAAATTTGTGTACGATGGAAACTTTTTAACGCCGCAAAAGGAAGGCGTAAATAAAGTTTTGGGCAATGGCAATTCGCTGAACAATCTGAAAACGGCCTATCCCGGCGCCGATTTTACCGAAAGCTACCTCCACGGAAATAAAAAGAATGGGGGTATCGACTGGAAAAGCGTGCGGCTGGTGTACAAGCTGGTTAACGGCCGCTACTACCTGGTGGGCGTGGTGCACGATCAGTGGACGATATAGCACAGTTACAAGTTCCAGGTTTCAAGAGGCGGAGGTGAACAATCATCTGCGTTTTTTTGAAACAATTTGATTCCCAATACGGACCAAACCTGAAACCTGTAACCTGCAACTACCCTGCGCCAACAGCCGTGTTGTTTTTTCCAGTAGAAAATTTTTTTTGTTTTGTAGCTTTAACCTCATAAAATGCTAAACCGATGCCTGTATTAAAACTACCCTTATTATTTGCAGGCTCCAAAGGAGAAAAGCACCTGTATACTTTATTTGACAGCGGGGCGAATCTTTCCTGCATAGCAAAAGAACAGATAGAGGAATTGGAAGTTCCCATTCATTTAGGGCGGGTAAGAAAACTGGCCACCGCAAGCGAAGGACATTATATCGAAATCACTGAAAGAGTTACTCTTGATTTTTATATAGATGATGTGCTGCTTTCTGATGAATTTTTGGTGGTTCCGGGTTTAAGCGAGGAAGCCATTATTGGCGCCGCCACCCTTCAAAAATGGCGTATCAAATTGAATTTTGAAGATGATTCGGTGGAAGTGGATCCTAAAGTAGCGAAATTGCAACTGGTCTAACCGCAATGTTTCTGGTTAGTAGTTACTTCCAATCTCTGATATAACAAATATTCAAACCTGAAATATTATAGTACGTTGTTTAAGAAAGAGCAGATCGGCGAAGTTGGCTTGAGCGGCCAGACTAGCAAAATAGTTTCTAATACGAATTTTGTAACTTTGATTCCATATGAAATGGCAAAATTATATCACGTCGGACCCTTCTGTTCTTTTTGGTAAAATGGTTATCAGGAATACAAGAATTCCAGTTGAACTTATTTTGGAAAAATTAGGGCATGGATATTCTTTTGAAATCCTATTAGAAGCATACCCCAGAATTACAACGGAAGACATTTTAGCCTGTCTGCTTTTTGCTGCCGATAACGCAAAACATGAAAAAATAGTTGCTGTTGCCTGATGAAAATGCTGTATGTCGCCGATGAAAGTGTGGATTTCCGAATTGTAAAAGCGCTTCGACAATACGGAGCAGAAGTCTATGCCATTTGCGAGGAGCAACCATCCATAAGCGATGACCAGGTGTTGCGTATTGCTGTTTCCAGGAATGCTGTACTGATAACTGAAGACAAGGATTTTGGGGAATTAGTTTTCCGATTAAAATTACCGCATAAGGGAGTTATACTCATTCGGGTGGAAGACACATTGTTTAAAACTGAAAAAGTTGCAGAGGCAATTTTCCAGAATTTTAAGTTGTTACCAAATAAGTTTTCAGTAATTGATGAACGACGGCTGCGAATAAAAGAATAAAAATATAATTCTTTTCCGACCATTGTTTAGGACACCAATACTGCAAACGAATGACTGTCGAATAAGACGCTATTAACGGCGGAATCAAACGGGGAACCAGAAACCTGTAACCAGCAACTTCTCTACACCAATTCCTTCCTTAACCTGGCCACCGGTATATTCAGTTGTTCCCTGTATTTAGCTACGGTGCGGCGGGCGATATTGTACCCTTTTTCCTGCAGCATTTCGGTAAGCTTTTCATCACTGTATGGGTGTTTTTTGCTCTCCGATTCAATAAGATCGGTTAATATTTTCTTTACTTCCCGGGTGGAGACCTCTTCCCCGCTATCGGTGCTCAGGGATTCGCTGAAGAAGAATTTCAGGCGGTAGGTACCAAACTCCGTCTGCACAAACTTGCTGTTGGCCACGCGGCTTACGGTGGAAATATCCAGGTTGGTCTTTTCTGCAATATCCTTAAGGATCATTGGCTTCAGCGCCGTTTCATCCCCGGTAAGAAAAAATTCTTCCTGATGCTCCATTATGGCAGACATTGTGTCCAGTAAGGTATGCTGACGCTGCCGGATGGCATCGATAAACCATTTGGCGGCATCTATTTTTTGCTTGATGAACAGGACAGCTTCCTTTTGCTGCTTATCCTTTTTAGAGCCGCGGTCGTAATCCCGCATCATGTCCCGGTAGCCTTCGCTGATGCGCAGTTCCGGCGCATTACGGCTGTTTAAGGTAAGCTCCAGTTTTCCATTGTTATTAATTATAAAAAAATCTGGCACCACATAACTCTCTGCTTTGTTTATAGCGCCCACATTGCCACCGGGTTTGGGGTTCAGTTTTATGATCTGCTGCATTACCTCCTTTAGCTCTTCCTCGGTTAAGCCCAGACCCCGCTGGATCTTTTCATAATGCTTCTTGGTAAACTCATCGAAATATTTTTCAATCGCCAGGATGGCTTTGTCCACATCCTTGCCTTCCTGCTTTTGCCGCCGCAATTGCAATAGTAAGCACTCGGTAAGATCACGGGCTCCCACGCCCGGCGGGTCAAACTGCTGAATTTTATGGATGATCTTTTCCACTTCCTGCGGCGTGGATTCGATATTTTGCCGGAAGGCCAGGTCGTCTACCAGGGCCGGTGTATCCCGCCGTAAGTAGCCATCTTCATCAATACTGCCAATGATATGCTGCGCAATACGCTGCTCATTCTCCGAAAGGGAAAGCAGTCCCAGCTGGTTCTCCAGCGTATCGTAAAAACTGGTTTCAGTCTTTATGGGAAGCTGCCGGTTCTCATCATCCCCGTAATGGTCTTCCCGGGTCTTGTAGTCGGCTATATCGTCATCCCCATCCTGCACGTAATCACTAACGTCGATATTATCATATTCATCCCGGCTGTTCTCCGAATCATCCAGCGAATGTTCACTATCCGCAAACTCATCGTTCAACTCCCCGTCATCGCTGTGCTTTCCTTCGTCCAGTTCCAATGCCGGGTTCTCCTCCATCTCCTCCTTGATCCGTTCTTCCAGGTTCGCAGTAGGTACCTGCAGCAATTTCATTAACTGAATTTGCTGCGGCGATAACTTCTGTAAAAGTCTTTGCTGTAATGATTGTCCTAAAGCCATTTAAAAAAAGCGCGGCGTTATCAAAAATCGAGCCGTAAATTACAAATATATTGTTTTGCAGAGTAAATTACTATTTTTTGGCGACTTAATTTGCTGCAATGCCCATTGTAAATATTTGATTCATAAAGGCATAAATTAAAAAAAATTTAAGAAAAAGGCCAGCCGGCTTCCTTAAATTAACGGCGTTCAACAGGCAGCCGTTTTATTGAATGATTTTAAAGCCCAAAAAACAAAATTGTGTTTCTAATACATGTTAGTGGTTTTGCTATATTTGGGGAACAATTTTTTAATAGCATTAACGATTTTGATCATATTAATAATGCGTTGCCGCCGCTGAAGGCAAAAATTTTAGGGGGAGACGAAACCGCCTTTACCCGGTTGTATGAGCTGTTTTATAAGCGGCTTTACGGGTTTTCCCTTTCGCTGGTGAAGGTATCGGATATTGCTAATGAAGTGGTGGAAGATGTTTTTATGAAGCTATGGACCAACCGGTCCTTGCTTGAGAACGTGGAAAACCTGTCAGTATATCTTTATATCGCGGTGAAAAACCAATCGCTTAACCGGCTGTCTGCAAAAGCAAAAGAATGGATGGTTTCGGGTCTCGATGATCTGGAGATGGATGTAGCCCTTATCAGCGCCGACCCATATACGCATACCATAACCAATGAAATGCTGCGCCGGGTAAATACCGCCATTGAGCAACTGCCGCCGCGTTGTAAAATGATCTTTAAGCTGGTACGGGAGGACGGGCTTAAATATAAAGATGTGGCCGCCATCCTGAATATTTCCGTAAACACCATTGATGTGCAAATGGCTACGGCCGTTAAACGCATCAGCACAGCCTTGGGGATCTCTAAAAACATCCCACAGCAACAATCCATAAAAAAAAGCTGATCCGGTATAGTAGATCAGTCCCCTTCTTCCTGTCCTATATATATAAGGTTGTCTCAAAAGTAATATTCAGCCGGGAAGACGGTGAGACGATAAGTCAATGACAATATCTTCCCGGAATTGATTCGCTTCCCTCTTTTGACACGGCCACCTATATATGAGAGACGATGCGCACATATGGAAATTGATTGCCCGCAGTATTTATGGTGAAACAACGCCCGCGGAGGAGCAGGAACTACAGGCATATTTGGGCCAATACCCCGATCTAAAACAACAGTTTGAGCTATTGGCTGCGCTTTTGCGGAATACACAAACCGTTGCGTTCGAAAATAAAGAGCCTGATTACAGCCAAAAGGCGAAAGCGTTGCTGCAAAAAGCCGCCGGAACAATAGCCCCTGTTCCCGATCTGCGTAAGAAGAACCGGCGACTCTATTACTATGCAGCAGCGGTTTTAGCAACAATCATTTTGTCGGTTGTATTGCTGAAACATAAAACCAGTCCGGTGGTTTTGAAGGAAAAGCAGCTTGCGCTAAGTGCCGGCAAGGGGGTTCGCAAACAAATGATATTGCGCGATGGCAGCAGCGTTTGGCTCAATAGCGGTTCAAAATTGTATTATGTAACAGACTTTAAGGGCGCCACCAGGGAGGTGTTGCTGGAAGGAGAGGCTTTTTTTGACGTGGTAAAAAACAAGAAGCAGCCTTTTATTGTGCACGCGGGCGCCATTGATGTAAAAGTGCTGGGCACTGCTTTTAATGTAACGGCGTATAGCAGCGAAGCCGCCATCACCACGGTGTTGTACCGGGGACTGGTGAGCATTACCCGGCACGATGGCAATAAAAATTTTCAGCCGGTACTGTTATATCCCAATCAAAAAATTGTGATCCCCAGTAAGGTTCTTGCGGAAGAAAATACAGCGGGTAGCGAATCGCAGCCCGATGCCATAAAAGTAGAATCGATTGACAGTACACAAACAGCCGCCGCGCGCGTAGAAACTGCCTGGATGTACAACCGGTTGGAGTTTCGCGGCGATGATTTTGTAACGCTTGCCAACAAGCTGGAGCAGTGGTACAATGTGGAGATCCGTTTTACGGATGAACGGGTAAAACAACTGAATTTCAATGGATCTTTTGAGAAAGAAACAATTGAACAGGCGCTGGCGGCATTGAAGGTCGCCAACCCGTTTAATTATTCGATTGAAAAAAATACAATAACCATTAGTTCAATACATTAAAAACGATTACGCAATGAAAAGAAAACGATGACTCCCTGCAAAAATGTATCAATTAACTTTACATGGAGTGGATTGTAACGACGAACACTTCATGTGATATCCTTTAAACAACAATATCAATCACATGAAATGCTTTAAAAAAGGGACAGCCTTACCCGAAACAAAAAAAGTTTTTCTTGCTATGAAATTAACGGTGCTATTCATGCTTTTTTTCACATTCAATATCCATGCAAATGGGTTTGGGCAGCAGCGTATTAATTTACGTGCCGCAAGAACAGAGATCTCAACCGTTTTTAAGTCGATAGAAGAAAAATCGGCCTACCGGTTTTTATACAACAGCAACCTGCCGCAACTGACCACAAAGGTCTCTATCAATGCAAAGGACGCCACCATTGACGAAATTCTGCCCCTGTTACTTTTTCATACGGACCTCACGTTTCAGAAAATGGAGAACGGGCTCATTGTAATAAAGGCCGATCCGCTGGCTAAAGTCGATGTAAGGGTTGGGGGAACAGTAACGGACAGTTCCGGCGCGCCTTTAGCTGGTGTATCAGTGCAGGTAAAAGGCGCTAATATTGGTACAACAACCAATGCACAGGGCGCCTTTACACTTTCTGTACCGGATGCGAACAGCACACTCTTATTTTCGGCTATTGGGTACAATGATCAGGAATATCCGTTAAACGGTAATACAACCGTTGCTATCAAAATGATCGCCTCACAGAAAGTAATGGATCAGGTAGTGGTGATCGGGTATGGAACTGCCTCAAAAAAGGACTTGACAGCGCCGGTATCAACTGTGAACACTGAAGAACTGGTAAAACGCACAACCGCAACTCCTATGGATGCGCTGCAGGGAAGCGTTCCTGGCGTTCAGGTGGTAAGCAGCGGCGCGCCGGGATCATCCCCAGTGGTACGGATCAGGGGCGTTGGATCGTCAAATAACGAAAGCCCGCTTTACATTGTAGACGGCATGATGCTCGACAATATTGACTTTTTAAATGCTAACGATATCGCCGACATGAGCATTCTAAAAGATGCTTCGGGTGCTGCAATTTATGGCGTGCGTGCCGCAAACGGAGTGGTGCTTATTACCACGAAAAAAGGAAAAGTAAATATGAAAACCCGGGTAACCTATAATGGCTATGTGGGTTTTCAAATACCTTCCCATATGTTGAAAATGGCAGACGGAGCGCAATACGCAGCAATGCAATTAGCAAAAGGAAGCGCTGCCGATTCGGCAAAAGTGCTTAACTCCGTTGCAAAATTTGGCGGAACCGGCGTTGCACCTTCTACAAATACAGATTGGTATAATGAGATAATGAGAAAGCAGGCGCTGATACATAATCAAAGCATTGATCTGGCAGGCGGCAGTGATAAGATCACCTATTCTTTCGGTTTGAATTATCTGTATCAAAATGGAATTTTAAAGGCTGATAACAATTATAAAAGGTATAACATAAGGGTGCAGACAGAGGCAAAAGCCTTTCCGTGGCTGAAGGTTGGTTTTACAGCGTATATGAGCAACTCAACGGAATTGAACCCTAATAACAATGCGTTTACCAGAGCTTATTATGCGTCGCCGTTATATCCTGTTTATGATCCATCCAATACTTTAGCAAAACCCATAGACTATGCCTCGTCTACGAGTTTAGGGTACAATAACGGGGTATACGGCAACCCCGTAGCCGCGGCAAATTATTACTATAACAGGATGAAAGGGTTTCAGGTACTGCCCACAATATATGCAGAAGCAAATATCTGGGGCAGTAAGTTGGTTTTTCGCACACAGCTAAGTCAGCGATACGAATCAGACCAGACTTCATACTACATACCACAATATTATGTTGATAATAATCAGATGCAAAATTTATCAAAATTGACCTCCTTACAAGATCGCTACACTGATTATGTTTTGGATAATTTGTTAACATATAAAGATGGGAAGAACGGGCATCACTGGACCGTTCTTTTAGGGCAATCGAGCCGGGAACAGCGCTGGAGGGAAACCTGGGTTTCTGCAGACAATGTACCCAACCAGGAAGAGTCCTGGTATGCAGGCCAGGGCGTTCGTTCGCCTCTTGGTTATAGCGAAGATGGCTCCCGTAATGCCGGCCTTTCCTATTTTGCACGAGCCAGTTATGATTACCGGAACAAGTATTTATTAACCGCCACGTTTCGCGCAGACGGCAGTTCTAAATATCAAACCAAATGGGGCTACTTCCCGTCTGTAGGTTTGGGGTGGGTATTGACGCAGGAAGATTTTATGAAAGACCAGCACATTTTTGATCTGCTGAAATTAAGAGGAAGCTGGGGGAAACTCGGGAATGATGCGGTTCGGCCCAATGCGGGATATGCTATCGCACAGTCTGGCAATGATTATTCAGGAATATTTGGGAGTACAGGAACGGCTAACGGGGCATATGTACCGGGTTACCGTGTAAATGGAATTTTTACCAATACCACATGGGAAGTAGTAGAAGAATGGGACGGTGGTATTGATTTTACAGCATTAAAAAACCGGTTGAGCGGTTCTATAGACTATTACAATCGCACTACGCACCAGATGGCATTTAACCGGCCGCTTCCTTTTACAGGCGTTACATTATATGGGAACTGGGGCAGTGTAAACAACAGCGGGTTTGAGTTTGCTTTAAACTGGAAAGACCGGGTGGGCGACTTCGGCTATTCGATCGGCGCTAATTTATCTACCTTAAAAAATAAGGTAATCGATCTGGGCGGACTGGCGAACACACAAACCGGCGTTGCAGAATTTCCCACACGCATTCAGGTAGGCTATCCTATTAATTATTTTTATGGGTATCAAATGACCGGCGTATATCAATCACAAGCAGAGATTGATGCAGACCCTGCTGCGGCAGCGTTTAACAAAGCTAACCCGGGCAGCCCGATAAAACCCGGCTATCTAAAATTTAAAGATCAAAACGGCGATGGTGTTTTGAATAGCGATGACCGTGTGAACCTTGGCAGCTACCTGCCTAAAATAACCTATGGCTTAAACCTGGGATTTGATTATAAACATTTCGACCTGAGTATAGCATTGCAGGGCGTTAACGGAAATAAGATCCTGAACCTGAACAGGGCCATGCGTTTGAAATTCACAGACATGAACGGAGATGCAGCTTTCGTGTCCCATTTATGGACCGGGGCCGGATCAACAAATGCTTACCCGTCTGCCTATGGCAGCACCCAAAGCTGGAACAATGCGGCGAGCTCCTTTTTTGTAGAAAACGGCTCATATCTGCGTATTCAAAACATTCAGCTGGGCTATAATTTTAAGGTTGGAAAAGGAGAACGGCCTACACAGATGCGGGTGTACGCTACGGCAGACCGGCCTTTTATTTTTACAAAATACAGTGGGTTTACTCCGGAAGTAACAGGCATAAAGCCAAACAATTTAGCCAATGGCACAACTGCACCGGGCGTCATTGTTGATAATAACCTGGGTAACGGTGGCTATGACAATAACATATACCCGGTTACTTCATCTTACAGTTTAGGCGTAAGAGTAAACTTTTAAACCCTCAAAAATGAAAATCATGAAAAAGCAATATAAGTTACTTATCGTTTTAATGATCCTCATTTGCAGTTGTTCTAAATTTTTAGACCGGCCCCTGGAAAATCAAACAAATGCAACGGGAATCAACTATGCCGACCTGAGCACAATGTACCAGCCCGTTTCAGGTGTTTACAGAACGGCGGCAAAGGCAAACCCGGGATTAGTGCATTGGGTTGATCTGGGTATGCGTGCGGTAAGGGGTGATGAATTTGATAAAGGGTCCTCCCCCGGCGATCAATCTCCTCTTGCCGATATTAAATCTTTTAGTTATGGAGGACTGCAAGCCTTCTGGGGCCTTAATAATAGCTGGAATGATTATTACGGGCTTGTGATCGATTGCAACAGTGCTTTGCTGGAGTTGAATAAATTCGCAAAAAACATCCCTTCCGGCGATGCAAAAAATACCGCCTTATATAATCAATATTCGGGGGAAGTGCGCTTTATAAGAGCCTTTGCTCATTTAATGGCATCCAGGGTTTTTGGAAATGTTCCGGTGTTAACCAATAATGACTCATTAACCACGGTTGCAAAAAAATCAGCGGCCGATGTGCGGCGTTTTATTATTTCAGAAATGGACGCTATTATTCCGAATCTTGAAGATGCAAGACCCAATCAATCGGCGCATGTTGGCTCGGTAACCAAATACTCGGCTTTATTGCTAAAGGCAAAGGCTGCAGCCGATCTTGCGGGAAATGATAACGGCAGCAGCTATTGGGATGCTGTGATCGATGCGACGAACCAGATTATTTCTAGTTCAAAATTCACTCTTTACTCCGATTTTTATCAGCTCTTTAAAATGCCCGGCAAATTATGCAATGAATCATTATTCGAATTGCAGTATACAGACTTTGGTGATAACACCAGCAGCACTGTTGCTCCCGATGCTTTCTGGCCTTTTCAGGGGCCGGGGGGAGATCAGAAAGGCAGCCCCATTAGCGGCTGGGGATTTATGCCTCCCACTCAAAAGATTGTAGATTTTCTTACTGCCAGGAACGATCTGGTCCGGCTCAAAACGACGATACAGTATTGTGGCGTTAACGGGGCCCCCGGTACATTTGTTGTAACGCCAAGCGGAGATAAGGTTTACGGAAACTCAAACGGGACCAAATATTTTAATGGCAAGGCCTATTTGCCCGCTAACCAAATGACTGCAGACAGAACAGATTATGGATCTAACAATAACGTAAGAGTATTGCGTTATTCAGATGCCTTATTACTTAATGCAGAAGCTAAGGTCAGAAAGGGCCAGAATGGTGATGCCTCGCTAAACCTGGTTCGTAGCCGGGCGGGACTGGTACCCCTTTCAGGAGCCAGTCTGCAAAATATTCTTGATGAACGGCGGGCAGAATTTGCCTGCGAATGGTGGGGAGAACGGTTTAATGATCTTTTGCGCACTGGCCAGGCTGCGGCCACCCTGCCCAATTTTGTTTCGGGTCAGAGCGATTATTTGCCAATCCCTCAATCGCAAATTGATCTGAACCCGAATTTAAAATAATCAGCAACAATTTTTAAGGCTGGCGAAATTCTGTCAGCCTTAATTTTTTAAATGAAATTCAGTTCTTTGAAAAATCTATTTCCTGTAATGAAAGCGGCAGGAATGTATAATAATGATGTCATCACTGATTTTATAAACCAGTCGGTGTTCATCGGTAATGCGCCGGCTCCAATAGCCCTTAAAGTCTCCTTTTAATGGTTCGGGCTTGCCGATGCCGGTAAAATAATGCCGTTTAATGTCTTCGATCAATTCCAATATTCGGATGGCAATCTTCCAGTCTTCGGCTATCCAGTGGTGTAGGTGTTCCATGGCGGTTGGCGAAAAACTAATCATTAATCATTTTTTTAAGATCATTTATAGAATGGTTTTTGGTGGTTTTACCATTTTCAATTTCTCTTTTAGCTTTATACATCATGGCTTTATTGGCATCCGTGCTTAACAGGTACTCCGTTTCGTCATACCGGTTAAAATCATCCAAGGAGATCATTACCACGGTTTTACCGCTGCCGGTCACAATCAGCGTGTCGTTATTATCAAAAACGCTGTCGATATAGGATTTAAGATTTTTCCTGAACTCAGAAATATTAGCAACTAACATTGTACAATAATTTGTACAAAATTAAGTAAATTTATTTATGCTGAAAAACCTTTTCCTGGCCACAGTGCTACTGCTATCTACGGTTGGCTCCGCACAAGAAAGCAGTACAAAGGAGCGCCCGCGCGTCGCACCCCTTTCGGATGCTGCCCTGCTGAACCTCGTTCAAAAACAAACTTTTCAATACTTCTGGACGGGCGCCGAGCCCAATAGCGGCATGGCCTGCGAGCGCATCAATATGGATCATATTTATCCTGAAAAGGATCAGCATATTGTAACTACCGGTGGCAGCGGCTTCGGCATCATGGCCATCCTAGCCGGAATAGAACGAAACTTTATTACGCGCGCCCAGGGCATACAACGGCTCACCCGGATCGTATCCTTTTTAGAAAAAGCCGATCGCTTTCATGGCGCCTGGTCACACTGGATCAATGGGCAAACCGGCCATGTAAAGCCCTTTGGAAAAGAAGACGACGGCGGCGACCTGGTAGAAACCAGTTTCCTGATGCAGGGCTTGCTCTGCGTACGACAGTACTTTCAGAATGGAAACACTGCCGAAAAAAAACTGGCGGCACGCATTGACCAATTGTGGAAACAAATAGACTTTAACTGGTACCGTAAGGACGGACAAAATGTGCTTTACTGGCACTGGAGCCCTGATTTTGGATGGAAGAAAAACTTTGCAGTGCACGGTTATAATGAATGCCTTATTATGTATGTGCTGGCGGCCTCCTCGCCCACCCACTCCATTCCCGCTGCCGTTTATCATGAAGGCTGGGCAGAAAACGGAGCTATTAACAAGATCAGTTTTTACCAGAATGATACGCTCCACCTCTTTATGCAGGGCAATCCGCCGCATGGCGGTCCGTTGTTCTGGGCACAGTATTCTTATTTGGGATTAAACCCAAAAGGACTAAAGGACCAGTATGCCGATTACTGGAAGGAAAATGTAACGCAATCCCTGATCAACTATCAATGGTGCGTTACCAACCCGAAGCAGTTCAAAGGATACGGAACAACCAGCTGGGGCCTAACGGCCAGCTATTCGGTAAAAGGGTACGCAGCACACGCTCCGGATATGAAAAATGATCTGGGGGTCATTGCGCCCACGGCGGCCATTGCTTCGCTGCCCTATACCCCGCGGCAATCAATGGCGGCTATCCGGTATTGGTATCAGAATAAAAAAGATAAATTGTGGGGGCCCTATGGTTTTTATGATGCGTTTAGTGAAACGGAAAACTGGTACCCTCAAAAGTACCTGGCCATCGATCAGGGGCCGGAAGTTGTAATGATTGAAAATTACCGCTCGGGCCTGTTATGGAAATTATTTATGAGCTGCCCGGAGGTGCGGGAAGGGTTAAAGGAACTGGGATTCATTTTAAAACAGTAAAAACCCGTTCAAAATTATATTTTATGATTACAGTTTCCGCAGACAGCGCATAAATTCGGGAACTGCCACAAATACACGAATGGCTGGACAGACCAAAGAGCCCCGTGCAAATATTAGCCGGGAGTGTGGAAAAACGGGAAGATTTTGTTTACCGTCTCACCGCCTTACCGGCCCATTGATCTTACTATTAATCATCCTAAAAAATAAACAATGCGACTAGCAATCTTGGGTTCGGGGTTTATTGCACGATTTTATGCGGAATCGTTGGTGGCACAAAGAAGAAAAGATGTTGTTACAATGATCTACGCCCGCGATCCTGAAAAAGCAAAAGCTTTTGCCGGGCAATATACCGTACCAAACTACACCACCGTCCTCGAAGACGCAGTTGCGCACAAAGAGGTAGATGCAGTGGTAGTAGCCCTGCCCAATCACCTGCACCTGGAAGCAGTGCTGGCCTGTGCAAAAGCAGGCAAGCATGTGCTATGCACCAAGCCGCTGGGGCGCAATGCTGCCGAGGCTTTGCAAATGCTGCAAGCCGTTGAAAAAGCGGGTATCCTGGGCGGTTATCTGGAGGACCTTTGCTACACGCCAAAATTCTTAAAATCACTCGCCAGTGTAAAGAACGGCGCTATTGGTGAAGTGATCTGGGCAAAAAGTCGGGAAACCCATCCGGGCCCGCATAGCGACTGGTTCTGGAGCAAAGAAAAAGCAGGCGGCGGCTGCATGATCGACCTGGGTTGTCATTGTGTAGAGATCAGCAGGAGCTTTATTGGTAAAAATATACTGCCTGTTGAAGTAATGTGCTGGGCCGATACCCGGGTGCATCCTATTGATGCCGAGGATAATGCCATCGGGCTGGTAAAATATGCCAATGGCGCTATTGGGCAGTTTGAAGTAAGTTGGAGTTTCCGTGGCGGCATGGATCTGCGCGATGAAGTAATGGGTACCGAGGGCACTATTTGGCTGAACAATTTCTTGCGCACGGGCTTTGAACTGTTCACCACAGGCAAAGGCAAGGATTATGTGGCCGAAAAAGCGGAGAGCAATACCGGCTGGCTGTTTCCTGTGGGCGATGAAGTACACGAACTGGGTTACAGCCATATGTTTACCGATATGTTTGAAGCCATTGAAAAAGGCAAACAACCCCAGGAAACCTTCTATGACGGGTATATCGTTAATGCCATCCTGGATGCGGCTTATGCGTCTGCAAGATCAAAACAATGGGAGCCTGTAAAAATTGAAGGCTGGCGAGGCGCAAACAACAATTCGCAAAAACGCGATTTTCCAAGTTACGATGAAAATTATTACCTTATAAAAGAAGAATTACTTCCCTCCGGTGAACGGAAAATAATTGTGAAACACAAACAAACGGGGTCCATAGAAAAAAGATGACAGTACAAATATTTAAAGACGATACCGCTGTGGCGGAAGCTATTACGGCAATGATGATCGATACCATCAGCAAAAAACCGGATACGGTGCTTTGCATGGCCTCCGGCGATTCGCCCAAAAAAGCTTGCGCCATATTCTGTGATGCAATAAAAAAAAGACAACTAGATACCAGCCGTATTTTTTTGGTGGGATTGGACGAATGGGTAGGCCTCGATCCTGAAT
>JAGIAQ010000019.1:31692-47446 GCA_017744795.1 Niabella sp. | reverse complement strand
GTGTATAACAGGTGCACAACCTGTCTTTTAACAGTACAAAAGTAATCTAGTTTATTAATTATAAATGTGTTACAGCTGGTGCAACTTATCCACATCTACAGGAATATTGATTTTATACAGGCCTTAGATAATATTAATCATATGGTTACGTTTAAAAGAAGGCCATGTAACCCGAAGCAAGTATTTTTGCTGGTTTACGGGTCTATCCACCAACCCTGGACAAACTAAATATCAGATAATGAATGAGTTTTTTAGCAAGTTGCTGCATGAATTTAAGTTGCCGCTCGAAAACCCAGTGCTCGTATTTTCGCTCATCCTGCTGATCATCCTGCTGTCCCCCATTCTGCTGAAAAAGCTGAATATTCCCGGTATTATCGGATTGATCATTTCGGGGGTCGTTATTGGTCCGCACGGGCTCAATATCCTGGAAAAGAATTCCGCTATCAACCTGTTCTCCACCATTGGTTTATTATATATTATGTTTATAGCCGGGCTGGAGCTGGACATGAACGAGTTCCGGGCCAATCAGCGAAAAAGCGGATTATTTGGCCTGTTTACCTTTATCATTCCCATATTGGCGGGCTTCCCGGTTTGTTATTATCTTTTGAAATACGACTTTAACGCCAGCTTTCTTACGGCCAGCATGTTTGCTACCCATACGCTTGTTGCCTATCCGATCGTAAGCAAGATGGGGGTGGCTAAAAATCAGGCAGTAGCCATAACGGTGGGCGGCACCATATTAACCGATACCGCAGTACTGATCATCCTGGCGGTGATCATGGGGAATAGCCATGGCAGTCTGAACAGCGAGTTCTGGATACGACTGGGTGTTTCCCTGGCTATTTTTTCAGTGATCGTATTCTTTTTAATTCCCAGGATCGCCAAATGGTTTTTTCGCAAGCTGGAAAGTGAAAAGCATTCCCACTACATTTTTGTATTGTCTGTTGTTTTCTTTGCCGCTTTTCTGGCCCAGGTGGCCGGCGTGGAAGCCATCATAGGCGCTTTTGCCGCAGGACTGGCATTAAATAAACTGATACCGCATTCTTCGGCACTGATGAACCGTATCGAATTTATCGGCAATTCTTTATTTATTCCTTTTTTCCTGATCAGTGTAGGCATGATCGTAAACGTAAGTGTACTGTTAAATGGCCCGATGGCCTGGGTAATTGCCGGAACGCTTTCAGCGGTAGCAATCTGCTCCAAGTGGCTGGCCGCTTTCTTCACGCAAAAAGTATTCAGATATTCCCCTGCGCAGCGCCAGCTTATTTTTGGGCTGAGCAGCTCACATGCCGCTGCCACACTAGCCGTGATACTGGTAGGTTATAATGCTAAAATACTGGACGAAAATATCCTGAACGGAACGATTATCCTGATCCTCGTCACCTGCATTGTAGCCTCTTTTGCAACTGAAAAAGCAGCGAAAAGAATCATCGTGGAATCGGAGGATGAAACGGCAGAGATGAATCCTTCCACGAATGGTGAAGACGAGCACATCCTGCTCCCCATTGCCGAGATCGAAAATTTTGAAAAGCTTTTTGAATTTTCAATCCTCTTAAAAAATAAAAAATCTTCCAATCCTATTTCGATCCTTTCCGTCGTATCCAATAACGCTGAGGCAGAGATCAACATCCGCAAGGCGCGTACTAAGCTCGAAGAGTATGTAAAACAGGCCTCAGCCTCCGAAACCAAAGTGAACGTGGTTACTACCATCGATCATAATATTGCCAGCGGTATTATCCGTATTTCCAAAGAGATAATGGCCGATATCATCGTGTTGGGATGGCCGCGGCACGCAGGCTTGCTGAGCCGGTTGACGGGGGAAAAACTGGACAATATTTTATCCGGTTCCGACAAAACCACTTTTGTTTGCGGATTTGAAAACCCGCTGGTAGCTGTTAAACGCATTCCACTGGCCGTTCCGCCCCTGGCGGAGTTTGAGCCCTCTTTTATGTTTTGGGTACACAAGATCGCATTGTTGTCACTGGAGTTGAGCGCGCCGGTTCATCTGTTTTCGAACACCGCAACAGCCGAAGCATTGATGAGCTATTTGAAAAAGAGTAAGCTCAACATAACCGTAAGTACCGAGTTATTTACTGATTGGGATGATTTTGCCAGCCTTACAAAAAACAGCCGGGAAGATGATCTTTTCGTGCTCATTTCGGCCCGGCGCGGGTCTGCATCCCACTTTTATTTGCTCGATAGTTTGCCCGGTAAAATGGAAAGATATTTGGAAGGCTGTAACAAGATGGTGCTGTTCCCCCAGCAATACGATCTTATAAACAGCATTGATAATTTTTCTGAAGTAACCAATGAACCGATCACTAAAGGAATTGAAGCCATCCAGCGAATAGGAAAAGGGATCGGGAATATTTTCAGGCGATAAAGTATTTTGGGCCGAAAAGGCGGGAATACGGCAATTGAAAAACACCCCTTCCCTTATTCCCGGCTACTTCTTATTTGCTTGATTTCTTTGTTGGTGCTTTTGCCGGCACCGCTAGGCTACGCGCAACACCAACAATGGTTTAACAACCCCTTCCCGCGTTTCCGACTTCCCGGCTAACTATTTTCCAATTTTTGTGGCGAAAATTTTTCACCCGATAAGCGCGTAACCACCATCGCAGCAACAGTATTGCCTGTAGCATTGAGCACCGTTGCCAACGGATCTACCAGCGTGCCAATGATCATCACAGCCGGAACCACTTCCGTGGGCAGGTGGTAGGCGGAGATCATCAACAGCTCTCCGATATAGCCGCCGTTGGGGATGCCACCTTCCACCATACTGCACAGCACCGTAATTCCGAGGGCAATTATAAGATTTTTAGGATCAAAGAAATCCCAGCCCAGCATCTGAAACACCACATATATTTTTACCACAGAAGAAATAGAAGAACCGTTCTTGTGCAGCGTAGTGCCTAACGGAATAACTACATTGGAAATGGAAGAAGGAACCCCGATCCGCTCCGCGGCGATCAGATTTGCGGGCATGGTAGCCAGGCTGCTGCAAGTGCTGACAGCAGTAAGCGAGGGCACAATATTGTTTTTCCAAAACAACCGCACCCCCAAACGACCATTGGCAACGAACGCATATAGCGTGAAAAAAATAAAAAAATACAGGATCCCGGTTCCATAATACAACGTCATCGGCCGGGCATAAAAACCAAATAACTGCGGACCAAGGTCTGCTGCCTGGTAAGCGATATAGGCCCCCAGGCCAATGGGCGCAATTTTCATGATTAACAGCAACAGTTGTTTCATCACTTCATTGCCCGCCACAAGAAGGGCGTAAAAAGGTTTTGCTGTTTCGTTTGATCTCCGCACGGCTGTGCCCAGCAAAAAAGAAAACACCAGTAGCGCCAGCATGCTTTTCCGGGAAAGCAGCATATAAAATTCACCAACAGTAAAAAAATCCACCAGCATAGCTCCCCAGGATCTTTGTTCTCCCACTTCTGTAGCAGCCGCTGCCGCCTGCACTCCTATCTTTCCGACGGGAAACAAATAAGTCATGGCCATTGTAAACAGTGCTGCCAGCAGAATAAACACCAGAAAAGTGACTGTCATTATTGCCAATACCTTTCCCAGTTTATTTTTTTGTTCAATGGCTGCCACCGACACGGCGATGGCAAAGAAAACCAGTGGCACTACTGTTACGAAAAGCAGGTTCAGGAAAATATCACCTATTGGCTTCAGGTAACCAGCAACACCCGGAAAAAGGGCGCCCGTGAAACCTCCCACCAGCATTCCTAGCAGCAACAGCAGGATCCCTGAATAGTTCTTCCATGTTTGTTTTGCTGAAAAGGGTTCCATTGTCGGGTCTGTTTAAAATATTAGTAGTAGGTAAAAATAGACAAAATCATTAATTGCGACGAACACAAATCAAGCCGGGTCCGCAACATTTTGAGGTCGGTCCTAAAGCCTCCTAACTAATGGCTAGCCGGAAAAACGGACCGATTTTCTTGCTCTGTAAGAGCAGCGTGTTTCTAGCACGATGCGAAATATAAATCTGGCTCTGTAGGAGCCCCGTGTTTATATGATTTACGCGGCTCCTAACGGAGCCGGAATATTAAAACAATGTTTCGTTCTATAAACACGAGGCGCCTGATGGCGCCCTGCGGAAAGAAAAATCTCTTTTTTTTAAATGAGTTTACCTTCCTTAAAGAACCCTCCGGTGTCCATACAGCTATGCCCTGTAGAAACGATATTACTCCAGCGCACAACACCCTTGCTCATTAGCGGAAGGTTATCGTTCACACAACTGTACTCCGCCACCGGTTACAGATAAACGATAATAGCCGCCGATTCTCAGTGCATAATTTTCCTTGTCGTGACTCACCGGAAAATCAAAGCAAACGGGATAGTCGTAGTCCTTGACAATATTCCATAAGATCTCATGAATGCTTTGCCCGAAGGGCCTTTTAGTGTCACCCAGATCGGTAAACCCGCCAAAGATCAGTCCGGCCAACTGCTCCAACTTGCCGCTGCGTTTTAGCTGGTATAGCATGCGATCAATGGAATATTTCTGCTCCCCGATATCTTCAATAAACAAAATTGCGCCTTTCGTTTGCAGGTCCGATTTTGTTCCCACCGCGTTTACCAGCAGTGTAAGATTGCCACCCAACAACGTGCCCTCCGCTGTTCCGCGGCGATTATATTTCGATGGCTTTGTAGCATAAATCGCTTTTTCGCCCAGAAGCGCATCGCGCAGGGAACGTACATATTTATTCCGGTATCCGCCGTCATTAAAGGCCGCCGCCATTGGCGAATGCAATCCGCTTATTTTAAAATTCGTATAAACGTGACTGTGAAAAATAGTGATATCGCTGTAGCCGATCACCCACTTTGGCTTTTTTCTGAATTTTTTAAAATCGAGCTGATCGATAATCCGCCCCATACCATAGCCACCCCGGCCGCAAAGCACCGCCTGTACCGCATCATCATCCAGCATCTGCTGCAGATCCGAAAGACGCTGTTCATCTGTTCCGGAAAAATAGGTATCGGAAGCGCCGCCCAATGTCGGCCCGGTTTTTACGTTAAAACCCCAGCGCTGCAATGTACGAATGCATTCAGTAGCTTTTGCATATTCCATAAACCCGGAGGGGCAAACGATCCCGATCGTATCGCCCTTCTTTAAAAAAGGAGGTTGTGTAACAGGTAGCTTCATTTCAATTTTATAAACTGTTTAAAGTAGCACTTTTAATGGTAACGTTCAGCTGGTGGGGCGTGCCGCAACGCAACGCGTAGTTATCGATCTGGTGCCCTACCGGAAAGTCGAAACAAACGGGATAATTATACTCTTTTACTTTTTCCAGCACAATATCATAAATACTTTTCCCGAACTGCTCGTCCAGCGGGTCCTGCTTCAGCTTCATACCGCCCACAATCAGTGCAGCCAGCTTCGCTAATTTCCCGGTTCGTTTCAGGTTCCAGAACATGCGGTCGATACTATACAGGTATTCACCGGTATCTTCCACAAACAGGATCTTTCCATCAGTATTGATGTCGGAGGCCGATCCCGCCAGCGTTTCCAAGGTTTTCAGATTCCCGCCCACCAAAACACCTGTTGCGGTGCCCGGTTTATTCAGGCTATTGAATGCTTCGGCTGCATACTGCATCTTTTCGCCGGTGAGGGCCTTGCGTATCGATTCGATCGTATCTTTCTGTAAGGGGTCAGCGGTTTCCCACACATCGGGGAAACTGTTGCACATTTTTGAATGAATCGAGGCAATCCCGAAATTGCGGTTGATATGGGAGTGCAAGACCGTAATATCGCTAAAGCCGATGATCCATTTCGGATTGGCTTTAAATGCTGACCAGTTAATACCATCCACGATGCGCACCGAACCATATCCGCCCCGGGCGCACATGATCGCCTTTATTTCCGGGTCGTCCAGCATTTTTTGAAAATCAGTTAATCGCTCGGCATCTGTTCCGCCAAAAGTGAAATCGCGTTTGCCTATGGTATCACCCAGCCTTATTTTAAATCCCCATTGCTGCATCAGCGTAGCAGCGGGCATTATCCCCTCACGCAAAATATAACCGGCAGGAGAAGTGATGCCAATCATGGCGCCCGGTTTCAAAAAGGGAGGCAGTTTTATTGGTACTGCAGGCTCCGCCACTCCGGCTTTAACGACAGCCGTGGGCAGTCCGGCAGCCGCCAGCGCGGCAAGAGAAGACTGGACAAAGGTTTTACGGTTCATAAAGGCTAAGATAAATGAAAGTACGACACCTGTTTGAGGAAAATTTGGTAAATTTGCTAAAGGCGACTGATAGCGAACCTTAAACATTTTAACAAACAGTCATTATGGAATTAATAATCAATTTCGACAACATAAATGATTCCTCAAAACGGGAATGGCTGCTGCACACGCTTAAATTAATGGGTATTGGATACAAGGCTAAAGAGACACCGCAGACCCTTGAAGAATATAATGATGATTTAGAAGCTGGCAATGACGAAATTGAGCAAGGACATTTTATTACTGCTACGGATTTGAAAAAGCAGGCTGAAAAATGCAGCTAAAGTTCGCGATCAATTGATTGATCAAAGTATCGCATTATCCAAACACCCGGAAATACACCCTCCCGACAAATACAAAAAGAACAACGATGGGAACTGGCGTCCGTTTGAACAGTTCAAGTTCCGGGTATCCTATCGCATTATGAAGCATGAGATACGTATTGTTCGTCTGCGGCATACCGGCAGATCTCCTTTATATTATTGAAAGAGGTTTGATATTGGTTCCGATATGTTTTTTCAGAGAATAATAAGCAGGATCTGCGGACCAGCTATCTTTATCTGTAAGTATCATATTAATGGAGGTACCAAATTGCACACTTAGAGGGAAAAGCTTATCATGTAGCATCCATTTAACCGATTTGGAGTATTTAGAATCAGTTAAAATCTATATATCCCAGTCACTTTCAGCATGAATATTCCCTGTAACCCGACTTCCAAACAATTGTACCGTCGCATCGGGTATTGTGTTCCCCACAACAGACTTGATCATTGACAATATGTGCTGATCTGTGCTCATTTATACTGCAAGGGTAGTTAAAATTGAAAATACTCTTTTTTTGAGCACTTCATCCTACCAGCCTTACCCCTCCTTCAAAAGTCGGTAATTCCTCCCGTGTACACCAACTCTATTTTAATGACCGATAGTCCTTTCTGTAAGGCAAATAGCCCAATTCATCGTACCTTTGCAGGCTAAATTCAGGTTCATTCAATGAAAGATTTCAAAAGAACGTTAATTACCGCCGCTTTACCCTACGCCAACGGACCGATCCATATCGGCCACCTGGCGGGATGTTATATTCCGGCGGATATATATGCCCGGTACTTAAGGGCGCAAAAAAAAGATGTAAAATTTGTGGGCGGCAGTGATGAGCACGGAGTTCCGATCACCATACGTGCGATGAAAGAAGGTGTGACTCCGCAGGATATTGTAGATAAATATCATGCCCAGATCAAAGAAAGCATGGCGCAAATGGGCATTTCCTTTGATATTTATGCCCGCACCTCTGACAAAATCCATCATGAAACAGCTGCAGCCTTTTTTAAAGAACTGTATGACAAAGGACTGTTCGAGGAGCGGGAAACGGAACAGTTTTATGACGAAAAAACAAATACCTTTTTAGCAGACCGCTATATCACCGGCACCTGCCCGGTTTGCGGCAATCCCAATGCCTACGGCGATCAATGCGAAAAATGCGGCAGCACCTTGTCGCCCGAGCAGCTGATCAATCCAAGGAGCACTTTGAGCGATGCGGTTCCGGTAAAGAAGAAAACCAAACACTGGTATTTCCCTTTGCAAAACTATGAGCCCTGGCTGCAACAATGGATCCTGGAGGACCATAAAGAATGGAAAGCAAATGTATACGGTCAGTGCAAAAGCTGGCTGGACAATGGTTTGCAGCCGCGTGCCATGACGCGCGACAGCAACTGGGGCATTAAAGTACCCCTGCCCGATGCCGAAGGAAAAGTATTATATGTTTGGTTCGATGCGCCGATCGGCTATATCTCGGCTACAAAAGAATTAACCGAAAACTGGGCCGATTACTGGTGTAAGGAAGATACCCGCCTGATCCATTTTATCGGTAAGGACAATATCGTTTTCCACTGTATCATTTTCCCCTCCATGCTGAAAGCGCATGGCAATTTTGTGCTGCCGGATAACGTACCTGCCAATGAATTTTTGAACATTGAAGGGCAAAAGGTTTCTACCAGTCGCAACTGGGCAGTATGGGTGCACGAATATGTAAAAGATTTCCCGGGCTGCGAAGATGCCCTGCGTTACGTGCTTTGCAGCAACGCGCCGGAAACCAAGGATAATGATTTTACCTGGAAGGATTTCCAGGATCGTAATAACAACGAACTGGTATCGATCTTCGGGAACTTCGTCAACCGCACCTTCGTGCTCATGCACAAACTCTGTGGCGGCAAAGTACCTTCGTTACATGCGGCGACGCTGGATGATACGGACAAAGCGATCATCTCGGACATACAACAATCGGCAGCCCGCGTGCAAACAGCACTCGACAATTTCCGCTTCCGCGATGCATTGTTTGAGGTAATTGACCTGGCACGCAAAGGCAATAAATACATGCAGGAAAAAGAGCCCTGGATCCTGGCCAAACAGCTAACGCCGGATAACCCCGAGCGTGGCCTCGTTCAGCAAAAAATAGACAACTGCCTGCATCTTTGTCTGCAATTGACGGCAAACCTGGCTATTTTAATTAACCCCTTCCTGCCCACCGCCGCAAGAAAAATGCTGAGCATGATGAAAGTTGTGGAACGCATGCTGGACTGGGAGAATGCGGGCAAGATCAATTTACTGAGCGTAGGATACACGTTGCGTGCTCCGGAATTATTGTTCCGGAAAATTGAAGACACAGAAATTGCCGCACAACTGGAGAAACTGAAAGCCGGCAGCCAGCAACCGGAGGCGGTAGCGGCTATCAAACCCGAAGTTGCAGAGGTCAAACCTCAAACGTCAGCCATCAAACCTGAAATTGTCTTCGATGATTTTTCCAAAATAGACCTGCGTACCGGAACTATTCTCACCGCAGAAAAAGTGGAAAAAGCAGACAAATTGTTAAAACTTGAAATCGATCTCGGCTTTGAGAAAAGAGTGATCGTTTCAGGGATCGCGCAGCATTTTTCACCGGAGCAGTTACCCGGGAAAAAAGTGGTAGTAGTGGCCAACCTGGCACCCCGGAAAATGCGCGGCATCGAAAGCAATGGCATGATCCTGATGGCAGAAGATGCAGCCGGCAAGCTGGTGTTTGTAGCGGCGGGTGATGAAGCGCCGGACGGAGCAGCGATCAGCTAGGTTTTAAACTATTTTCAATACCCATACGGAGGCCGTCATTTCGAGCTTAACGTAGTGGAGCCGAGAAATCTCATCCGGAGGAATTAATTGCCCTTGAGATAGCTCCTCCCACTTCGTTGCAGTCGATATGACGGTTTCTTTACTTTGACACCGTCCCTTTCCTTTTCGCCCATAGCCGGCCTTCGCCGATTTTTCGCTATTTTTAGAAAAAAGCCCCGGCTTGGACAAACAGATCATTTTAGGGAATTTAAACTTTAAAAGAAAGCGGTATCATACCTGGTTGATAGCCCTGGGGATTTTTACAACCGTCATTTTTGCTTTTAATTTCTGGTTTATCGAGCATGCCGAAGATGTAATTGAACAGATCGTAGAACAACAGTCGAATGGAAAACTGCGGCTCAAGGTTGAAAAATTCAAATTCAACTGGATCAGGAACAAGCTCGAATTTAACAAGGCCGTTTTCTACTCAACAGATAGTACTGCCGGTCTTATTTACAATGTTAACATAAAACGGATCACCGTAAAAGCAAAGGGATTTTTACCATTATTGTTTAATAAACAGATCCTGATTGATTCCATACATCTATTCTCTCCGTCTGTAACTCTTACCAAATTACAACATCGGTTAAAAGCCACAAAACAAAAAGGAGCAGTCGATTCTACCGTAGAAGAGCACTTTACGGTTTCAAAAGAAATGGGGCGCCTTGCAAAAACGATCAATGATGCGATCAACGTATTAAAGATAAACCGGTTCCTCCTGGACGATGGGGCCCTCTCGCTTATTGACAATACCCGGCCGGACGAAACACCTTTCGTTCTGAATAAGATCCACATCCGGCTGGATGGCCTGCGTGTGGACAGCACTACGGCCGGCGCCCACAAAAAAAAGCAGGGTAAGATCCTGTTCACGGATGATATCGCCATTCAAACCCATGATCAAAACCTTACCCTTCCGGGGAACCGGCACACGATCAGTTTCAAAAACTTTAAGATCACCCTGCAGGACAAAAGAGTCGAATTTGACAGTTGCTCCATACGCGGCATTAAGGGCGACAGCTCTAAAACGGCGTTCAAGGTGCATTTTGATAGCCTGCGCCTTACCAATATCAATTTTGATACTTTATTCTATTCTGAGGTTATCAAGGCCGACTCTGCCTTTGCAGCCAATCCAAAAATTTATTTAGACATTGATGCCGATCAGAAAACGGTAAAACATACCAAACGTATCCAGCGGATCGACGACCTGATCCAACAGCTGGTGGGCGATATTATGCTTAAATATGTGGTCGTACAGAACGGCTACCTGAACATCAATACGATCCGGAAAGGGAAAATTAACCGGTTCACTTCGGATGACAATGATTTTGAATTACAAGGGTTCCAGGTGCGTCAGAACTATGAGCATCCCGTGCGGGTGGATAAATTTTTGATGACCCTGCACAACTACCAAACCTCCCTGCAAAACGGGCGTTATGCCACTTCTTTCGACAGCATCCAGTTTCTCAACGATGCCATTTATCTCACAAAATTCCGGCTGCGGGAGTTTAAGGAAGGAAAGGTTATCAACGATGTGCGCATGCCGCAATTTGAGCTCAAAGGCCTCTCCTGGGAATCGCTCATTTACGATAATAAGTTCAATGCCAACAGCGCTGTTTTTACGAACCCGGATATTATCTATGCAGTACCCCAGCGAAAGGACCACCACCGGAAAAGCATCTTCCAAACCTTAAGCGATGTAGGAAAAGTAATGAACCTGGACGCATTAAATATCCGGAATGGCAATATCCTCCTAAATTTTCACAGCGGTGCTACGCTCAAATTAGAGAAGGCCAGTCTTTCGGTAATACCGGACAAACTCACCGCCTCAAAAGAGGTCAAGAACATCCAGAACTCGGTACGGAGTTTTAACTTTTCCAAAGCGCTATTCAAAAGAAATGATGTAACAGCAGAATTGGATAATGTACAGGTAGACAATACCAACGGCATACGGGCGGCTGCATTTACCCTAAATGGCCACCGGATGGATGCTACAGCCCATGGAATTGTGATCCGCGACCTGGTTCTTGACAGTGTAAAACGCAGTTTGCTGCTATCCGGCGTAAACTGGGACAATGCCACTCTCATCTATCACAAAGGCTCCCTTCCCCCTCATGAAAAAAAAGAAGTACCGCTTTTTTTACATATTAAAGACCTTGATGCAAAAAATACAAGCCTGCATATTTTCGATGGGGACAAGGAAATATCGGCCTTTTTAAATACCGTTGCGGCAAAGAAGATCTATAAAAGAAAAGAACCGGGACTATTGGTCGAGGAACTTTCCCTTTCCGGAAAAGATTTTTTACTAACTGCCCCTGATACCCGCCTGTCTGTGGAAGGAATGACGATGCACGATAAACAAAGCAGCAGCTTTAAGAATTTCTTCTACCAGAAACGATCCGGGGCCGATTCTCTTCAGATAGCGGTTCCGGAAATAACGATCACGCCGGACATTACCCGGATGATGAACAATGATCTTACGTTGGATAAGATCAAACTTACCGATCCTGCAATAACGGGCTCTTTTAGTCGGAAAGACAGTTCAGGAGCAGCAGAGCACAGAAAACCGGGAACGTTTATCCTGGGAGAAGCCTTACTGGAACGACCCAAAGTAATGCTGCAGTTCGTCAATAAAAAAAATGAAATCAATACGGTCAAATGGGATGGTTCCACCGAAAACAGCTACCTGCACCTTTATGATCTTAAATCCACGCCGGACCAATTATTAAGCGTGGGCCAGATGAACACCCTTCTTACCGGCTTTGAATTGATCAATAATGGCAATGGCAAACGCCATGCAACCGACTCCAATAAGCTGGAGGTTCAATTAAACAACCTCCGGATTGAAAAACAACCGGATAGCAATCAACCCGCCTGGAACACTTTGCTAAGCATTCATACCCTGAACCGGCTCGTTTTCGACAGCCTGGGAAAAAACAATGCGGTGTTGAAGCTGGACACAGGCGCCATCCGAAATATCTATTTAAGTTCAAAGACCATAAACAATGCAGGCGAAATTTTAAAAGCCAGCGCTGGATTGTCCATGAACAATTCCTCCGGAATGTTCATCACCCCCAAAAACACCTTGCAATGGTATAATCTCGACTTTAAAAATGGCTTTTTTAAAGCCGATTCACTTGAAGTGGGTACCAACCAAGACCTTGCGTCCTTCCTGAAAAAAAAGGCATTCCCAGGCGACTACCTCAGCTTGCATACCGGTGCCATTACCGGGGGGCCTGTCAACACTTTGGTTTGGGCCACAGATAGCATTCTCAAGATCGGAGGCATGCAGGTTGCAGCAGCCCGGTTACTTTCTGTAAAAGACAAAACCCAACCGAATCCTCCAAAATACAAGCGCCTGCCAACAGATTTGATCCTTGCCTTACCTCTAAAATTGGCGATAGACTCGCTGAACCTTTCCAATATGTATGTGGAATACAGGGAAGTGAATGCCAAAACAAGGAGAATGGGCATTATTCCTGTTGAAAATCTCAATGCGCGTTTTTACCACATCAAAAATTATGATGTGCTGCCCACGGACAGCCTGTTCATTTATGCTAACGCGGATGTTTTGGGCGCATTAAACACCCAACTACAGGTGCGGGAATCTTATACTGCTGCATTAAGCCCCTTTCGGATGTACCTGCATACTGGCCCTATGGAGCTGAATAAATGGAACCCCGTGCTGCTTCCGCTGGCGAGTGCAAAGGTTTCCAGAGGCCGACTGGACAGTCTGAATATGACTGCAATAGGTAACGACGATTACGCGCAGGGCCATCTGCAAATGTATTACCAACACCTGGGGGTGCATATAATGAACAGCAATGACCCAACAGAACAAAGTTTTAAGAACAAGGTTATTAGCTGGCTGGCGAATGCCCTACTACTGCATAAGTACAATGATGGCAAAAATGCTCCTGTTTTCTTCGAACGCTTAAAAAATAAATCACCGATCAATTTTTTGATCAAAACAACGCTCAGCGGGATCAAATCCGGGGTTGGGGTGCCGGGAGTAAAAAAGAAGCAGCGGAACTATTTTAAAAAATATCAAATAAAAAATAAGAAATAAGGAATGAGAACGGATGCGACCTTAAATTAGAAGTTTTCATTTTCTGAAACCCAACCTACTTTTGCATTCCTTATTCAATATTTCTTATTCTATATTTTACTTTTTCTTATTCTTTACAATAAGCGCATTGACGGTTGGGCGTTGCAACAGCTCCGGTTCCACTTCCAGGATTCTTTTCAAAAGCCGCGGTGCGCCCGTCAGCCCCGCTTCAAATTCGATCAGCGCCTGCTTGGATTGGTTCAGGCCGAAATAAAAAAGCGCTTTGTAATAATGAAACAAGGGTTTATCTGTTGCCATGCGCAGCGTTGCATTACTGATCTGATCCAGCCCCTGCTCAAAAAAACCTGCTTTGTACAAACCAATAAACAGAGCCTCCCAGCCCGCCAGCTGCTTCGGACGCAGCCGTACCACGTTTAAAAAATGTTGCAGCGCCTCTTTGTCAAGTCCCAGCGCCAGCTTACTCTGTCCCAGCAGTAATAAATACTCCGGGTTATTGTTCTTGATCTTCAGCGCACTTTCCAGCTGGCGCGCGCACAGCTCAAACTTATCTTCTTTGTAATAAGTAAGGGCTATTTTATACAGTAACGCACCTTTGTCTTCATTCAGGTGCGAGGCTTTGCGGAAATAAAACCGGGCCTGTGCATAGTTCTTCAGCTTCTCATAACAATAGCCGATGGCTTCAAAAATAACGTCCTCCGGTTTGGCCAGTTCCAACACACGCTCCAGGTTCTCAATAGCATCTTTATATTTCCGCAGCCGGATATAGGCATCTCCTATATTGCGGTAGGCATAATCAAATTTTTCATCAATAACGATCGAATATTTATACGCATCGATCGCTTTTTCATACAATTTTATTCCCTGGTAGGCCGCACCCAGGTTAAACCAGGCCAGCTCGCTGTACGGGTGCTCATTAATTATTTTCTGGTGCAGCTCAATGCTTTCGGCATTCCTGCCGGTATAGTCGGTCCAGAAGCAGATCTTATACAATGCCTCTTCATTAGCCGGCTCCAGCTCAAGGATCCATTTAAGGCAATCAAATACCTTTTCAAAATCCTCATAATCGTCATATACATCCGCGAGTTCAAACAGCAGGTCCACTTTCTCTTCTCCATCAAAAAAATTGAGCGCTTCCTGCAATAAGGCCACAGCATCCTCCTGCCGGTCCAGCGCCAGCAGTGATTCTGTTTTGAGGATATAAATATCAATATTATTGCCGTCAAAAATGGCTGCTTTATCCAGCAGTTCCAGCGCGGTATCATACTCCCGGTTATTCAGTACCAGGTCTGCTTTTTTTATCAGCAACCCAGCTGAATACGGAAACTGCCCGATCGCCATTTCGGTTGCCTGCAATGCCTTTTTAAAGGCTTCTTTGGATTCAAAATGGTTGATGATGCGCTCAAATGATTCTTCTTCCAGATAAGAGGAGGAATTCCCGTTTCTGAGGTCTTCATAGCGTTGCAGCAACTCCTCCATGTCATCCTTGCGCTCCTCGCTTTGGTGAAAATACTCTCTCATTGCTCAATTCCTTTTACTTATTATCAAAACCACAAATTCCCGCAATTTGTTTCAATATAGGCAAATATTTTTATTGCCGCCCCCCGCAAGTTTTCCTCTGATGTGCAAAACTTTTCTATAAGAAGATCCGGAGCGACTATATGTTGCATTTATACACAAAATATTCATTATCAAAACATTATTGTTTTTGGACCTATTTTTGAGGTAGCTAAATGAAAAATTTACAATAAAATCACTACCAAACAGTTATCTATAAAATATTATTTCTTTTAGGTTAAATAAAATTTAAAATTTTTCAGTTTTAGGATTATGTTATACTTTTGTATTAGTTTAATTAATAAATTTTTTTTATGATCTTAAAAACCTTCTTGCTTAGCGCGGTGTTCGTCCTGGTTCTAGGGGGTTTTTCTTTTGCTGCCGAAGAATCTTCTCCTGATAATTTCGACCGGGGAAAAGAAAAGTCCAAAAACGAATACTACGACAACTCATTTAACAGCCAGTTAAATGCTTTCTCCCTGCGTTCCAAGTTCCAGTTCAGGGGTGATAAGCTGTTAACGCCCGAGACGTCGACGAATAATTATATCAATTTGAACACCTCTATTTCTTATCAAAAGGGGCAGAACACATATATTGTTCCTTATCAAAAGAAAGTGGTGTTAAACAGATTTACATTTAATCCGAACGAAACCCTCAGAAATTATTCAAAATAATGACTGGTTTCGCACAAAAAAAATCGCTTCTTACGGAGCGATTTTTTTTGTGCGCAGATATTTTTCCCGGATCACGTCCTGCACATTAATTC
>JAGIAQ010000019.1:279-31682 GCA_017744795.1 Niabella sp. | reverse complement strand
CATCCAGGTATGCAAAAGCCCTTGCCTCCAGACGGTTGTGCTGATAGCGTTTCAGCGTTGTCAGTAATTTTTCAAACTCGGGCCGGATGGTTTTGGCATTGAACTTAAACGCGTTCCGTAAAAATTGGAATATGGCCTCTTCTACCTTGCTCAGGTTTTCCATCTTGGCCATATACCGGTATACCGATTTGATGAGGTATTCCAGCAAATTAAAATTGCCTAATTCATAGTGGGCGATCAGGTGCAACAAGCGGGAATAGCATTGCAGATCAGTACGCAGATCATCTTTCTGGTTAATAATGCGATTTAAATAGTCGATCGTTTTTTTGTTATCGCCGGCGCCAAAATACAGGCAGGCTATTTTATAATAAAACACCATCACCCGGTGCCGGTCGAGGTATTGCCCGTGCTCTATAAGCATTTCTTCCAGGTAAGGCACCATCTTCAACCCCTTGTTGAACGTACCTTCCAGGAAATGCAGGTTAATAACGGCGGTATATAAATACACATACCCAGTGATGCGATTATTGTTATTACCCTGTACCAGCTGGGTTTGCACAAATTTCTTGAATTGGTTGATACAAACCGCCAGTCCGTCCCGGTTCATCAGGTCAAAATGCGCGCTCATCAGGTTATGCACCCCTTTAACGTACATTGTGGTTTCTACCGGAATCATTTGCGGGTTGGCAGCAAAAGAATCCACCCATTTTTGAGTGTACCGGTAGAACAACAGAAAATCCAGCTTTATAAAAGCATACCAGGCATAACTCTGATAGTAGTATTGCTGCTCATAAAAACCTTTTAATTGCGCCGCATTTTTTGGAAGACTATTTTCGAAAAATAATTTTACTGTTTTTACATCGTTTTCATTGCGGGCGTGCCCGTTCTGAATATACCAGCTGTAAAGTTGCAATGCCAGGTTAGACAAAGTGTTTACGTTTGCAATTTGCTCCGCGATGGCATTGGATTCTTCCGTTAATTCATCTGCACGATTCTGAATGCTCCGGGTAATAAATAAAGCCTCAATTTTTTTTTCGAAGAATAATGCCTGCTGCACATAGGTAAGCTGATGATAATTTCTTGCCAGCTCCTTCATCCGGTCGAGGATCTTTAAGGTTTGCAGATACAGTCCTTTGTTGAAAAGGATCCGGGCGCTATCCATCATTTCGCGCAGCTGCATATCCACATTCATATCTTCCCGGATGATACGCAGGCTGCCCAGGATCTGCTTGTACAGCAAGGCCTTTGTATTGGATAGCTGCTGTTTGCTTACCGAAGGCGCTTTTTTTAAAAGAAGCTTTTCATCGTATTCCGGCAGTTTATCCAGTGCATCAAATAATTGCATGCTTTTTAAGGCCTCTGCACCCGAGTTTCTGCCCGCAAACAGCTTCAGGTTTCGCTTCTCCGATTTTTCCAGCGATTTTATTAATTGAAACAATGCATCTGTGGATCTACTGGGCATCGTAATTTATACCTCCTTTTAATATTGACTATCAATTATTTATAATTAAACAGCATCCTTTATTCAATGTAACAAGCGCAACAAATTGGCTTTCAAATCTTAAAATCTATTCTTACTTTTAAATGTAATACAATGATCTGTTTGGAAGCTTGCAGACAATTGCTATTGAAAATAACAATTCTAAATTAAATAAATTGAATTATGGCGGATAACAAGGTTTTTATTTTTGACACTACACTAAGAGATGGCGAACAAGTGCCCGGTTGTAAACTGAACACAGAAGAAAAAGTGAAGCTGGCGCTCCAACTCGAAGCTCTTGGCGTGGATATCATTGAAGCCGGTTTCCCGATCTCAAGCCCCGGTGATTTTGCTTCGGTAAATGAAATTGCAACCGTGGTAAAAAACGCAACCGTTTGCGGTTTGACCCGGGCTGTACAAAAAGATATTGAAGTGGCTGCCGCTGCGCTGAAACCCGCGTTGCGCCCGCGTATTCATACGGGCATTGGCTCGTCCGATAATCATATCAAGTATAAATTCAATACCACCCGCGAAAATATTATTGAACGTGCCGTTGCCGCAGTAAAACTGGCGCGCAACCTGGTGCCGGACGTTGAGTTTTTTGCAGAAGATGCCGGCAGGGCCGATCTGCAATTTCTTGCCCGGCTGGTGGAAGCCGTTATTGGTGCCGGAGCAACCGTAGTAAATATACCGGATACCACCGGTTCCTGCCTGCCCCACCAATATGCCGAAAAATTTACCTACCTGTTAAATCATGTAACCAATGCAGACAAAGCCATCTTCTCCTGTCACTGCCATAATGATCTGGGGCTGGCCACTGCCAACTCCATTGCAGGCGCCATTGCAGGGGCCCGCCAGATTGAATGTACGATTAATGGGATTGGCGAACGTGCCGGGAACACTTCGCTGGAAGAAGTGGTAATGGCCATTAAAAAACATCCGGAACTGGATCTTTATACAGGCATCGACACCACGCAGTTACTGCCCATCAGCCGTACCGTGGCCGATACCATGCGTATGGTGGTACAGCCCAATAAAGCCGTCGTCGGTGACAATGCGTTTTCGCATTCATCGGGCATACACCAGGATGGCTTCCTTAAGGAATCATCGACCTACGAGATCATCGCTCCGCATGAAGTAGGGGCCGACACCTCCCGTATTGTATTAACCGCCCGCAGTGGCCGCAGCGCATTAGCCTATCGTTTTAAAAACCTGGGTTATGAGTTCGATCGCAACCAGGTAGACGAGCTGTACCAGCAATTTTTAAATGTAGCCGATGCCAAAAAAGAGGTAGAAGACAGTGATCTGAAAGAGATGGCAGATAAAATAAAATAGCACCCGATGGGGGAACAGAGCAATGGAAGGGAATTTCAATATTATATTAAACAATGTAACAGTAAAGCAGGCTGACAAACTTTTACTAAACAACATCAGTTTTTCCTTACACCCCGGTGAGCACCTGGCGCTGTTCGGCGCCAGCGGCAGCGGCAAATCTTTACTGGCAAAAGCATTGCAGGGTGAACTATTCCATTCTGGCACTGTGACTTATAAAAAGCATAACGAGGTGGTACAACCCACCATAGCTTATATACCGGCTGCACAGGACAAAGCCACCGGAGCTGCCGGTTATTACCAGCAACGCTTCAATATCGGCGCTACGCCGGCAACAACCCTTACTGAGGCCTTATTGAAAAAAGGTGACCGAAAGGCCGTTGTGGGTTGGCTGGAAAAATTTCAGTTGGCGGATCGTGGCCATACGCCCTTGCTGCAGCTTTCCAACGGCGAATTAAAAAAAATGCAGCTGATCGGCCATTTATTAACCCAGCCTGATATTTTAATTCTGGACAACGTGTTCACAGGACTGGATATTAAAAGCCGCAAAGCGTTGCACACCGTGCTGAACCAGCTGGCTGCGGAGGGCATCACCATTATTTTAATTACGGATAGTCATGAGCTGCCGGCAAGCATTACACATTTTGCTGAAATGGCGGAAGGAGCAATAGTCAATTTCGCACCTGTTGAGCAGCTGGGCTTTATGCAAGCGATGCAGGCCAAAAAAAGCGAGGGGTTGTTGCCCGCGATGAAAAAAGCCTATCATATCGGTCCGCTTATTTCCATGAAGAACGTATCGGTAACTTACGATGGTGTTACCGTTTTAAACAATATTACCTGGCAGGTAAATAACGGAGCCTGCTGGCAGATCAAGGGGCCTAACGGCGCGGGCAAGTCCACGTTGTTAAGTCTGATCAATGCAGACCATCCGCAGGGGTATTCCCAGCAGCTCTCCCTTTTTGGTAAAAAAAGAGGCAGCGGGGAAAGCATCTGGGAAATCAAGAGCCGCATTGGACTGGTATCGCCGGAGCTGCAGCGTTTCTTTAGCCGTTCCACTACCGTTACCCAGGCAATTGGGTCGGGCTTTTTTGATACGATCGGGTTCTTTCATAAATTAAACCCGGTGCAGGAACAAAAAGTCCGCGAATGGTTATCGTTTTTCGCTCTCGCAGAAAAAGCCGACCGGCGCTTTGCAACCTTATCGGGCGGGGAACAGCGGCTGGTATTGATTGCACGGGCGCTGGTGAAAGACCCGCTGCTGTTAACGCTGGATGAGCCCTGCCTTGGATTGGATAACAATCAGGCGCAAATGGTGCTGCAGTTATTAGAACGTATCCATCAGGAAACTGGAATGACGCTGCTCTTCATCAGTCATTATGATGAGGAAGTGCCGCCCTGCGTAAAACATGTGCTGGAGCTGAACAAGGGCGTGGCCTCTATTTACGAAAAAACAGTGCGTTCATCCAATATTAGATCAAAAATAGCATTAACCCGTCAGGCCTCTTAACATGAAAAAGAGAATCACGATCATAGAAGAATCAGGTGCCGCAGCCGAAGTAACGGAACAGGCGGTAAAAATACTGAGCGCAGTTGGGGAGCAGTATGAGCATCACTTTGAGATCGAGTCCATTGCGCCGGATGGAGCCGGGCATTTTACTCCGGATGCAAAAAGCACCATTGCGCAAAGCGATGCAGTGTTGTTTTCGGGAGCGGCAACAGCAAAAACGATCGAAGAAGATTTCCGGGTATTTGCGATGGCGCAGCCCGTTACCGTATATCATTCCCTGCACCACCTTTCTCCATTAAAAAATAAATATAGCGAAGGGCTAAATTTATTAATGTACCAGGAACCCGTTGCTGCGGCAGACGAAAAAAGCCGGCGGCGGATCGTTCAGTCGGCATTTGAGCAGGCAGCCGCCCGGAAACAAAAAGTAACCTTTATTGAGCATGCGAACTGGCAGACGGTAGCTGCTGAATTTGAAAAAACGTATAAAGACATTCGTGTTGAGCAAATACCAGCGGCCCAGGCCATCAGCCAGTTGCTGAACAATCCGGCAGCTTTTGATATTATCATCACTGGTACCGATGCCGGCTACTACCTGTTTCGGCAGGCAGCAGCCCTTGCCGGAACACCGGCCATGATCCCTTCCGTTTGGGCTGCGGAGGCAACTTCTTTCTTTGGGCCTGCCTTTGGTTGCAGTACTGACGAAGCAGGAAAGAGCCAGGTTAATCCCATTGGGAGCATCCTCTCCGTAGCCATGATGCTCAATTATTTTAATATGCCGGAAGAAGCGTTGATTGTGCGTACGGCCGTAAACTGGACCCTGCTGCACGGCTTTGTTGCAAAGGATATTGATCCGGTAAATAATTATTCTACCAGCACCATAGGCGAACTGATCAGCGACTTTGTCCGGGGATCCATTCCCGGTTTTGCCAAGGGCGAGAACATGGCGCTGCAGAAATCCACGATCATCTAACATCAATTTTTATTCATTATACTACTTAAACAAACAGAATGGCAGAATTGAACAAATACTCTAAAACAATCACGCAGGACCCAACCCAACCGGCGGCACAGGCACAGCTTTACGCGATCGGCCTTACAGAAGATGACCTGAAAAAAGCACAGGTGGGCATTGTGAGCATGGGCTACGATGGCAACCCCTGCAATATGCACCTGAATGGCCTTGCCCAGCTGGTAAAAGATGGCGTTTGGCAACAGGACCTTGTGGGTCTTACGTTTCACACCATCGGCGTAAGCGATGGCATGAGCAACGGTACCGACGGTATGCGTTATTCACTGGTGAGCCGTGATGTGATTGCCGATTCTATAGAAACTGTTTGCGGCGCCCAGTATTACGATGCGCTGATCACCGTTCCGGGTTGCGATAAGAATATGCCCGGGTCTTTAATGGCGATGGGTCGCCTGAACCGTCCGGCCATCATGGTATACGGAGGAACGATTGCCCCCGGCCATTACAAAGGCCAGGATCTGAATATTATTTCTGCCTTTGAGGCATTGGGACAAAAAATTGCCGGTCAGCTGGATGAAGCTGATTTTAAAGCCATCGTTCAAAAAAGCTGTCCGGGTGCAGGCGCCTGCGGAGGTATGTACACTGCCAACACCATGGCCTCTGCCATTGAAGCAATGGGAATGAGCCTCCCCTATTCCAGCAGCAATCCTGCCTTGAGCGAAGAGAAAAAGAAAGAGTGCGAAGAAGCCGGTAAAGCGATCCGGTTACTTCTGGAAAAAGATATTAAACCCCGCGACATCATGACCCGCCAGGCTTTTGAAAATGCCATTACGGTGATCATGGTACTGGGCGGCAGCACGAATGCGGTATTGCATCTGCTGGCTATGGCCCGCAGCGTGGATATCCCCCTCACACAGGATGACTTCCAGGCCGTGAGCGACCGCATTCCGGTATTGGCTGATTTTAAACCCAGCGGAAAATACCTGATGGAAGACCTGCATAAAAAAGGCGGTGTGCCGGCGGTAATGAAATATCTGCTGCAAAAAGGATTGATTGACGGCAGCTGCCTGACGGTAACCGGCAAAACCATTGCAGAAAACCTGGAAGCGGTACCCGACCTGGATTTTGAAACCCAGGACATCATTTATCCCTTGGAAAATCCGCTGAAGGCGACCGGCCATTTGCAGATCCTTTATGGCAACCTGGCGGAAAAAGGCAGTGTGGCAAAGATCAGTGGAAAAGAAGGTGAGAAATTTACGGGACCTGCCCGCGTATTTGATGGCGAAAAGAATTTGATCGCCGGCATCTCCAGCGGTAAGGTTAAGGCCGGGGATGTGGTAGTTATTAAGAACGAAGGACCTAAAGGCGCCCCGGGCATGCCGGAAATGCTGAAGCCCACTTCCGCTATTATTGGTGCAGGTTTGGGCAAAAACGTAGCCCTGATCACCGACGGACGGTTCAGCGGCGGTACCCATGGTTTTGTGGTAGGGCATATTAACCCTGAAGCCTACGAGGGTGGATTGATCGGTTTTGTACATGATGATGATGTGATTGAGATTGATGCAGTGAACAATACCATCTCCCTGAAAGTATCTGATGAAGAAATTGCACAACGTAAGGCTGGCTGGACAAAGCCGGCGTTAAAAGTAAACCGGGGAATCCTGTACAAATATGCAAAACTGGTAAAAGACGCCTCGCAGGGATGTGTAACAGATGAAGATTAAACAAATGTGGAAATGTGGAAATGGGATCCGGATAATGCCTGAAAATAATTATGAACAAACAATATTTTAAGGAATTGGCGGCATTTAATGAATGGGCGAATACCCTCGCCTGCGGCTGGATCGATCAGCTGACGGGCGAGCAATGGCACCGCCCGGTGGTCAGCAGCTTTACCAGCATCCGGGAGACAGTATTGCATATGATAAGCGCGGAAAATGCCTGGGTGGAACGGTTTCAAAAGCGCTCCGAAGTCAGATGGCTGCAAACAACCTTTGAAGGGAGCAAAGCGGAGCATATACAACTTTGGAAACAAACTTCAGCAGCAATGAAAACGTTTATTGAAGGGTTCGACGAAGCGCTATTATACACCAATCTTGATTTTAAACGACTAAACGGAGAAGCTTATTCAATGCCCTATTATCAGCTGTTTGCACATGTCGTCAACCACGCCACCTACCACAGGGGGCAATTGGTGACCCTTTTGCGGCAGGTTGGCTTTACAAGCGTCCAGTCAACAGACCTGTTAGGTTTTTACCGGATCGCTGAGCAAAGAACAGAAAGCTGAAGAGAGTGACACAACTAAAGCTCAGTCCTGCACTGCAGCTGATAACATTAAAAAGAGAAAAAATTAAAATATGGCGACCATCGAAATAAAAAATAAAGCAAAGAAACAAGCAAAAGCGAAACGCGCCCCGGCCAAAGCGTCGAAGGCGGTTAAAAAAGGAACCACTATTTCGGGCAGCCAGGCAGTTCTGGAGGCGCTCATCGCAGAAGGCGTTTCCACTATTTTTGGTTACCCAGGCGGCGCTATTATGCCCATTTATGACGCGTTGTATGATTATTCCAACCAACTGGAACACATCCTGGTACGGCATGAGCAGGGCGGTGTGCATGCAGCGCAGGGTTTTGCCCGCACCAGTGGAAAGGTTGGCGTAGCCTTTGCCACCAGTGGTCCAGGCGCCACCAACCTGGTAACCGGGTTGGCCGATGCGCAGATAGACTCCACCCCTATCGTTTGTATTACCGGGCAGGTATTTGCTCATTTGTTAGGCACGGATGCCTTCCAGGAAACTGATGTGATCAACGTAACGATGCCCGTAACCAAGTGGAACTACCAGGTTACTGATGCCACCGAAATCCCTTCTGCATTGGCGAAAGCCTTTCATATTGCACGCAGCGGACGTCCGGGTCCCGTGCTGGTAGATATTACCAAAAACGCGCAGATCCAGCAGTTTGAATATCCCGGCTACCAGCAGTGCCATCATGTACGCAGCTACCGGCCGAAACCGATTGTACGGAAAGAATATATTGCCGAAGCGGCAAAACTGATCAACAGTGCCAAAAAGCCTTTTGTAATTTTTGGGCAGGGGATTATTCTGGGCCAGGCCGAAAAAGAATTTAAGGCCTTTATTGAAAAAGGCAACCTCCCTGCAGCCTGGACTATCATGGGCGAAAGCGCGCTCCCTACGGATCATCCGCTGGGCGTGGGTATGCTGGGCATGCACGGGAATTACGGGCCGAATGTATTAACCAACGAATGTGATGTACTAATAGCTGTGGGCATGCGTTTTGACGACCGGGTAACCGGCCGGCTGGATAAATATGCCAAACAGGCGAAAGTAGTTCACCTGGACATTGACCCGGCCGAAATTGATAAGAACGTAAAGACCACGGTTGCCGTTTGGGGCGATTGTAAAGAGACCCTTCCGTTACTTACCAAACTAATCGAATCAAAGGATCATTCAAAATGGCATAAGCAATTTAAAAAATATGCAAAGGAAGAACTAAAAGAATGCATTGAGCCTGAAATGCACCCCGCAGGAGACGTTATGTCCATGGCGGAAGTGATGGCCGCGTTGAATGAACTGACTAAAGGAGATGCCGTAATTGTTACCGATGTGGGGCAGCATCAGATGGTGGCCTGCCGGTATGCAAAATTCAACAAGACCCGCAGCAATGTCACTTCCGGCGGTCTGGGAACCATGGGTTTTGGTTTGCCGGCGGCTATCGGTGCCAAGTACGGCGCACCGGACAGAACCGTTGTGGCCATCATTGGCGATGGCGGCTTCCAGATGACGCTGCAGGAATTGGGCACCATCATGCAATTTGGTGCCGAAGTAAAGATCCTTATCCTGAACAACCAGTTCCTGGGCATGGTGCGTCAGTGGCAGCAGTTGTTCAATGACAAACGCTATTCATTTGTAAACATCACCAGTCCTGATTTTGTAATGCTTGCCAAATCATACGGAATTGAAGGACAGTCGATCGATCAACGTTCTGATCTGAAAACAGCATTAAAAACAATGCTCGATCATAAAGGCTCCTACTTACTGGAAGTGATGGTAGGGAAAGAGAATAACGTGTTCCCCATGGTGCCCCAGGGCAGCAGTGTGGCGGAGATCCGGCTGAAGTAGGCAATGGTGAATAGTGAATGGTCAATAATCAGTTTAAAGATGAGGGACAATATAGATAAAAATATCCCGGCTCAATATGCAACAATAGCGCTTAAAACAAAAGCGCTGGGCTTTGAAATGCCGTCTGATCTGCAAACCGGAAGTTTATTAAAAACCCTGGTAGCATCAAAACCCGGCAGCCGCATCCTGGAACTGGGTACCGGAACAGGGCTGGCCACATCCTGGATCCTTAGTGGCATGGACAGCGGTTCGCAGCTGGTTACCGTTGACAACAACGGCCTGCTGCTGGAAGTAGCAAGAGAGCAGCTCCCGGACGTTCGCATACAATTTGTTTGTGCCGATGGCTATGAGTGGCTCACCGGTTATAAAGGCGAGCGATTCGACCTTCTGTTCGCAGACGCGATGCCTGGTAAATATGATCTGTTTGAGGAGGCTTTTGCCTTATTAAACTCCGGGGGCATTTACTTCATCGATGATATGCTTCCACAACCCAACTGGCCGGAAGGGCACGCCGAGCGAGTCGCCAGCTTTATAAAAATGCTGGAACAGCGCAACGATCTGACATTAACAAAGCTGGGTTGGTCCACAGGGATCATCATCGCTATAAAAACAAGAAATAACAAATAAGAATGAAACAGCAATATACGATCACCGTTTACGCAGAAGACCAGATAGGATTACTGGCACGCATCACTATAATTTTTTCCCGCAGAAAAATAAATATCGACGCGTTAAACACTTCATCATCCGAGATACCGGGTATCCACCGGTTTAATATCCTTATTGACGAAACGGAGGAAGTGGTAAAGAAACTTTGCAAGCAAATTGAAAAACAGGTAGAAGTACTGAAAGCCTATTATCACCTTAACGATGAAATAGTATGGCAGGAGCTGGCCTTGTACAAAGTGCCCACCAGCCAGGTTACGGAAAAAATGAGCGTGGAGCGTATATTAAGGGAATATGGAGCCCGCGTGGTTTCTATCAATACTGATTACACCGTATTTGAATGCACCGGCCACCGGGAAGAAACCGATAAACTGGTAAAACTATTTGAGAACTATGGCCTGATCGAATTTGTGCGCGGGGCGCGGGTAGCCATTATCAAAGACAGCGAAGGGTTTCATAAAAAAATAAAAGAGTTTGAAGCAAACGAACCGGGCGGAGAAGTTATTGAGAACGAATTTTTGAGTCAGAATACTTCCGTATTCAGCATGTAAAAAACCAGGACATGAAAGCAGAGCAGGTTATTCCCATGTTGCGCATTTTTGACTACGATAAAGCCGTGGAGTTTTACGTAGACTGGCTGGGCTTTACCATTAACTGGGAACATCGCTTCGAGCCCAATACCCCTGTGTATTTTGAAGTAGAACGTGATGGCATTGTGTTGCATTTAAGCGAGCACCATGGCGACGGTACGCCCGGTTCGCATGTATTTATCTGGTGCGATGGAGTGGCTGCCTATCATAAGGAGCTGCTGGATAAAAACTACAAATACAACCGGCCAGGACTCGAAAAAACATTCTACAGCGCGCTTAGTTTTATCGTAAACGATCCTTTTAACAACCGGATCTCTTTTAATGAAAGAATCAAACAATAATTCATGTACACATTAGCTATTATAAACAGCATTCGAAAAAAAGCCATCCGGCTAATCCATGAAACTTCACTGGAAGATTTAAATAAAATACCCGCAGGGTTCAATAACAGCATGGCCTGGAACTTTGGTCACCTGGTGGTGAGCGGCTACAGCCTGGTATTTAAAGCCACCGGTGTGGATACCGGGTTTGTAATTCCCCTGCAGGAAAAATACAGAAAAGGCACCAAACCTTCGGAGCCCACCACACAGGAAGAACTGGAGGAACTGATCCGCTTATCGGACAGCTTTACGCAGGCCGTAGCCGACGCGCTGGATGAAAACAAATTTAAAACCATTACTCCGTACACCACGGAAACATTTGGCGTATTGATCGGCACTATCGATGAAATGCTGACAACCGTGGCCGCACACGACACCTCCCATTTCCAAATTATAAAAGATTATACACGTATATTGGCATAAATTTTAAAACAAACACTTTAAACAAGAATAAACAATGGCAAATTACTTTAACACACTACCGCTAAGAGAGCAATTGAACCAATTGGGCGTTGCCGAATTTATGAGCAACGATGAGTTTGCAGACGGGGTGGATGCCCTGAAAGGGAAAAAAATTGTGATCGTAGGTTGCGGCGCCCAGGGCCTGAACCAGGGGCTGAACCTGAGAGACAGCGGTTTGGATATTTCTTATGCGCTGCGCAAAGAAGCAATCGAACAAAAAAGAGATAGCTGGAAAAATGCGACCGATAATAATTTTAAAGTAGGCACTTACGATGAACTGATCCCCACCGCAGACCTGGTGATCAACCTTACTCCCGACAAACAGCACACCAGCGTGATCAATGCGGTAATGCCCCTGATGAAACAAGGCGCTACACTGTCTTACTCACATGGTTTTAATATCGTAGAGGAAGGCATGCAGATCCGTAAAGACATCACGGTGATCATGGTGGCGCCCAAATGCCCCGGCAGCGAAGTAAGAGCCGAATATGTACGCGGTTTTGGTGTTCCCACGCTGATTGCGGTACACCCCGAAAATGATCCGGAAGGAAAAGGATTTGATCAGGCGAAGGCCTATTGCGTGGGCACCGGTGGCCATCGCGCAGGGGTGTTAAACTCATCGTTCGTGGCAGAAGTAAAATCGGACCTGATGGGCGAGCAAACCATTTTATGTGGCCTGCTGCAAACCGGCTCCATTCTTTCCTTTGACAAAATGATCGAAAAAGGCATCGACGCAGGTTACGCTTCAAAACTGGTACAATATGGTGTGGAAGTTGTTACCGAAGCCCTGAAACATGGTGGTGTTACCGGCATGATGGACCGCTTAAGCAACCCTGCAAAGATCAAAGCCTATAAAGTTGCAGAAGAACTGAAACAAATTATGCGCCCGTTGTTCCAGAAACACCAGGATGATATTATGAGCGGCACGTTCAGCCGGGTAATGATGGAAGACTGGGCCAATGGTGATGCTAACTTATTAAAATGGCGCGCCGAGACCGGTGAAACAGCCTTTGAAAAAACACCGGCCGGTGACGTAAAAATTGGCGACCAGGAATATTTCGACAACTATACTTTGATGGTAGCCTTTATTAAAGCGGGTGTTGAGCTGGCTTTCGAAACCATGGTGGAAGCGGGTATTCAGCCGGAATCGGCTTACTACGAGTCCCTGCACGAAACACCTTTAATCGCCAATACCATTGCGCGTAAGAAGCTGTTTGAAATGAACCGCGTTATTTCCGACACTGCAGAATACGGATGTTATTTGTTCGACCAGGCCTGTAAGCCACTGCTGGGCGATTTCATGAAAACCGTTGATACGGACCTGGTAGGTAAAAATTACAACGAAGGCAAAGACGGTTCGGTAGACAACCAGGAGCTGGTAGAGATCAATGAAGCCATCCGCAATCATCCTGTAGAGATCGTAGGCCGCAAATTGCGTAAGGCAATGACAGCGATGAAGGCGATTAAAACAGCTTAATTATAAAAATGATTTGGGCCGGGAAGGTGCCGAGACGGTAAGTTGGAAGTAATTAAAACAATCCCTTACCGTCTTTTCGGCTTCCCGGCTAATCATTTAATAACGCCTACTTAATCTATCACAAAAACAGATCTAAAAATGGCATTGCTCAATATAGAGAACCTCTTTGTGCATTATGGACTGAAAACCGTGCTGCACAACCTTTCCTTTACTATCAACGCAGGTGAGGGCTGGGTGATCCGGGGCGAAAGCGGAAGCGGCAAAACCACGCTGGGAAAAGCCATCAGCGGGCAACTCCGGTCCACCGGTCAGCTTAAGATAGATTTTAATCCACAAAGCCCGTTGCCGGCGGAAGTGCTTTTTGTAGAAAGCTGGTATCGTTTTACCAACCTGGAGGGCGACCGCAATTTTTATTACCAGCAACGCTATAATCATTATCAAAGAAAAGATACCAGCACCGTAGCGCATGAACTGGAGCAATACGGGAAAGAGCATTCGTTAAGCAACGCGCGCCTTGAGGAGTTACTTACAACACTCAACTATCACGAAGTATTAGACGAGCAGCTTTTTGAAATATCCAGCGGCGAGCATAAAAAATTACAATTAGTAAAAGCCCTGTGGCTGCAGCCGCAACTGCTGATCATCGACCAGCCTTATACGGGGCTGGATGTAAGATCACGGGCCAATCTGAACACATTGCTAAACCAATACACCACTGCAGGCGGCGCCTTGCTGCTGATCAGCAATGACATGGAATTGCCCGAATGCGGCACTCACTTCATCACGCTGGAAGCGGGCCGTATTGTACCTGCAGACAAAGCTCTATATTTGAAAGAACAAATTGCTAAACCGCTCCCCACTTTTCTTTTATCACCTCCGCAATACACATCGCAGGATATTATCAGTATGCATGATGTAGCCGTGCGTTATGATGAGAAATATGTGTTATCCGACATCCACTGGCAGGTAAAAGCAGGTGAGCGATGGCTATTGCAAGGCCCTAATGGCTCCGGAAAATCCACGTTGCTGAGTCTGATCACTGCTGATCATCCACAGGCTTATGCGAATCATATCACCCTGTTTGGCGTAAAACGCGGCGATGGCGAAAGTATCTGGGATATAAAAAAAAGGATCGGGCTCATATCGCCCGAGCTGCATTGGTATTTTGATGCCAATGCAACAGTTTCCCAAAGCCTTGCCTCGGGTTTTTTTGACAGTAATGGTCAGTATCAGAAACTACGGTATGCACAGAAACAACAATTGGAAGAATTACTGAAATTTCTTAACCTGTTCGATGTACGTAACGAACTATTAACAACGCTCCCATTGGGTAAACAACGCCTGGCCCTCCTGGGCCGCACGATCATTAAAAACCCGCAATTATTGGTACTGGATGAACCCTGTCAGGGACTGGACCATCAGCAAACCCGATATTTTAATCACCTGGTGGACACCATCAGCAAAAACGGGGTCACCATTATTTATGTAGGCCATTTCGAGTCGCAGCTACCGGCCTGCCTCACACATAAACTGGTATTGGCGCAGGGAAAAATGGTTGTAAACGAATCCTATTAATTAATTACCTGCCACCACAAGCATTCACCGTCGTTTTATCGGCCACTGCATTAAGATCTGGCATCTGGATCTCCACTCCGGCGCAATTGTATACTTTATCTGTCGGCACCACCTGGCAGACTGCACAAATGACCGCAAGATAATAAACCACCTCCCCCTCATACTTCCCTTTAACTAAATAAGTTGACATTTTCGGATTAAACGGGCATGTGATCACTCCTTTAAATTTCGCAATCATTTGCTGATCGCAGGCAGTAAGTCCGGCTTCATTATTCTTGCCGCAGCTAATCGTTAAAAACAGAAGGCCCAAGCTTAGTAATTTTTTCATTTTGGCAATTTTATAGAAGGACGATCTGCCCCCTTCAGAACGCAACAGTTCCCGATAATATTTTGTAATAGCGCCACGCAGCTCATTTATGAAAATTTGATGAAGACCTGATCGCTGCTGCATTTCGCGGTTTTGTCCGCTAATGATCTGTTAATTCTCCTGCAACATGCTTTACCATACAATTGATACTAAGCTCATTAAAAAAAACTATACGCCGCTTCATAAATCTTTCATTTTTCGACCCCCACTTTTGGCATAGTCCTTGAAAAAATATTCTAGTAATAAAAATTCAAAAATCAAAAATCCGTTTTATGAAAAAGATTATGAAACTTTCCTTAGCCGCATGTTCAATACTGCTGTTTAATGCAGCTAACGCGCAATTGGGCGTAGGGTCCGCTGTTAAAACTTCAGTAGGTGGATCTGTATCCGGCGCTGTAAACGCAACAAAAGCAGCCTCCGCTGCTACTGGTGCTGTTAATAAAGTTACTACTGCTGCCGGCAGCGCGGTAGACCAAACAAAAGCAGCTACCTCCAATGCCGTTGATCATACAAAAACAGCAGCCGGCAATGCAGTCAACAGTACAACCACCGCTACAGAAAATACCGCCGCAGAAAGCAATACCAGTGTTTCAGTGGGTGCTGGTAACGGGGCGGCAAGCGGACAGGTAAATACAAACACATCTGTAAACGGGCAACAAGGCAGCAACACGCAGGTTAATTCCGCAACTACCGCGGATACAAAAGCTGAAGCTTCCGGAGCTGAAGCAAAAACAGCTGCGCATTCTATGGGCGCCAAAACAAAGAGTGCTGCGCAACAAACTTCAAAAGCAGTAACCACGGGTGCTAAACATGCGGCCGGCAAAGTTAAAAATGCGGCGCCTTCAGCAACGATAAGCGCAGGGGCGTCGGGCAGTGCTACTTCAAACCAATAATATACTTACACACCCGGCTTAATAATCTATTGCCCTCTTGTACCAAGGGGGCAATATTTTTAGCGTTGTATAAATCCAAACCCGGTCATTATGGACAACCCGAAAATCCTTACACTCATTTTTGCAATGATACTGCTGGCTCCGGCATTTTGTTTCGGCCAGCAGGACAGCACTAAAAAAAACGAACTGAACATCGGCGTTAATTACCAGACAAGGCTGCACTATTTTGGAAGAACAGACAGCCTGCAAAGCAGCGGCCTGGTTCCCAATATAAAGTTTCAGTTAAAAAATGGCTTGTATGTACAAAGCAATTTTATTTTTATCCGGAACAAAACCGCCCCAACTGCCTATGCTGGCACCACTATTGAAGGCGGGTATCGCTTTAAAGCTTCCAAACATTTTAACGGGAATATTTTTTACACACAGATACTTTATCGCGATAATAGCCTGTTGCCGCAATCCGCATTAAAAGCCCAAACCGGCGTCAACGCAACCTATGCAACAGCTGTAAATATCAACGCCGGTGGTGATCTGAAATTCAGTTCAGGGCAAACAGATATCGGCGCCACCCTCGGACTCGATCATATTTTTGTGATCCATAAAGCAGCAAGCCCCTTTGCGTTTGCGGTTGCGCCTTCGTTTTACACATATGCGGGGACTCAAAAGTTCACCAAATCTTACATTGAGCAAAGGACATTTCTCGGGTTCCCGGTATCAACGCAGCAGACCACCCAATCCTACAACCAATTCCATATTTTAGCTTACGAGGCATCCGTGCCGCTTGTTGCAGTAGTTAGGAAATTTTATGCCACTATAATACCATCTTTTGTTATGCCGCAAAATCTGTTGGAAGGAGAAACGGGAAAAAATATGTTTTACATGACCCTGGGTCTTGGGGTTAAACTTTAAAAAACGCTGATCCTTTTTTATACCTTTGGGGGTATGAACATCGAATTTGAAAAAGCAGCACAAAGACTAAGCGGAGTTATAACCCATACGCCTTTACAATACAACCAGAACCTTTCAAAACAATATAGCTGCAATGTCTATCTCAAGCGTGAAGATCTGCAGATCGTCCGTTCCTATAAATTGCGGGGCGCTTATAACCTGATTTCATCACTTCCCAAAACGCAGGCACAAAAGGGTGTGGTGTGCGCAAGTGCGGGTAACCATGCCCAGGGTTTTGCCTACAGCTGTCAGCAATTGAACATTAAAGGAGTGGTATTTATGCCCATCACGACGCCCAATCAAAAAGTAGAACAAACCAAAATGTTTGGCGGAGATCATATTACGATCCAATTGGTAGGCGATACTTATGACGACTGTGCCGCAGCAGCCATTGCCTATTGCAGTGCGCATCAAATGACCTTTATTCACCCTTTTGATGATGAAAAAATTATTGAAGGGCAGGGTACGGTAGGATTGGAAATAGAAAAAGCATTAAAGGATATTGACTATGTTATTATTCCCATCGGCGGCGGGGGGTTGTGCGCGGGTGTGGGCAGCTATCTGAAGAAAGTTAGTCCTCAAACAAAAATTATCGGCGCAGAGCCATTGGGCGCACCATCGATGAGCGAAGCTCTGAAGGCCGGTCAGCCGGTAACACTGGGCAGCATCGACCGTTTTGTTGACGGCGCTGCTGTAAAGCGGGTAGGCGCTATTACGTTCTCCATTTGCAAAGACATACTGGACGAAGTTTTATTGGTACCAGAAGGAAAGATCTGTACCACCATCTTACAGCTTTATAATAAGGATGCCATTGTAGCCGAACCCGCAGGTGCGCTTTCTATTGCAGCACTGGACCTGATTAAAGAGCAGATCAAAGGTAAAAATGTGGTATGCATCGTAAGCGGCAGCAATAATGATATCGATCGTATGCAGGAGATCAAAGAGCGCAGTCTGCAATATGAAGGACTGAAACATTATTTCCTTGTAAATTTTGCACAGCGCCCGGGCGCCCTAAAAGAATTTGTGAATAATATATTGGGCCCTGATGATGACATCACCCGTTTTGAATACATGCAAAAAACCAACAAGGAAAGCGGACCAGCCCTGATCGGAATCGAATTAAAAAACCGGGGAGATTATCAGCCGTTTGTTGAAAGGCTGATAAATAGCCAGATAGAATTTACAGAACTGAACAAAGACAACACGCTTTTCAGCTATTTGGTATAAGTGTTCGCCTACTATCTCGGCTTCATTTCGGTCAGGTCCCCATTATTGTCGAAATTCAGCATATAATCGTTGCGGAGGCCTTCAATATTGGTATACCAGGTGGAAGGAGTAATAGCCGGAACATTAGACTTTACATAGGAAAAATAAACAAACTCCACTTTTTTTGTTCCCCGCACCTCTTTCAGTTTTTCCATTGTTTGATCGTGCACTTTTTTGGCTATCGAAAAACGGATCTGATCCAATGGCATTAAATAGCCCACTAAATCTGTAGTGCCGGAAATTTTAACCGGCACCGGCTCCTTCCATTTCCCATCCTCGTACTTATAATTATCTATATTTTCAGTCGTATCCGGATTTTGAATGTTGATACTGATATATCCATCCTTATAATCATAAAAGTGCATGGACTGATACAGCTGTAATTGCTTTCCTTTGAACTGTGGCAGGTTTTGCAGTTCTGCCTGAATGCGATCCAGCCGTTCGGCACTTTCAAAAATACCGCGATAGTGCTTTTCATCAGAACCACCTGTATAATCGTCATCCTGTGCCTGCAGGTTTTTCACCGGTTTTGGATGAATCGTATCTTCAAAACTTTTATTGATCTGTTTACAGGAAACGATCAGCAGCATGAACAATATTATAATATTGATTTTGATGCTCATAATTAAGCGATTGGTTCAACAACGGAAGGATTATTGGCGTCATATACTATTTTTATTCTATTGCCGATGGCTACGCTGTTCAGGTCCAGCAGATCTACGATCTTTTTAAAGGCGGACTGATGCTTCCTTCCCCCGGTATCCTTAAATTCAACCATCACCCTTACCTGCGGCTGCTCATTTATTGATACCCCGGAGCGTTCTGCCGAGATGATGGATGCCTCCGCTGCCTGCCCATAAACGGTTAGCCGGCCCAGGTTGGGTCTTCGCATAAATCTTCCAAAGATCAACATAAAAACGCCCAGGTAAACACAGCCCAGCAGCGGGGTTAAAATAAACGGATGCCAGAAAGTAAGGTAGCGCCAGCCATGGCCCCGACTCTCATACCGATAGCCAAACACCAGTAAAAAAAGCATAGTGGACACAATAAGCAGCAGTCCGGTAATAACCACGATCATAACCGGCTTGTTCCATTTAAAGCCTCTTCCCATAACCATTATTGCCGGATCTCCAAGCGCAGGATCAATAACCAGCGGTACACTCCGGCCTTTTTCAAACCGATTTTGTTCGGGTTCGGTGTCCAGTACGTCCAGTTGGGTCGTTACTTCGGCCCCTGCCAGGTTTTTGAACGAAACGGTTAATAGAAGAAGATCTGCATTGTTACGGGCCTGTACCAGCTGCCGGGTCAGAATCGTTCCCTGCACGCTCCTGCCCTCACGAAACAGCCGTTCGCCCCTTGCTTTTTTCTTAAATTGGCCAAGCAAAAACTTTTTGGCAAACGTGAAAAACAACACCCCCCACAACAGGCAGCCCAAGCCCAGCAGAAAAAAGGCCATCCCAGGAGTTTGGCTAGGAGTAAAATCTTTCCACATACCCGAAGCATAATGGATAATAAGCGGCAGGCCAAAGGTCATGCCGTACATGAAAAAAGCCCAGAAATAGATCATGAAATTCATAGAAAATAGTTGATAGGTTGCTCTGTTTTTGTAGGTATTTGATACTCGGGCGTTCTTAAAAGCCAGCGTTTACTATTTAAAACGGGAAGATCTTGTTTTTATTGTGAGAACAATTTAAATATTGTGACCCAATCCCTGCTGACAACCAGTTGTCACCACCCCGTTTTAGCTTTGATTTATCAAACAAAAAACAATAATTATGACAACCGCAACAATCACACAGGAATCAGTAATCAACAAAGAACAATTATTAAGCCATTGGCTGGGCCATCGTCATTTAACCCGTAAAACTCTTGAAGCCTTTCCTGAAAAAGAGCTTTTTGAATTTTCCGTAGGCGGCATGCGTCCTTTTTCAGGATTAATAATAGAGCTGTTAGCCATCGGAGGACCGGCCTTAAGAAATATCGTGAGCCGAAATACCGATGCCTACAACGAAGAGGGCATCACTGCAACTACCAAAAAAGAACTGCTGGAAAAATGGGACCGGGAAACAGAAGCAATCCATGATTATTTCAACCAGATCCCCGAAGAAGCGTTCTCAGAAACATTCAAACTCTTTGGCCAATATGATTTTCCTATTTATCAAAATATCCTTTATTTCATAGATAACGAGATCCATCACCGCGCGCAGGGTTATGTATACCTGAGAGCCCTGGGCATTCAACCGCCTTTCTTTTGGGAACGGCAAGCCTAACAAACAGACCTGTGAGGTTTTGGACCTATCCGCCGTAGCGGAAACCTCACAGGTCAATATTTTCCAGCTGTTTCGCAAGGATCTGCCGTACGGCTAATTTCACCGATTCCGGTTCCAGTATTTTGGCATAATCACCAAAAGTAAGGAACCATCGCGCAAAATCATTTTCCGCATAGCGGCTCATAAAGGTCATTTCAATACCCTCCGGGGTATTTTTTTGTTCTATAAAACCATGATACTCTTTCTGCCTGCCAAGGTACCTTGCAACATTGTGGTCTATAACAATCCGCACTTTCGTTTTGGGACTGTCTTTGGGTTGATTTAAAAAATGTTCCAGCTCGGGGTGTTCTTTTGTAAACGTCAGATCCAGTTTCCGGATCGCCTGGATCCGGTCCGTACGGAACTGGCGATAATCGCTCCGTAAATGGCACCAGGCCATCAAATACCAAAAATCGTTTTCATGAAAAACGCCTACCGGCTCTATTTGCCGCTTTTCCGCTTTATCGGATTCCAGTTTTTTGTAACTGATCTCGATCTGCACTTTTTGCGCCAGGCTGTCAAATAAAACAGACAAGGCCTCCGGCACCCTTTCATTAAAAATATGCTGCCGGCCCCTTACCAATACCTGCGACTCGATGCTGCTGATCCAGTCCTTTTCCGCCATGCGCAGCACTGCTTTCATTTTTGTAATAGCGGCTACAAAATGATCCCGCAACCGCTTGTCGATAAATTTCTGCATTAGCTTTTCCGCCGCTACAAAGCTGGAAGCCTCTTCCCGCGTAAACATTACGGGAGGCAACCGGTACCCCTCCACCAATTCATAGCCTACACCTGCTTCGCTGGAAATGGGCACGCCGGCTGTTTGCAGGCTTCGTATGTCCCGGTAAATCGTGCGCAGACTTACGTCAAAGCGATCGGCAAGATCCTGCGCTTTTACGATCCGCTTCGATTGTAACTGGATAAGGATCGAAACGATACGATCAAATTTATTTATGGGTTCGGTGGCCATTGGTTTATTTCATTATTTGAGGCGATGAAGTTGGTTAAACTTTTTCGAATTACAAGAATGTTTTGCCACAAAGTCACAGAAACACTGAAAATTTTTGAGCTTCTATGCTCTTCGGGACTTGTAGTCCCGAAGTCCTATTCTATTGCTTTTAGCAATACCATAAGTCTCCCGACAACAAAAAAACCTTTTTTTGTAGTAACTTGTTGTTCCAATAGAAGCAATAGGTTATGAGCACATCAAACGCAAAATCCCGGAAAGAAATAGAAATAAATGGTAAGCATTACCAGTACAGTTCTCTAAAAGAATTGCCGGAAGGCTCGGTGGCATACCTCCCCTTTAGCATTCGTATTCTACTGGAAAACGTTTTGCGCAATTATGACGGCTTTGGCATTACCGACGAGCACGTTCAAACGCTGATCAACTGGTCCCCGGCACCAGTCGACAAAGATATCCCCTTCAAACCCGCGCGCATCCTGATGCAGGATTTCACCGGCGTGCCTGCTGTAGTGGATATGGCCTCTTTAAGAGCCGAATTTGTGCGGCATGGCAAGGACGGACAAAAAATCAACCCTGCCATCCCGGTAGACCTGGTTATTGATCACTCCGTGCAGGTAGATTATTATGGCACTAACTATTCCTACAACTGGAATGTGGACCTGGAATACGAACGAAACAAAGAGCGATATGAACTGCTGAAATGGGCACAAAAAGGATTGAACAATTTTACCGTTGTCCCCCCGGGGATGGGCATTTGCCACCAGGTAAACCTGGAATACCTCGCCAAAGGCATTATTGAGCGCGACGGATGGCTGTTCCCTGATTCCCTGGTGGGTACTGATTCACATACGCCCATGGTGAACGGTATCGGTGTTATTGGCTGGGGTGTGGGCGGTATTGAAGCAGAAGCCGCCATGCTGGGCCAGCCGATCTTTTTTACCTGCCCCGAAGTGGTCGGATTAAAATTAACCGGTAAAATCCCCGACCAGTGCACCGCAACGGATATGGTACTTTCTATTACCAAAGTGCTGCGCGATAAAGGCGTGGTAGGAAAATTTGTAGAAGTATTTGGCGATGGGCTGGATCATCTTACGGTGACCGATCGCGCTACTATCTCCAATATGTCGCCGGAATTTGGCTGCACCGTTACCTATTTCCCGATCGACAACCGCACGCTGGAATACATGCATTCCACCAATCGCTCTGCGGAACAGATAAAAATCGTGGAAACCTATTGCAAGGAAAATCTATTATGGCGTACGGGGAATGAGAATATCACTTATTCTTCAGTCGTTGAGTTTGATCTCTCTTCACTGGATCCCACCGTTTCCGGGCCCAAACGCCCGCAGGATAAAATACTGGTAAAAGAGCTCTCCACAAAATTTGCCGATCTTTTAAATAAAGAACACAATCGGGTTTACCAATCTGTAACCGAGCGCCGGGAATCGGCCTGGTTAACCGAAGGCGGTTCGGGAACAGAATTTACTTTTGGCAAAGTGCCGGTGGAAAGCAGCGCTCCGCATGAAGTTACTACCGAATCTATTCAGTCTGTACGCATCAAACACAAAAACCAGGAATACGTGCTCAGCGATGGCAGTATCGTTATTGCCGCCATTACCAGTTGCACCAATACTTCCAATCCGGCCGTGATGGTGGGTGCGGGCTTGCTGGCGCGCAATGCTGTAGAAAAAGGCTTACGCACTAAATCCTGGGTTAAAACCTCCCTGGCACCCGGCTCGAAAGTTGTAACGCAATACCTGGAACGCTCGGGTTTAAATACTGATTTGGATGCCCTGCGTTTTCACACTGTGGGCTATGGCTGTACATCCTGCATAGGCAACTCGGGTCCGCTGCCCCCTCAGATCGCCGAAGCAGTGGAAAAAGGTGAACTGGTAGTCGCTTCTGTGCTTTCCGGCAACCGGAATTTTGAAGCTAGAGTACATCCGCAGGTGAAGATGAATTTCCTGATGTCGCCCATGCTAGTGGTAGCTTATGCGCTGGCAGGCCGGGTAGATATCAACCTGCTGGAAGACCCGCTGGAATATGACCCCAATGGCAACCCTGTTTATTTAAAAGACATCTGGCCCGGCCGGGAAACAATTCTCCATACCATTAATGAATGCGTGAAGCAGGAAGATTTCCAGGAAGTATATGATGTTATTTTCGATGGCTCTACTGATTGGCAGCAACTGGAAGTAAGTCTGAGTGAAAATTATCATTGGAGCAGTAGCTCCACCTATATAAAAGAATCGCCTTTCTTTGAGCACCTTAAGGAAACCCCGGCACCGGTCACCGATATTAAAAATGCACGGGTATTATTATACCTGGGCGATTCGGTTACCACCGACCACATCTCCCCCGCCGGATCCTTTAAACCTGAAAGCGCTGCGGGGCAATACCTCATCGCGCATGGAGTAGAAAAGGTTGATTTTAACTCTTACGGATCAAGAAGGGGAAACCACGAAGTAATGATGCGGGGAACGTTTGCCAATGTGCGGATCAAAAATAAAATAGCGGATAAGGAAGGCGGTTTCAGCCGTTATTTCCCGACCAACGAAGTAAAAACCGTTTTTGATACGGCCATGGCTTACCAGGAAGATCAAACGCCTTTGATTGTGCTGGCGGGGAAAGAATACGGTTCCGGCTCTTCCCGCGATTGGGCCGCAAAAGGGACATTTTTGCTGGGTATAAAAGCTGTCATTGCCGAAAGCTTCGAACGCATCCATCGCAGTAACCTGGTGGGCATGGGCGTAGCGCCGCTGGTTTTTGTGGACGGGCAAAATGCAGCATCATTAGGTTTAGATGGCACGGAAACTTTTACCATCACTGGTCTTGCCGACAATCTTACGCCACATAAACTATTGGAGGTTCAAGCCATCCACCCCGGCGGCACCGTAACCAATTTTAAAGTAAAAGCGCGACTGGATTCTGCTATTGAAATTGAATATTATAAGAACGATGGCATATTGCAGTATGTGCTGCGGGAGTATTTGAGGAATAATTAAACAACCGCCACGTCATTTCGATGAATCCGCCAAAGGCGGATGAAGAGAAATCTCAGGGTTGTTTAACCAGGGCGGTTGTTATGTTCCCAGCTTTGTGCTACTATCGGCTTTACTTGCGTCGCACACTTGAGCTGCAGTAATCCTATCAAAAAAACCATAAATGTCAGGTAGTTTTGTTTGTGGAGTCTCGTGCCATCAGTACAACCGGGCAACTGCCCGTTCCCTAAGTCTCCCTGTCCCACAAATTGCCTGGTGTGACATAAAAAGGGACTGGAGGGACCAGCCACAGGACTACCAGAAAAGCTACAGATAAATTCGAAAGCTACTCATCCCCCGCTTTTCTTTGTTTGCGTATAACCGTTCTTTAGCAGCCACTGCAATACCTTATCGCGATGATCGCCCTGTATAATAATTTCGCCGTCTTTTGCAGAACCACCCGTACCGCAGAAAGATTTTAATTTTTTACCCAGCTCCTGCAGATCATCGTCTTTTCCAACAAATCCTATTATGATGCTGGCCGTTTTCCCACCGCGGTGTTTCGTTTCCAATTGTATCCGCAGCTTTTGTTGTGCCGGCGGTAGGGTGTCCGCGTCGTCTGATTCCGGTTGGAATTTAAAATCAGGATTGGTACTATACACAAACCCCTGCTGATCCGATTTATTTTTTGCCATTGTATTATTTTTATCGTCATCCCGAACAAAGAGAGGGATCTCATACTTAAAGCACGAGGTCTCTCCACTCACTACGCTACGCTCCGTTCGGTCGAGATGACGTTATCTTTAAAACTTGTAACCTGAAACCTGTAACCCGGCTACAGCTTCGCTTTCAGGCTCAGATCCACACTCTGCGCCTGGTGTATCAATGCCCCCACACTTACAAAATCCACACCCGTTGCGGCGTAGGTTTCAATAGTATCTAAATTAATGCCGCCACTAGCTTCCGTTTCAAACTGGCTATCGATGATCTTCACCGCTTGCGTCATTAATTCAGGAGAAAAATTATCGAGCATGATGCGAAACACTTTGTCCGCGCCGGTTTCCAGCACTTTGTGCACATCAGCTATGCTGCGCGTTTCCACTTCAATCTTAATGCCCAGGTTATTCTGCTGTACAAAATCATAAGCCTTATTGATCGCCTTTTCGATGCCCCCGGCGTAGTCGATATGATTATCCTTCAGCATGATCATATCATACAATCCAAACCGGTGATTAACACCGCCGCCAATACGCACGGCTTCTTTTTCCAGCAGCCGGAAATTGGGCGTGGTCTTCCGGGTATCCAGCAACCGGGTTTTATAACCTTTCAGTTTATCTGTATACTGATGGGTGAGTGTGGCAATGCCGCTCATCCGCTGCATGCAATTCAGCAGCAGCCGCTCGCATTGCAAAATCGTATGCTCCAGCGCCGTTACTTCAAAAGCAATATCCCCGGCTTTCATGGCCGCGCCATCCTGCATAAAAAAAGTAACCACACTATCCGGCTCTTTATATTTCAGGATCTTTTCCGCTACCTGCACCCCGGCTAATACGCCGTCTTGTTTTATTTTTAAAACCGCCCGGCCTTTTGCCGCCGGATCAATACAGCTTAGCGTGGAATAATCACCGGCACCAATGTCCTCCAGCAAAGCTTCCTTAATAAGGTGGTTTAATTTATCATCAAACTGTTCCATAACGTAAAAATAAACAGCCTCCCGAATAGAGAGGCTGTTTTTATCATTTAAATTTTCATAGAAATCTTACTCGATCAGCTGGAAACGCAGTTCCTTGATCACTTCCCCGCTTTTTTCTTTACGCATAAAGATGTTCACCCGGTAGCTGCCCCCGGAAGTTTGCAGGGTGCCGATAGCATAGTTCCCGTTAGGAGCACTGCCTTTGTGTTTGAGTTCAAATCCTTTGGCTGTATTTTTTCCAAAGAAATCTTTCAATGCTTTTTCTGCGTCTGCTTTGTTGTAGGTGCTGGTTTTATCCGCAATGGTAAACTCCATGGAGTTGCCCACATTGCCTGCTACCTGGGCGGCATTGCCGGATTTTAAACCACCGATAACGCCATCCAGACTCTGCGCGCGCAGGGCCGTGACCGAAAGAACAGCCATCAACGCAATAAACGACAATCGTAATAAATGTTTCATTGTTAAATCAATTTTTGCTCTTTCTTTATTGGTATTGATCACGAATATATTGAAAAAATTCTTTTATTGGTTCGTGAGATACGAACCACAGCGTTTAGGAGAACGTATAAATTTAAAAACACTGCCACTAAGCACGAAGAAAACCTGTTGTGCAACTTTTACAGAGAATAGCACGAATTCGATGCACTGAAAGCGCATATTCGTGTATTCGTGGCATTCCTCCTGCCGGGCTATACACCGAACCCCGACGAGTGCGACGCAAGATCGCTGATAGTACTACTACTGCCGGGCATCTAATAAAAGAACTAAATCGATGCAGATTGTTTAACTTTACTGCTTCGTAATTTAAAATAAACTAATTCATGTCACAAAAAAGAGCGATTTTACTGATAATGGACGGCTGGGGGCTTGGAAAAGTTGCATCTGCAGATGCCATCCAGAATGCCAATGTGCCTTTTACAAAATCACTGTATAATAAATATCCCAATACGACCCTTACCACTTTTGGTGAACTGGTAGGATTGCCGGAAGGCCAGATGGGAAATTCGGAAGTGGGCCACCTGAACCTGGGCGCCGGACGCATTGTGTATCAGGAGCTACAGCGTATTAACGTGGCAATCAGAACCGGTGAACTTGCTGCCAACCCAGAGTTATTGAATACTATTTCCTATGCTAAAGAAAACAGCAAACCCCTGCACCTGCTGGGCCTGGTAAGTGACGGCGGCGTGCATTCTCATATCACTCATTTAAAAGCCCTAATTAACATTTGTAAGGATAACGGATTATCCGACGTGTATATTCACGCTTTTACAGATGGAAGGGATACCGATCCGAAAAGCGGACTGGGTTTTATTGAAGACCTGCAGCAGCACCTGGACAGCACCGGTGTGGGCAAAATTGCAACCGTTGACGGCCGGTATTATGCCATGGACCGCGACAAACGCTGGGAGCGCGTGCAGCTGGCTTATGATGCGTTGGTAAACGGGAAAGGCAACACTGCCACTTCAGCCATTGAAGCCATTAAAAACAGTTATGCGGCCGATATTACGGATGAGTTTATAAAACCAACCGTGATAGTGGATGGCAACAACAACCCGTTAGCTACTATCAAAAATGGTGATGCGGTGCTTTGTTTTAATTTCCGTACGGATCGTTGTCGCGAGATCACAGAAGTATTGACACAACAGGATCATCCGGATTTTAACATGTACACATTGGATCTGTATTATGCCACCATGACGGTGTATGACCATACCTTTAAGAACGTACACGTACTATTCCGAAATGACGATCTGACCCAAACCATTGGTGAGGTAATTGAGGCCAATAATTTAAAACAGATCCGTATTGCAGAAACCGAGAAATATCCGCACGTGACCTTCTTCTTCAGCGGCGGCAGGGAAAAACCATTTGAAGGCGAAAACCGTATTCTAAAACCATCCCCCAAGGTAGCCACTTATGATCTGCAGCCCGAGATGAGCGCCAATGATCTGACCGAAGCGATCCTGCCGGAAATTCATAATAAAACGGCTGATTTTATTGTACTGAATTTTGCAAACGCTGATATGGTGGGCCATACAGGCGTTTTTGCTGCGGCCATAAAAGCTGCGGAAACAGTGGATCATTGTGTAGAGCAGATCATAACAGAAGCCTTGAAACAGGATTACGTGATCTTCCTGACCGCTGATCATGGCAACTCCGATTACCTGGTTAATGAAGATGGCAGTCCGAATACAGCACATACCATGAACCCCGTGCCGTTATTTATTATCGACAACAACTGGAAAGGAACCATTAAAGAAGGAAAACTTGGCGATATTGCACCTACGATACTGACCTTTATGGGACTGGAAATTCCTAAAGAAATGACGGGGGATATTTTGGTTGACAGGAATTCGCTGTCTTGATTTTGATTTGAATCCGATTCTTGATGCTCGATGCCGGATACTGGATTGAATCGAGTATCAAGAATCCAGTATCTAAGATCAGTGCATTCACTTTTCACCATTCACTATTGTCTTATTCATGCTAAAAAAAATCCTGCTGATCTTCATAATCATATTGATCGGCATCCAATTCATCCGCCCTGCAAAAAATGAGCATTCCGGGAGCTTTCCTAATGCTGTTGCGCTTAAATACCCGATATCCGCATCGGCAAACAGCATCTTAAAAAGAGCTTGTTATGATTGTCATAGTAACAATACGGTGTACCCCTGGTATAACCGGGTGCAGCCGGTTTACTGGTTGCTGGACAATCATGTAAGAAATGGTAAAAGGCATTTTAATTTTGACGACTTTACCAGGCTGCCGGCGTGGAAGCAATACCATAAGCTGGATGAAGTTGCCGAGCAGGTAAAGGAAAATAATATGCCGCTGGAATCCTATACCTGGATCCATAAGGATGCTATTTTAACCGATGCCGAAAAAAAGGAGATCTATGCCTGGGTAAATACCGCAAAAACCGCCATGGAAGCGCAGTATCCGAAAGACAGCCTGGTGCGATCGAAGAAATAGGATTTTCGTAACTTCGGGTAAATTAAAGATCATGATCCAGTTACACCCACAATATATAACTGACACAGCGGGTCAGCAATTGGTTGTGCTTACACAAGCGGAATACAAGGCCCTTATGGAAGAACTGGACGAAGCGATGGACATACATCTTTATGACCAGGCATTGCGGGAAGATGACGGCGAGCGCATTTCACTGGATGACTATCTAAAAAAAAGAAAAGAGAAAAATGGTTAGCTATACAGCCATTTTATCAAAAAAAGTCAGTAAACAGTTGGATAAACTTTCTGACGCAATTGCAGAACCTATTTTTAAAGCCATTAAAGATCTGGAAACAAATCCACGCCCCATTGGTTACCGAAAATTAGTTGCACGAGATGGTTACCGGATCAGGGTGGGTGATTATCGTATCATTTACAATATTTTTGATCAAAAGTTGATTATTGAAGTGATCGCTTTTGGACACAGAAAAGATATTTATTTGTAGGCAAATAAATGACACAGGAAATATTTTCAACTATAGCGTCCACCATACCGCATGAACCGGGCATTTACAAATATTTTGATGACTCGGGGAAGATCATTTATGTAGGCAAGGCCAAAAACCTGCGCAAACGGGTAAGCTCCTATTTCAATAAAACCTTTACAACATATAAAACGCACGAACTGGTGCAGCGGATTGAAAAGATCGAGTTCACGATTGTTAACAGTGAGCCCGATGCTTTTTTCCTGGAGAATTCGCTCATCAAGCAATTTCAGCCCAAGTACAATATTAACCTGAAGGATAGTAAATCCTACCCTTATATCGTCATTAAAAATGAAAACTTTCCGCGCATCTATTTAACGCGTCAGCCGGTGGCCGATGGCTCGGAGTACCTGGGGCCTTACACTTCTGTTTTCAAAGTGCGGGAATTGCTGGAGTTCATTAAACGCACGGTTCCTATGCGTACCTGCTCACTAAATCTCACCCCAAAAAATATCGAGAAAGGGAAGTTCAAAGTATGTCTGGAATATCATTTAGGCAATTGCAAAGGTCCCTGTGAAGGATTGCAAACGGCAGCAGACTATCAAAACAATATCAGTCGCATCCGGGATCTGTTAAGAGGCAACCTGACACCGGTTATCCGCTATTTTAAAGAAGAGATGAAACAGCATGCGGAACAACTGGAGTTTGAAAAAGCGGAACAGGTGCGGAAGAAAATTGAATATCTTGAGGAGTATTATCAGTCCAGATCAGTGGTTACCGGTATTAAAGGAGGCGATAAAGATGTATTCTCAATTATTAAAGAAAAATCCATCGCCTATGTTAATTACCTGATGGTCCGGAACGGCACCATTGTGCAAACCCAAACGAATAAGCTGGAAACACACCTGGATGAGCCGGTGGAAGAGATCCTTGCCTATGCCATCAGCCAGCTCCGCATGACCTTCAATAGTCAGGTCCCTGAGATTGTGGTACCCTTTGAGATCGAATACCCCGAAGCTGCTGTGGAACTAATGGTACCTAAAGCCGGCGACAGGAAAAAGCTTTTAGAACTCTCCGAAAAAAACGCCAACTACTTTATTGAAGAAATAAAAAATAAAGAGCGCATTAAGATCAACCGGAATGTAGATCATGTAAAGGTTTTGGAACAACTGCAACTGGATCTACATTTGCCCGAACTGCCGGTGCATATCGAATGCTTTGATAATTCCAATTTCCAGGGAAGCTACCCGGTGTCAGCCATGGTTTGTTTTAAAAATGGTGTACCCAGCAAAAAAGATTACCGGCATTTTAACGTAAAAACAGTACAGGGTATTAATGACTTCGCCAGTATGAAAGAAGCCGTGTACCGTCGCTACAAACGTTTAACAGAGGAAAAAGAATCCTTACCGCAGCTGGTCATCATTGACGGAGGCAAGGGACAGCTGAGCGCGGCTCTGGAGGCCATTGAGGAGCTGGAATTACAGGGAACGATTACTTTGGTAGGATTGGCAAAAAATGTGGAAGAGCTTTTTTTCGCCGGCGACCAGGAATCGTTGAAATTACCCTATAACAGTGGCAGTTTAAAACTGATCCGTTTTATCCGCGACCAGGTGCACCGTTTCGGCATCACTTTTCACCGGCAGAAAAGGAGCAAAGGAACTTTTAAAAACGAGCTGGAAGACATTAAAGGGATCGGCAAAAACACGGCTGATCAGTTGCTGAAAGAATTTAGGTCTGTGAAGAATATTAAAGAAAAATCATTGGATGAGCTGGCAGCGGTTATTGGCGTTGCAAAAGCGCAACTGATTGTTAATTATTTTAGCGGTAACTCTGATCAACCCTAAAAACTGCTTTAAAATGAAATAAGCGCCCCCACTATTTCAAAAAATGGCAATAAATTGAAATAAGAGCCTACACAAATCCCCGTTTTAAGAACGCTGATTTTCCCATTTCCTATCTTTCACTACATT
>JAGIAQ010000019.1:0-269 GCA_017744795.1 Niabella sp. | reverse complement strand
GAGCTCTAAGTTTTATTAAATGAGCGCAACAAAATACACCGGACTCATCCGATCCGTTATTGCAGGCCTTTTACTTTGGGTGGCCTGGCCCACATCACCCTTAACACTGCTGATATTTGTGGCATGGGTGCCCCTGCTTTTTGTTGCCGAAACCACTGATTCCTGGAAAAAGTTTTTTGGTTATACTTACGTGACCATGCTCCTCTGGAACGTACTGATCACCTGTTGGGTAGCCGAAGCCAGTGTTCCGGGCGGTGTCGGCGCATTTG
>JAGIAQ010000199.1 GCA_017744795.1 Niabella sp. | reverse complement strand
AATCCATGTAAGCTGTGAGCCGCTCATTCCACTTTTATTACTTCGCTACGCTTGCTTACCCCGTTTTCATTGATGGCTTCAATGGCGTAATAATAGGGCTTTTGCGCATCCATGGCTTTCATCCAGTATTCGTTGTTAGAATGCACCATAATGCAATTGTACAGCTTCTCCGGCGCTATTCCATAATAAATATTATAGGCGTAGGCATCATCTGCCGGACGCCATTTGATATAAGCGCTTCGCTTGTCCTTTGGAGTACGCAGTACAATAAAATCTTTGACAGGGTTTGGCAGAGCGCCATTGCCTTTACCAAATATACGCAACCCGCTGATGGCAAATTTACCTGTGGGCATATGTATATTCTCCAGTTTTATAAACCGTGCCTGTACCGGTTTTTCCAGTTCTATATAATCGTGTGGCACGTCGGTTTTATTGTTGCTTTTATTCACCAGCACCTTCCATTTTTTTCCATCTGTTGAATAATAAAGTATATACTGATGGTATTGATCTGTAAATTTTCCCAGCCGGTCCTGCGCCACGTCCTGATCGGCATAATTGATCTGAATGGCGTTTACCGTTGAAACGGCGCCAAGGTCGGAGGTTATCCATTCGCCTTTATTACCCGTTTGCGCGCTCCAATAGGTTTTGATCAGTTCATCCACTGCGTTATTGGGTGCATAGTCCCCTAACGTTGAGGATACCTGAACCGGCTTATTATAATTCAGCAACATCCAGCCGGTAAAAAGGGAGCGCATCGTCTCTCCCGTTTCACCATCCAGTGAAGAAGGAAGATAAGTAGGGTAATCGCCAAATGCGGTGTTGCAATACATGAGTCCGTCTTTATCAAACCCCGCAGGCCAGATACCGATACGCCGTTCGAATGTATTTTTTACAGATATAATACCAGTAGAGACATGCCAGTAATTGTTGAAATTGTCCTGGAAGGTTGCGCCATGCCCAGCGCCTCTTATAAAGCCGCCGATCTTCATGCTTAACGGATCCGATTGCGGGGTAAATGGTCCCAGTGGTGAATCACCGACTACCACGCCATCTGCATAACCGCTGAATTCGGTGCCCGGCGCGCCGTATTGCAGGTAATATTTCCCGTTGTGCTTGGTCATCCAGGCGCCTTCAATAAACGGGTCCAGAAAAGTATTATCCATATGCTCCCCAAACCGCTGCCAGCCATAGCGCCAGCTTTCAAGGAAGTACATTTCTTTTCGTGTGCCGATTGGTTGCAGGGTTTTCCGGTTCAGCTCAATACCATATAAAGGGTAAGTGTTGCTACTGCCGTTATACATATAAAACCGTCCGTCGTTATCAGTGAAAAAAGCCGGGTCCCATCCGCCGATCTCAAAAGAATCTACAAGGGGCTTCCAGTCGTTTGCTTTGGGATTGGTGCTCATCCAGATGGTAAAGTTTTTGGTATAAGTGGATCCGAACACCAGCATTGTATCGCCGATAATACCTACTGCCGGCGCACAAAGCTCATCGTAGGTATTGGTATTCCAGGGACGCAGGAATTTTTTGGAGATGAATTTCCAATTGAGCAGATCGCTGCTCCACCAGTAGCCCCATTGGTTGGTGCTGAACAAATAATAATCACCCTTATAATTTACGATCACCGGGTCTGCTGTGGCCCGGTGCCTGCCCCATTGACTGAAATTGGGAATGGGCGTGTAGCCATAATCGATATTAATGGGATTGCAATAAGTTTTAGCCGGGGAGGCGGAAAGGCGGGAAGGATTGTTTTGTCCAGTGCTTTTTAATGAAAAGGATAAAGTGCATAATAGTAATACTGTAGCTGACCCTGATAGCAATCGGGAGTGCGACGTAAGATTGCCGAGCAACATTACTGAGGTCTGCTTCAAAAAAATAAAAAACGGTTTGATCCTTTTCATAAGTTCCCTTTTTTTAATTCATCAACTGCATGCTCCACTGCGCGCGCGGTGAGCGCCATGTATAAAATAGACGGGCTTTGATTGCCGGTGCTCGTCATGCAAGCCCCGTCGGTCACCAAAACATTTTTGCATTGATGCAGCTGGTTCCATTCATTCAGCAGGGATGTTTTAGGATCGCGGCCCATGCGGATACCCCCCATTTCATGAATATCTAACCCTGGTGGTTGTTTGCTGTCGTTGGTCTGGATATTGACCGCGCCGGCTGCTTCAAACATTTGTTTTCCCTGCTCTAAAAAATCGGCTACCATTTTGTCATCATTGTCATCGTATCCCACAGAGGTGATGAGCAGGGGCATGCCGTAAGCATCTTTTTCCTTATTACTTAATCGCACGTGATTGCTTTCTTTGGGAAGGGTTTCGCCCTGCATATACATATACATGCCCCAGGTGCCCGGTTCTTCAAGGGTTTGTTTATAGGCTGCGCCGATGCCATCCGTATCTTCAAAATATTTTGTTTTGCGATAGCCTCCGCTGAAAATAACATAGCCGCCTTTAAAACCGGCTTCAAGGTTTTTTAAATTCCGGTAGTTGGGGATCACACATTCCGTAATGCGGCGCACTTTATAATACTGATCTTCCATGCCCGGAAACTCCGCATTCATGCTGCCCCGGTAATTATGAAAGCAGATGTATTTGCCCATCAGCCCATTGTCATTGCCCAATCCATTGGGAAAACGTTTGGATGTTGAATTCAGCAGGATCAGGTTGCTGTTCAACGCAGATGCATTTACAAAAATGATCTTTGCATAGAATTCAATTGCTTCTTTTGTTTGCGCATCAATAACCCGTACGCCGATGGCTTTTTGCTGTTGTTCATCATAGATAACAGAATGCACTACGGAGAACGGCCGGATCGTAAGATTGCCTGTTCTTTTTGCCCAGGGAAGTGTGGAGCTTACCGAGCTGAAATAGCCGCCAAACGGGCATCCGCGCATACAGCGATCCCGGTTCTGGCATTGGGTACGGCCCTGTTGCCGGTAAATATCTTTTTCTTCAGTGATATGCGCCCACCTGCCGGGAATATAGTAGCGCTGGTATTTTTCCCAGATGGTTTTTTTAAAATGTTTTTCTACCGCATTAAATTCCATCGGCGGTAAAAACTCACCATCCGGCATGGATTCAATATTTTCAACAGATCCGCAAACACCGATAAATTTTTCTGCATGACTGTACCAGGGTGCAATGTCGTTATAGCGGATGGGCCAATCCACTGCATAACCATAACGCTGCGGTGCTGAGAAATCCCAATCGCTCCAGCGTTGGCAGCTCCGGCCCCAGGTGAGTGATTTTCCGCCCACCTGGTAGCCACGTATCCAGTCGAAGGGTTTTTCCTGGATATAAGGATGGTCTTTATCCTTTATAAAAAAATGTTGGGTTGCTTCATCATAACCGGCTGCTTTTGAGATCAAGGGGTTTTGTTTTTTTTGAGCTTCCGTTATTTGTCCGCGGTGCGGGAGCTCCCAGCGGTTCAGGTTCATAGTAGGATAGTCTTTCAAATGCTCCACATTGCGACCCCGTTCCAGCACGATGGTTTTTAATCCTTTTTCGCAGAGCTCTTTTGCGGCCCAGCCACCGCTGATGCCGCTGCCAATTACGATGGCATCGAAAGTGTTGGAAGCACTATTGTTTTTTACACCTGTTGAATTGGACATTCTATTGCAATTTAAAGTAGTGTTAAGTTAATTGTGAAATGTCATCCCGATAGCTATCGGGAGTGAATACCTCAGGTTTGTCGTTTCACGTCTCCCGGTACGATACTCTAGTTTGCAATTAACATAACAGTAGATTCATTTTATTCCATATTTAGTTAAACAACGCCGGTTTGTTTCAAATCAGCCGCTGCCGGTGCATCAATCATTATCCAGGCGTTGGGGTGCTGTTGCAATATTGTAGCCGGAAAGTTTTCTGTTATGGGTCCCTCAATGGCTTGTTTTATAACCCCGGCTTTATGACTTCCGCTGGCAACCAGTATTACTTTCTTTGCTTCCATCAGATCGGCTAAGCCCAGGGTGATCCCTTTATTTAAGGATACTGCGTCCTTAAAATATTTTTGACCTACTGTTTTTGTAGTTGCGTCAAGGTTGATGACATGAGCATGCAGTCCGGAAGCTGTACCCGGTTCATTAAAACCGATGTGCCCGTTCATGCCGATGCCCACCACCATCAGGTCGATACCGCCCCGGCGGGCAATTTCGTTTTCCATTTTTGTGCATTCGTTCTCCAGATCTTTTGCCAGGGCATCAAAGAAATGATACTGGCTGGCCCGTAAACCCAACGGAGCAATAAGGCGTTGCTGAAAATCATTCCGGCAGCTGCCGCTGACTTCAGGAGCGAGGCCTACCC
>JAGIAQ010000198.1 GCA_017744795.1 Niabella sp. | reverse complement strand
GATATAATCTGACTGTAATCCGTCTTTGGCAAAATATGCCCGTATTTGCGTTTGAGAAGAATCCATCACGTTTAAGCCTTTTCGAGTACCGATCCAGACACACTTTCGTGAATCTGCAAACAGGTAGGTTAGGCCGGGATTGCTCAGATTCTTATCCGGGAAGAACTCCTGAAAAGCCCTCGCCCGGCCTTCCTTTTTGTTCATAATATAAAGGCCGGTAGTTATTTTCCACACCCATATATTATTGCGTCCATCTTCCGCCAGCGACACAATACCATCGCCGGTTGAAGCCCCTCCCCCTCCATATATGGTATAATGCCTGAATTGTTTTTTATCTGTCGATAGCTCATCAAGAATCCCGTTATTCAGTCCAACCCATATCCTGTCTTCCTTATCTTTTAAAATCATTTTCACAAGATCGGAGCTAAGTGAATGCGGGTTATTCTCTTCATTCTTGAAATGATAAAACAGGTCCTTTTTCCTGTCGTAATAATTCAGCCCTTCCGCTTCGGTACCGATCCATAAATTATCTAAGCTATCGCTCACAATCGAGCTGATCACATTACTACTGACGCTATTTTTATTTTCCTCATTCTTATATACTGTAAAGGGCGTTGAAATCGCCTCCGCGATATTTGCCCCGCCAAAGTAAGTGCCCACCCATATATTTCCTTGTGCATCTTCATATAGGGCATAAACTGAATTATATGTCAGTGTACGGTTATCCTCCGGTTTGTGTACAAAAGACCTGAAACTACGCGATGCAGGATTATACAACATCAGCCCCTTTAAAGATCCGGCCCATACATTCCCCTGTTTATCTACATGTATTTTGCGGATGACATTACTGATGATACCATCGGCATGTGTAAAACTATCGATATGGCCAGTTTGCCTATTCAGCCTGTATACGCCGTTTGCACTGCTACCGATCCAGATATTATGCCCTCTATCCTCAGCGAAGGAAGACACCGGCATTGAAGAAAATACTTTCCGGGCAACAGCGTACTTATTTTTAGGCTTCTCACCCAGTATCAACAGTCCGTTTTGCGTGCCTATCCAGTAACCCCCATCTGCTGTTTCGAATATTGCCTGTATATTATGTGACAAAAAAGCCGGGCCGTTTTCCACTAAAGAAACGTGCGCTACTTTATAGTCGTCGTCCCGCGGGCCTAGTTTGATTTTGTCCAAACCGTTCTCCGTACCAATCCACAGGTAATTACTACGATCCAGATACAACGCTTTCACGCTATTGTTGCTCAGCCCCTCGATGCTATTTCCCTTATGACTAAAATAGCGAAATGAATCAATTTTTGAATCGTAGCAATACAAACCATTATCAGTGCCTATCCACAGGCGTTGATATTGGTCTGCCACGAGCTGTGTAATTTTCATGCCTCCACCGGCCGGGTTGTCCTTGTAAAATGATTTATAGATTTTTACCCTTTTCCCATCATACCGGTTCAACCCATCCATAGTTCCGATCCAGATAAAGCCATTCGCATCTTGTGTAATAGACAATACAGATCCGTTAGACAAGCCATCCTCAACGGCTAAATGACGAAAATCCAATGCCGGCTGGCTACGCAGTTCCGTAATGGCAACGCAAAAAAAAACCGAAACAGCAAAGATCTTATATAGTCGTTTTTTCAACATGGGAGCATAAACAAATAGTCTTTAAAACAGCCAAATTATCCCTAAAACGCTAAGGTAACAAGAAATATATTTTATTGCGGATCCCGAAACTTCCGATTTCCGTCTTCATAAGCACGGGATCCCTCTCTTCGTTCGGGATGACGTTCGTTTCGTTAGCCCGGCATTCTACGTTTTATATTTCTTATATTACATTGCCATCAGCACAGCTCCTTCACTCCACTACCAATGACATATGTTTTTAGGTCATGAAAACCAATCATTATTTTTCCCGTCATTGGCAGCCCGACGTCAAGGAGGGGGAGAAATCTCGTTCTTTAATGTCCCCTGATTCGCGTTTGGCAAACTCATCGAAATGACGACGCCAGAATGTGTCATTACCTCATTTTATTTGCAGCTACGGAAGCTGACTAATGAGAGAAAGCCGTTTGAATTTATTTTTTCTGAAATTTCGGGATCAACTTTGTCTCGCCTTTTATCTCATCTGTAGCCCTTGTCAAAAGCGTATCCCCTTCATTCAAGGTTCCAAATATTTCGACCTTATCCCCCATTGAAATCCCGTTTCGTACATCCACCCATTGCGCCGCTCCATCTTTTAAGCGAATAACAAAGCGCTTTTCCAGGTTAGTAGCTACAGCAGAGGAAGGAACCACAAAGGTTGGAGCCTTTCTGCCCAATTTCAATAGGGCGTTGGCAAACATGCCCGGCTTCAATTGATTATTGGTATTGGGATAAAGGAACTCCCATGTTTCTGTTCGGTTGACCTGATCAACGGCGCCTGATTTACGGGATAATTTGGCCTGATACGTAACGTCCGGCTGTGCATCTACCGTAAAACTGATTCCGGGCGTTTCGGCGCTGGCGGCTGTATAGGCTTCCGGCACCGGCACCCTTAAACGCAAGGTGCTCGTATTTTCAACTACAAATAAAGGTTTTGGATTGCCCGGGCTTACCAATGTTCCCGGATCAACATTGCGCGCGGTAACCACACCGCTGAATGGAGCACGGATAACAAGATAATCTTTTAGCTGGCCATAGGCATTGGATCTGGAACGCATTGCCGTTAACGCGGCGCTATCAGCCATCATCTGGCTTCTGACTTTTTCCAGTTCACCCGCAGCCACGGTACCTTCTACCTTCGCCGCATTTACAATACGCTTATAAGCATCCAGGCTGCCCAGGTATTTGGAGCGCGCCGTTTGAATATCTGCATTTGACTGTGAAAAATTTGCGTTCATTTCCGGGGCTTCCAGTGTCGCCAATACTTCGCCCTGATGTACTCTATCGCCGATATCAACCTTTAACGATCGCACATAGCCACTCACTTTGGCAAACAATTCTGCTTTTTCCAAGGGGATCAATTCTGAAGGAAAGGTAATTTGTTTATTGACCGTATCTTTTTGCAGTATAAAAACAGCGGCAGAATCTGTATCTGTTTTTTTTGCTTCGCCACTCTTTTTATTTTGCTGGCAGGCAACAGCCAAAATAATGATCAGAAAGGAGGCTCCGGTAAAAGAATATGAAAATCTCATCAGTTTATTTTTAAAAATTAATTTATTGCGGTGTTTGTTTCAGCTTGTTGATCCTCCCTATCATCCGGATGCAATGAAGGGTTTTTATAAATTTTCTTCCCGATCACGGCTGAATAAATTGCCGGCAAAAAGATGAGGGTACTGATCGTGGAAAAGAGCAAGCCGCCAATAACAGCGATTCCCAGCGGCGCTGTCTGATCGCCCCCTTCGCCCAGACCGATGGCCATAGGGATCATTCCCGCAATCATAGCAAGACTGGTCATTAATATTGGGCGCAGCCGGTTGCCGGCACCGGTTATAGCGTAGCTTTCATTCGATTGCTTTTTTCGTAACCCTTCGCCGTTAGTGATCAAAAGAATCGCATTGGCTACCGCCACACCCACAGCCATAATCGTACCCATGTAAGATTGTATATTCAGCGTTTGCCGGGTTAAAAACAATAATAACAAAGCCCCTGCAATTACAGCCGGCACTACAGACAAAACAACAAGAGAAAGCCTAAAGGATTGGAAATTGATCGTCAGCATTAAAAAGATAACAACAATGGCGATTAGCAATCCTGTACTTAGCTCACTCATTGTCTGGTCCAGCAGATCCGCCTGCCCTCGCAGCATAATTTTTACGCCTTGCGGTAATGCTCCTAAAGATGCAATTTCATTTTTTACCTGTTTGATGGCCGCGCCCACATCTTTCTTATAAATGTTGGCAGTGATCGTAATGTATCGCTGCTGATTGATGCGGTCATATTCCCCGGGGGAAGTTATCTGCTGGGTAGTTGCTACATCCCGCAGGTACACCGGGTTGCCGGATGTTCCGGCAACAGGTACAAGACCCAACTGGTCACTGCTGTTGATGCGGTATTGCGGATATTCCACCTGTACCTGGTAGGCAGTACCGGAGCTTTTATCCAGCCAATAGTTAGGCTGTGTAAAACGGCTGGATGAAGTAGCCGCTACCGTTGATTTAGTGATGGCATCAACCGTTAATCCTAATTGCCCGGCTTTTACACGATCTATTGTCGTTTTAATGCCAGGGTATTCAAGCGGCGTTGCAATCTGCACATCCCGCAGGTAAGCAATTCCCTGTAGTTTTTTGTTTAGTGTTTCTGCAACCTTCCGGCT
>JAGIAQ010000197.1 GCA_017744795.1 Niabella sp. | reverse complement strand
CAGCTGGATCAGATCAAGAAGATGGGCAATATGAAAGACCTGCTGGGGATGATACCCGGTGTAGGTGCTAAAATAAAAGATCTTGACATCAGTGATGAAAGCTTTAAGGGCATTGAAGCAATGATTGATTCCATGACGCCCGAAGAACGCAGCAACCCTGACATAATTAACGGCAGCCGTCGTAAACGCATTGCCACCGGCAGTGGAAAAGATATTGCAGAGGTGAATGCGTTTATGAAACAGTTTGAACAAATGCGCGATATGATGAAGAACATGAACAAGATGGGCGCTTTTGGCCGTATGATGCCGGGTATGGGAAAATTCAATATGCCTTCGTAAACGAAATTGAAAATCGTTTTCCCGGGGGGGAAGGTGATGAGGCCGTAGGTTGTGTGCTTCGCTATTTTTCGTCGCCGGTTATATTGCTGAAAGCAGTAAAATAAAACTTCGGGACTGCGGTCCCGAAGAGGGGTAAAAATTATTTATCAAACCCTTTAAACCCGGGGTCAACGATACGTTTCCAATCCGGATGCCGTTTGATGTAAGCGAAAACAAACGGGCATAAAGGGATAAGCGTCTTGCCGCTTTGTTCTATATACTCCAGCGTTTTTTCCACCAGGGCGGCGCCCACGCCCTTACCTTCCAGCCCTGTGGGCACTTCGGTATGAACGAGGGTGATGTGGTGCGGTGTTTCGTTAAAGCGAATAAAAGCTTTATGCCCATCCACAATTAACTCAAATTGTTTGGCGGCGTCATCTTTTACCAAAGGGAGGGTTGTATATTCTGCATTCATAATTACTTATTTTATTTTTATGACCAGTCGTTTACCTGGGGAAAGTGGTTGGTTCCAGGCGGTTTCAATTGTTTGCAAAGGAGCCGTATCTATTTCAATAAGCAGCTTTTGGGCGGCGGCTAATTGAAAGGCTTCTGGCAGCAGCGTGGTATTAAACTCCTGGAAGTCCTGTGGCGACAGGCTTCCGAACCCGGACCCCAAAATTTGAATATCGCTGCTACGCAAAGCGCCGGAGCTCAGCGGCAACAGATCGCCCGCCATACCACCTACGGTAACAACAATCGTTTTATGGGCTACATGGTTTATGCCCTTGCCCATCAACGCGTCAATCAGCAAACCCGTGGGCTTACCCCATAGATAATCAATAACTATATCAATTGGTGTTTGCTGATGCAGGGCTTTAACCTGGCTGATCATTGCATCGTCTTCCTGCAAAAGGGAAATAGTATGGTCCGCGCCCAGCTCCCGCGCTTTCTGCAATTGCGCGGCATTGCGTCCCGTGGCAATCACAGTTTTGGCGCCATAATATTTTGCAAGCTGTATGGCTACGGTGCCAGTAACACCCGTGGCCCCGTTGATGAGCACCGTGCTGCCCTGCGTGATCTTTGCGCGGCATTTTAACGCCATTGCAGAACCGATCACTGCATTGGGCAGCGCTGCCGCAATGTCCGGATCGATCCCCGCGGGCAATTTTATATAATGCCCTTTGTTGATCACTGCTTTTTCAGCAATGGTTCCGGAAACACCCTGCGCATAAGCAAGCGTACCATCCTGCAACCAGCCCACTCCGTCAATACCAACTACTGCGGGTAAATTGGTATAATTTGCATAGTGGGTGCCGGCAGCCCGTGCTTTGTCTAAATTCTTTACGGATGCGGCTATTACATTCATGATCTCCTGCTGGCCTCCTGTAATAACCGGATCGGGAAAATTTTCATAAACCGGTGCAACCCCCAATTGTTTTAAAACGGCAGCCTTCATTTTATATCTTTAAGTTTAAGGTTAGGTGATTGCTCAGGTAGCGGAACAAAGCCCGTTTCGCCGGGAATCAAGGGGAAGGCCTGCTCCAGCCAATCCTGTTTCGCTTTTTCAATAATTGCTTTATCCGAACTTACAAAATTCCAATAGATAAAGCGTTCTTCCGGCAGTGGTTCTCCTCCAAAAATAAAAACTGTTGTATTGTCTGTTGTTTCAAAAGAACATAAGGTACTGTCTTTGGCGATCAGAATTTGCCGGGGACCGTAGGACTGTCCGTCGCTGATGATGCTTCCTTCTAAGATATATAACCCGCTTTCTCCGTAAAGATGCTCTCCAATATTGAGTTGCTGCCCTTTAGGTGTAATGATCTTAATAAAGTATTGCGGGCTATAAACCGGAACCGGCGAGGTTTTGCCAAATGCCATCCCCGAGATCAGTTTAATGGTGGCACCATCCTGTTCCCAGGCAGGAATGTCTGCTGCTTCGATATGCGCAAAAGACGGGTCCATCTGCTCCAGTTCTTTTGGCAGGGCCACCCATATCTGTAACCCATGTAACCGTTTGTCCGTATGCCGGAGGTATTCAGGCGTTCTTTCCGAATGCACCACGCCTTTGCCTGCCGTCATCCAGTTTACCGCGCCGGGCTGTATCTCCACTGCTGTACCGAGGCTATCCCGGTGCATTACTGCACCTTCAAAAAGATAAGTGAGTGTGGAAAGTCCGATGTGCGGATGCGGCCCTACATCCAGGTTTTGATAATCTTTTAACGCTGCAGGCCCCATGTGGTCAATAAAAATAAATGGGCCCACCATTCGCTTCTGACGAAAAGGCAACAGACGTCCGACAAGGAAATTGCCAATGTCTGCCGCACGTTCTTCGATGATCATCCCGATATTTGACATGCTTTGTATTTTGCTTATTTGATGAACCAGTATCCTGTAAATGAATACAGCGCCTTACGAAATTAGTTTAATTTCAGGTTACTTGATTCCTGGTACTGCATGGTGCAGGTAGATAAACCGGCGTGGCGGCTTTTAAATTTATGCATCGCGCTTTTGCGCCGCAGCGGTTCATTTTCCTATAATCTACCAAACTTACCGGCCTGAAACGCTTCCATCGCTTCATAGATCTCTTCCTGTGTATTCATTACAAAAGGTCCGTATGCCGCGATCGGTTCGTCAATGGGCTCACCGCTTAAAAGCAATACCAAAGCATCATCTGCGGCTTTAATATTGATCGTTTCTCCCTCATTATTAAAGTGTACAAAACTATGTTCCATCGCCTGTTCGCCGTTTACCGTCACGTTCCCTTTTACGATCAGTAGTGCCGTATTGTAACTGGCTGGCAAATCAGTGCTTACTTCGCCGCCGGCATTCAATTGGATATTTGCAAGATGAACGGGGGTATAGGTTTTAGCCGGACCAGCCACCCCGTTAAAAGAGCCTGCAATAACCGTTACCGTTCCACCGTTGTTGGGGATGGCATATTGTCCCATACTATCCTTGCTGATGGCCTGGTAATGCGGCGCTTCCTGTTTATATTTTGCGGGAAGGTTCACCCACAACTGCACCATCTCAAAAGGGCCTCCTGTTTTCGAAAAGGCTTCCTCATGAAATTCCTTGTGGAGGATGCCGGATCCGGCTGTCATCCATTGTACGTCTCCTTCTCCAATAATACCACCGCCGCCACTGCTGTCGGCATGCTGCACCTTGCCTTTGTAGGCAATGGTTACCGTTTCGAATCCTTTGTGCGGGTGCGCGCCAACACCCCTTGGAATGGAGGAGGGGCCAAAATTATATTCGGGGTTGAAATCCAGTACGAGGAAGGGGCTGATGCCGCGCCTGCCCGTGGCAGAAGGGATAAATCCGTATACCCGGAACCCATCGCCTACCATATGAGGCCGTGCGGGCCGGGGTGTTATTGTTGCTATTGTTCTTTTCATTATTGCTGCTCCTTATAAAATTTCGATTTTTATTTCCGGTTGTTTCAGTCCGTCGTCAATAACGGAAAAGGAAGAACGCGGTGCTGTTGCTTTTTCGTCTAAGAAACCGGCTATCTCTTTAGTCAATCCGGCTTCCTCATTTTCGATATACGTGATCCACATACTATCCTGTCCCTGCAGCGAAAGCAGTTTTTTTAATTTTGCTTCATCACCGCTGGTCAATACTGCATCAGGGGCTACCAGTACTTCAAAACTGACCTGCTGCATTTTCTCGATGGCTTCTTCTGTTGTTGTCACTGAAACAATGTTCCAGTCTGTTTGTTCCTTTAAACGGGTCGCAACGGCGTCGTTTAATAATATCCCGAGAATTTCTGTTTTCATTTTGTTTGCTCCTTTTCTATAAAGGTACAACAGGGGAATAGCAAAAAAATTAATCCAGGTTAAGTGGTGGTGGCTCACAGAATAATGAATCAATCTTTTTGTGCAGCAGTCAAAAATTCCTTTGGAAGGCGTGGAATTACGCGGGTTATTTGGCTTTGTTAATAATAGTAGTACTACAGCTGCAGCGTGCGATCCCGCTTTTGGCGCTATCGTGTGGACACATTTCAAATAGTTTATAAATAGAGTAAGACCTGCGGGTGAGATATTTAGATGTG
>JAGIAQ010000196.1 GCA_017744795.1 Niabella sp. | reverse complement strand
ACTTTATTGTAACTGCTTGATTATTAAGTGACCCCGTCAAGATTCAAACTTGAAACCTTCTGATCCGTAGTCAGATGCTCTATTCAATTGAGCTACGGGGCCTTTTGGGGCAGCAAAGATACGTCTTTTCTTTGATTTTACAAAATCCGTCAAAAAAAACAGTCGATTAATCCTGCCCGCCCCCTAGTTTTACAGAAATTTCAATAGATGAAAATTGCATTCTGGGCGGTAGGCAAGGGGCATGATGAGTATGTGAAGGAAGGAGTGGCGGAATTTTCGGGGCGGATCGTGAACTATTTTAAACTGGACTGGGAGCTGATCCCCGTGCCAAAGGATGCAGCGCATTTGGCTCCCAAAGAATTGAAGAAAAAGGAAGCTGAATTGATCCTTCCTAAAATAGCGCGGGAAGATTACCTGGTAGCGCTGGATGAGCGGGGACGGCAAATGACTTCTGAAGGGCTGGCGGGTTTTTTACAAAGCAGGGCTAATGCGGGTACTAAAAGAGTTATTTTTTTGATCGGCGGGGCTTTCGGATTGGATGAAACCGTGCAACGACGGGCCAATACACTATGGAGCCTTTCGCAACTGGTTTTCCCGCATCAGCTGGTACGGCTTATTTTGGCGGAGCAGGTGTACCGGGCCTGCACTATCATGAAGAATGAAAAATACCATCACCAGTAAAATGTAAAATATTGAATGCAGAACATTGAATGTAAAATGTGATTATTTTTAGCCAATGGAATTAAACGTTACTTTAATCATTACTATTATTACCGTGGCTGTTTCCGTATGGGGATTCAGCAGTGTAAAAGTTATTGATGAGCTGATCTTTTTTGGTCCGGCCATTTCAAAGAACCACCAGTATTACCGGTTTATTACACACGGACTGATCCATGCAGATGTCATGCACCTGGCCTTTAATATGCTTACCTTCTATTCATTTGGGGGACTGCTGGAGGCTTTTTTTTCCAGTCCGGTGATCTTTGGTGCAGACGGTATGATCTACTACATTGTTTTATATGTGGGAGGCCTGCTGATCTCCAGCATACCGGATTATTATAAACATCGCGACGATTACCAGTTCCGCAGCCTGGGCGCTTCAGGGGCCGTTTCCTCTGTAATTTTCGCGAGTATTGTCCTGTTTCCTTCTATGCCCCTGCGTTTCTTTTTTATTCCGATCGATATTCCCGGATGGGTATTTGGAGGCATTTACCTCCTGGTATCAGCTTATCTCAACCGCCAGGGCGGAGGCCGTATCAATCACGGTGCGCATTTGTGGGGCGCTATTTTCGGAATCATATTCGTGATCGTGTTTGTAAGCCTTAAAGGGCAGATCAACGTATTTGAAGAATTTATACGGCAGATACGGCATTAACCTTTTTAGCTGATAAATGTACCGGACGCTGAAGTGTGCGACGCAAGGCTGATGCCACCTGCACTGCAGCAGGCATATAAAAATAATTACAAGCCCGGGATAGCGCTCATTTGCTACTCTTGTTTTGCGTAAGATCTCTGTTCTCTGCGGCTATATTAATGTGTTGGGGACGTTTATAGAGCAGATAGGTATTGATGCTGTACCGGACGCGATAGTATCGTTAGAAGTGAAACAATAAACGTGAGGCGTTCATATTTCACTTCTCACGTTTCACGATCAAAATACGTTAGTCGTTATTAACGATCAATATCGGTATCTGTACATTATGCCGCACGTTGTTGATGGTGCTGCCGTAAATAAAATCTTTTAATCCTTTATGCCCGTGGGCGCCCATAACCAGCAGGCCGGCTTCCTGGCCTTTCACCATACGGGGAATTTCCCGTGAGGCAATGCCATAGCCCAGCTCCCAGGCTACTTTAAATCCCTTTTGTTTGAGCTGCCGGGCATAATTGTCGAGATATATTTTGTCCGTTTTGGATTCTTCATCTTTTATCTCTTTGTTGATAAATCGCGCTGCAACGCTTTCCACCACATGGAGCAGTACAAATTTTGTGTCGGGAGTGCCCTGGTGCAACGCCTGCGCAATCAGCCGGCTGTCGTTTTTCCCAAAATCGACGGCTACAGCAATTGTGGGAAAGGACTGACTATTGTCTGTGAGCTCCAATGGTGCTGGTTCCGGGTGCACGGGTGAAGAGCTGACCCTTTTAGCGGTTTTGGTAAAGGGGTAACAGATGGTATATAGCAATAAGAGCACGACACCCAAGATGCCCAGGATGATAACTGTTTTCCATCCTAATGATGAGGAGGTTGCAAAGAAACTGCGGAGCTGTTCTATCACCATCCGGCCATTTAAATAGACCAATGTAACGGTAACCAGCCACGCAACAATCCTGGTAACCGTGCGGATTGCGAAGGGCCCCATTGTTTTTTTATCGCTTACAAAATGGATCAGCGGAATAATGGCGAAGCCCAACTGCAGGCTTAAAACTACCTGGCTGAAAATAAGCAGCTGGTTCACCTTGTCTTCTCCATAAAGGGCAATCACTAAAACGGCGGGGACGATAGCGATCAGCCGCGTAAGCAGGCGGCGCACCAATGGGTTAATGCGTAATTTTAAATAGCCTTCCATAATGATCTGCCCGGCCAGCGTGCCCGTTACCGTGCTGCTTTGCCCGGCGGCGATCAGTGCAATGGCAAATAGTTTTGAGGCCACAACACTGCCCAGGTGGCTGGGCAATAATTCATAAGCCTGTTTGATTTCTGCAACGTCGGTCCGGCCGGCTTTAAAAAAAACAGTTGCCGCTAAAACAAGAATGGCGGCATTGACCAAAAAGGCCATATTTAATGCAACCGTGCTATCCCAAAAATTATATTTTAATGCTTTTCTGATACCGTCGTCGGTATTTTTGAATTTTCGTGTTTGTACTAATGCCGAATGCAGGTACAGGTTATGCGGCATAACCGTGGCCCCGATAATACCGATGGCAATATAAAGCGCAGTATCGTTTTGCAGTCGCGGCACAAATCCCGTGGCCATTTCTTTAAGATCAGGCCGGGCTACCAACAGCTGTATGAGGAAGGATACGGCAATGATAAAGATCAGCCCGATGACAAAGGCTTCCAGCTTGCGCATGCCAAAGCGTTGCAGGAACATCAGCAGGAACGTGTCCAGTACGGTTACCAATACGCCGTACATCAGCGGCAGGCCAAACAATAATTGCAATCCGATAGCCATGCCGATGACTTCTGCAAGGTCTGTTGCCGCAATGGCAATCTCTGCCAGCAGGTATAAAATGAAATTAACGCCCTTTGGGTACGCTTCCCTGTTGGCCTGGGCCAGGTCTTTGTGCCGCACAATACCCAACCTGGATGACAGGTTTTGCAGGAGCAAGGCCATAAGGTTGCTTAATAGTAATACCCACAAAAGACTGTAGCCAAACTGGCTTCCCCCGGCCAGGTCGGTGGCCCAGTTGCCCGGATCCATGTAGCCCACGCTTACCAGATAAGCAGGACCAAAGAAAGCCAGGATACGCCGCCACTTTTGTTTGCCAGTGGTATCAACTGACTCATGTACCTCGCTCAGCGAGAGATCGGAATGCTGTTTATTCATGTTCTTTTACTAAAATATGTTGCGATAATTCTTTTGAGATCTGCGTGATATGCTTATTGCCTGCTTTTATTTCAAGCGACTGGTCGAAATCGAAACGTTTTTTTATTTCTATAATAGTTCCTATTTTGATGTGCTTCTGATCCAGCAGCTCCAGCACTGCGGGCAACTGACTCCCGATTTGTGCCACCACATAACGTTTACCTAAGGTGCCACCACCCAGAACAGCGTGTTCAATTGTTGCGATGTTCCCGTTTGCATCGGGGATGGGGTCTCCGTGCGGGTCCACCTTGGGATAACCCAGGAATGCGTCCAGTTTATTGATGAGCTCTGTATTGCTCACATGCTCCAGTTCTTCTGCAATTTCATGGATGGCGTCCCAGTTAAATCCCAGTTTTTTTGAAAGGAAATATTCCCATAACCGGTGTCTTCTGATAATAAGCAGCGATTGCTTCCGGCCGTTTTCCGTTAGGGTACAGCCATAATATGCCTTGTAATTGATCAGCTTTTTTTGTTTTAACTTTTTGATCATGTCGGTGACAGAAGCCGGGGTTGTGGCCAGCTGAGCGGCAAGGTCATTTGTATTTACGGGCCGCCCGTTCTGCTCCAGGTGGTAGATGGCTTTTATATAGTTTTGCTCCGTGGAGGATATATTTAATGTCATCTAAATAAAAATTTAGACAAATCTAAATAATTATAACCACCTGGGAAAACTTATTTTTACGCAGGGCGAGCGAATAAGTCGGCTAGGCCACGAATGCACGAATAAAATGATTCATCTATTCGTAGAACAATGAACACTAATAGCGCCGGCGGCGCATGGAATTCGTGTTTATAAGGCACAACAGTTAATTCATTCGTGTATTCTGTACAACTAAATCGTTTAGACTAATTTTAAACCACATAGATACAATAGAA
>JAGIAQ010000195.1 GCA_017744795.1 Niabella sp. | reverse complement strand
GATCAGGATGTGCTCTATGCTGGTTTTGTAGAGGATATCAAGCTTTATTTTGACGCAGCAGACGTTTTTATCAACCCGGTTACGGACGGGGGCGGTATCAAAACCAAGTTGATCGAAGCGTTGGCGGCCAATGCGCGGGCGGTTTCTTATGCCTCTGGTGCCATAGGGGTGGATGCATTTCTTACCGGCGGCAATATGAAAATTGTGGACGATGGAAATGCCGCGGCGTTTGTAAACGTATTGTTGGAAATGCTTGCGCGACAGAAAGCCGAAATACCTGCTGCTTTCTTCGATCATTTTAACTGGCGTTTCATTACGAGGAAAGCTGCTGAAGCAATTGAAAAACTTTTATGATAAGGCTATATTTCCCACACCTGCCCGTCCGGTCAGGCGGGGATTGCACGAATTTTCACAGCAAGTTTTTAAAATCTGTACAAATCTGAGAAATCTGTGAGATTTTTCTTCGCCATTAAAGGCATCCGGCGAAAGCTGCCCCTTATCAACATATAAACCGTTCAACTTGTCAACTTTCATCAAAGCATCTTATAAAAATAAGGCCGGTTGGCAATGATCTTCGGGGCTAAAGACAGGGCTTTCAAAACGTTTTTGGTATAACCCCACCATTCCGTCCATTCCTTTTTTGTGTCTGATCTCAATGCCAGCGTTTTTAGCAATACTATTAAAAAATAGACAGGAATATTACTGAGGTGTGCTACCTGGTGGAAGGCATACCACCCAATGCCGTACTGCTTCCGGAACCCAAGGAAGTTCGACACCATGATCTGTAATCCTTTCTTGTCGGAATAATTCCGATAACCTTTTCGTTTGGAATGAAATGCATCTTTGGAGGAACCGCCTTCAAGGTGATAAATATTCAGATCCCCGTAAATACAAAGCGGCCCCAGCTTTCTTAACCGGCTGCACCATTCCGATTCCTCTGAATACAGAAAAAAATCTTCATCCATTAATCCGGCTTTTTCAATGGCACTTTTTCTGACCATTAAAAAGGCTCCGTTGATCCAGTCTACTTCAATGGTATCGGTTGCTTCAGGGACATTAGTTTTTTTTACACCCGATCCAACGGCTACACGGCGGATGAGCTCTCCTGTGTAGGGAAGCGTCATCAGGTAGTTTAATCCACCCTTCATAAAAAAATTCCCTGATATCTGCGGCGAACCATCTTCGTTCAGCAACTGCACGCCGCAGGCAATAAAGCGGTCCCGGCTAAACCGGTCAAAACAGGCGTAAATGGTGTTGTTGGTATTAATGGTATCAGAATTGAGCAGCAGAATAATTTCGCCCTTCGAAAGCCGGATGCCCTGGTTGTTGGCGCGGGCAAACCCACTGTTGTAGCCCATTTGGACCCATTGCACCTGCGGATAAGCCTGCTTAATGAGTTGTTCGCTATTGTCTGCAGAATCGTTATCCACTACAATAACTTCAATAGCATCCATTGTACCAGCATAAATACTTTGCAGGCATTGCACTACCAATTGAGGGGTCTTGTAATTAACGATGATGACCGAATAACGCATGAATAGTTGCGAAAATAATGTATTCAGATCTTGTTTTTGTTAAGCAGGTAATGTAAAAACATCAATGATTTTGACACAAAACCGTTTTTTATTGCCTTTTGGGGAACCTTGTTTTGCCAATGGATCATACTTTTATAAAGCGGCAACTTCGGCCCCGTATAGCCATATTGATAGAATGTCTGAAAATCGGTGACGCCGAAATTGCGGATAAAGCGCCAGTGATAGTCGTACACCCACAAGTGTTTCAGCGAAAGCAGCCCAGCTTTTTCAAGCAGCAGGAAATGTTCGGGGATCTCAACCGCCGGGTCATTCTTTACGGCTGCCGTAACCTGTGTGCTCCCCATGCCCACGTTGATCAGCCGCTCCGGAATATAAACCGTTTTGCTACCAGCCATGCGCCGGATATACATATCAATATCCACCAGCCACTTCATTCGGTTATCATAGATATGCTTTCCATCGTTGGGGTGCATTACCACAGTAGGAGGACCAATGCAATTGCTCGCCCAAAGATTCAAAGGAAACTGACGGATCTTTTTTAGTCGGGACAACGAAGGATAAACGGCCTCGGCGGCGCCATTATCGTATACATTATTGTAAGCGCTGAAAATAAACGCGCAGGGGTTTAAACGCGCCTGATCCGCAAAAATTCCCAGCGCTGCAGGGGTGGCAAACCAGTCATCATCATGCATCAGTTTGATCCAGGCACCGCCGGCTTTTCTTATACCCTCATTCCAGTTTTCCGGTGTGCCCAGGGCAGGTAAGTTGCGCTGGTATCGAATGGGCATTTTTTGTGAATAGGTTGCCGTCAGCTTTTCGACTGCGTCAGTATTGCTGTCATCCGTAATGATCACTTCGAAATCCCTGAACTCCTGCATTAAAATGGAATCCAGCAATCGTTTCAAGCGATCAGCCCTGTTATAGGCAGGAATACAGATGGAGATAAAGGGATGCATTGGGCTGCTAAAATAGATAATTTTAACAATCATTGGGATAAACAGGAAAAGAAGCCTTGATACATCAATTGGTTAAGCCACGAATGCACGTATAAATCAATTGTTCTAATGACGAATTTATGGGCACTAATGCGCCGCAGGCGCCGATTCGTGTATTCTATACAATTAAATCGTTTAAACTAATTTTTAACCACATAGAAACAGTAGAAATTATAGCATCTAAGGCAACATAGATTCCCCGCCGTGGCGGGGGGAATCAAGCTAATGTGTTTCTATCTATAAAATTCTATGTGCCTATGTGGTTAAATATTTCGTCATGGCGTTAGAAAACAAGTAATCACAGAACAAATTCTTAAAGGTGCCCAACTGTGTGTGGTTTGGACTTATATTTGTAGGCACACAAACCGTTTTTAGCATGAGAACGATCCATGAAATTTTTGAGAACTATTCGGGCCCGCTTTTAAATAAATGGGATAATTATATTGATATATATGATTTTTACTTTTCCAAATTCCGGGGAAAAGAGTTGGTATTCCTGGAAATAGGCATCGCGCATGGCGGCTCCATTCAATTCTGGAAGGAATATTTTGGCGAAAATATTAAGATATACGCGGTTGATGTAAATCCGCAAAGCAAAAAATTTGAAGGGGGTAATGTAAAAGTTTTTATCGGATCGCAGGAAGACCCGGTGTTCCTGGAGCAATTAAAAAAAGAAGTTCCGCCGATTGATATTTTGCTGGATGATGGCGGCCATACAATGAAGCAGCAGCTGACCACCTTTAATGTATTGTTTGATCATGTAAAAGAGGATGGCATCTATATGTGCGAAGATCTGCACACTTCGTATTACCGAACCTATGGCGGTGGATTACAACGAAAAGGAACTTTTATTGAGTTCGCTAAAACGCATATCGACAGCCTGCATGGCTGGTTTGCCAACAAGAAACAAAAAGCGCAGATGATGGACAAGATCACTTCCTCCGTTTGGTCTATCCAGTTTTATAATTCTATTGTGGTGTATCTGAAAAGACGGATCAAAAAACCTGAAAACACCTTCAAGGGCGATGAAACCGTTACCATTGGCGATTATGCGGCTTTTGGACAAACCCCTACCATTACCGGCCGGGTAAAAAAGTTATTTGGGAAAAAGAACTGATCAATTCGTCTTTGTGGCCAGTGTAAACAAATGGAAAGGGGCAAATTCCCTGGTCATATCAACGTTAAAGCCGCAGTAATTTAGTAGCTGCTCTATCAGCTCAAAGGAGAATACATGATGATGCACGCATCGGTTTATGTAATTATTTTGTGTTCGCTCAATAAGCGCAGCCTCCGTCTGTTCCCGGTCTTTAGTTAAATCATGCAGGCGGATCACTTCATCAAAATGAGTGCTGTCCTGTTCTGTAACCCTGTTTTGATAATCCTGTAATAAATGTTCAAAGGTGGTATAGGAGCGATTATGATCGAACGTGTGTCGTTTGTCGGGCAGGATCAGACAAAGCCGGCCCCCGGGTTTTAACACGGCATTCCAACGTTTTAAGGCCTGTATCGGGTTGGCAACATGCTCTAAGCTATGGCAGGATAATAAAAAGTCATAGTGACTATCGGGCACCGTAGCCAGGGCTGCCGCTTCGTCGATATATTGATATCCTTTGGGGCGGTCCGCTGTATATTGATAAGAATTGCCTTCTTTTATTTCCCCCTCCCAAACGGTGGTATTGCTGAAATTTACACCGTCTATTTCGCCGGCGTACAAATACACCGGGAAGAAGGAACGCAGATCAAAAGGCTTGCTGGGGCCACCGATCTCAATACCTGTCTGGCCTTTAAAGGTTTTAGCCGCATCAATTGTAGCCCGTTTAAAAGGATTTTTTAACCAGGAGAGGCGTGTAATTAAAGATTCTTTCCCGTTCATACCGGCAAAATAAAAACTTTAAATGAAAACGAATTGATATTTTTGAAAGTGACGGCCGGTAAAACGGGAAAGCGGGAAGATATTCTTTTCAGTTCTTGGGTACCGCCTTACCGATC
>JAGIAQ010000194.1 GCA_017744795.1 Niabella sp. | reverse complement strand
GTACGGGATTTTTGAAAAAAGGTGCCCGGGGCGTGCGTATCGAAATCAGTAAAAAGGAGAACGAAGTTTTATTGTCCGATTTTAGTTTATGGCACTCTGTGCTAAATTATTGGCAAATAACCGATAGCGAAAAGGAAGACGAAGACTTTGATCGCATGTTAAAACTCAATAATATAAAATTTGTCGATAAGGGAAAATACACCCCTGAATTAAAGCAAAAAGTAGAAGAAAGTTGGGATAAGATATTTGATATGAATTATTCCACTGAATATGCTGCACGTCCGTTTGATAAAAAATATATCCAGGCCACCTTTTGGAAATTGTCTATTGATGAAGTACGAAAAGTAGAGGTGTTTACAGCGAGATAGTAACAACTGCCTCAAGCCTCCGCCAATTTTTTCTTAGTATTCATAACGCTGGCATTTTTTAAATGAGCTGTTACTTTATAAGGCCGATTAAATGCATCCTGAGAAATTTTAAAATGCATCGCCAACTTGCGAATCACTTCTTTTGAAAGGCCTTTTTTATAATTCAGGATGTCAGAAACATACCCCTTACTTATATTTAATAGAAACACCAGGTCCTTGGCCTTAAGATCATGCTCCTTCATAAATGATTGTAGAAGCTGTATAGGATCAAGGTCATCAAAACTGTTATGCGCTTCATCCCACTTTTCGATCAGCAGTGTAAGCAATGCAATTTCATCCTTTGTATTACGGTCCTTACAACCGGAAAATACTAACGCCTCCAATGCCCGGCAATAATCCCTGTACTGAGCTTTACTGGTAATTACTTTATATTTCAGAGTTGTCATAATTTTTCAATTTAATAATCACTCTTCGTGTATTGTTCGCCATCTGCACACAACCTGTCATACTGCGCATGCGAGCCGATCCAACAAATAAATAAATGAATTTGCTTATCGCCAAATGCATACTTGCCAATCATCCGGTATTTATTACCGCCGATATCAAATACCACCCTGTTAGTACCACTACCCAGTAAGTCCGCACTAGGAAATGTGGCCAATATATCCGCTGGGGCGCCCCAATCTCCATACTTTACTTTTATTAACCACTCTGTAAATGAGGCTCTGCTTTGGGCATTGTGTTTAACAAAATCCTCTATTGTTTCTTTTCTTACCAGGTGAATTTTCATGACAAAGTTAGGTTTTTTATTTTAAAGTTCACATTTAGAGAACTTTAAAATAAAGTTAGCCATCCTGCTTAAAACAGCAGCATTGCTAAAATACATTACTTTGAGGATAAAAGAAAGCCGCTAACTATTCTTACCTTAATGGCTAAAATAGTTCCCATGCGCGTCCATTCGCTCCTTCTTGCTTTGTTGCTGGCAGCCGCTATCAACAGTTCCGCCCAAACAACAGCACCCCTGGCCCAATACCCTTCGCCCATGAAGGAAACAGTACGGAACCATGCCCGCATAACTACTAACGGAAATACTGGAACCGTTTTAACAATAGACGGCATTTTACCCAAACCCGTATTGGTGTACCTGCCCCGCAAACTAAAGCATGCCCGTAAGGCCGATTTGCTGATCCACTTTCATGGAAGCAGCAGCCTGGTTGCCTATGCGGCAGAAAAATATAAGGGTACCCTGATAACGGCCACCGTAAACCTGGGTTCCGGATCGGGCGTGTATGCCACGGCCTTTTTACAGGATTCCGTTTTTAAAAAACTGGAAACGGCCATATGGCAGCGGGCAGCGCAGCAATTGCATAAACCGCTCCAAAGAAGGCGCCTTATCTTAAGCGGCTTCAGTGCCGGCTATGGCGCCATCCGCAGCATTCTTTCTTTTCCGGAGTATTTCAGGGAAGTGAACGGGGTATTGTTGCTGGACGGACTGCATACCAGCTATATCCCCGAGCGAAAAGTGCTCGCAGATGGCGGCTTAATAGATTCCGCAAACCTGACGACCTTTTTAAATTTCGCCAAACAAGCCGCAGACCCAGCCACAGGCAAACGGTTTTTATTTACGCATTCTGAAATTTTTCCGGGAACATTCGCCAGCACTACAGAAACAGCAACCTATTTGCTGACCCAGCTCCAGCTAAAAGCCACTCCCGTTTTAAAATGGGGCCCGGGCGGCATGCAACAGCTCAGCGAAGCCAAAAAGGGACATCTGAAAATACTCGGATTTGCCGGCAATTCTGCCCCGGATCATATCGATCATTTCCAGGGACTGTATTATTTTCTGAACCGCTTATATAATTAATGAGCGCGCTTTCTCAAAAAGCATTAGGTTTGAATTAATGAAGTTGTTTAAACTAATTTTAAACCACATAGATACAATAGAAATCATAGCATTCAAAGCTGCTTAGATTCCCCTCCGCGGCGGGGAACATAGCTCATGTGTTTTTATGTTTCCTTTTCCGCTATCGCAATTCTATGTGCCTATGTGGTTAAGTTTTAAAAATCTAACACGCTCAATATAAAACCAATATATGATCAGGACTTTACTTTGCGGTTGCCTTGCTTTTTTAGCCATTACAGCTATTCACGCGCAACCCGCCAAACCCAAAGCAGAACCAGCCAAACAGGAAAAACCTGCCGAGGAAAAAAAGAATGGCTCCGCCGATCTGAGCTTTAATCCGGATGCGGCCGTAACCACCAACCATACCGTTACCATTAAAGGGCAAAAAGTGGCCTACAAAGCCATAGCCGGCACCTTGCCCGTTTGGGATGAGGACGGCAAAACGATTGCGGGGTTATTTTATACTTATTACGAACGTACCGATGTAAATAAAGCCAATCGCCCGCTGGTCATTTCTTTTAACGGTGGTCCAGGCACGGCTTCTGTGTGGATGCACATCGGGTATACCGGACCGGCATTACTGAATATTGATGATGAAGGCTACCCCGTTCAGCCCTATGGCTATAAAGAAAATCCGAATTCCATATTAGATGTGGCAGATATTGTATATGTGGACCCGGTGAATACCGGTTATTCAAGGATTGTTGGGAAAGATGTTCCTAAAACCAAATTTTTTGGTGTAAATGCCGATATTAAATACCTGGCAGACTGGATCAATAGCTTTGTTAGCCGCTATAACCGCTGGGGCTCGCCCAAATACCTGATCGGCGAAAGCTATGGAACTACGCGGGTATCCGGACTTGCATTAGAATTGCAGCAATCCCATTGGATGTACCTGAACGGCGTGGTGCTGGTATCACCCACCACATTGGGCATCGACCGCGGAAGCGCTACGGGAGCGGCTTTGCGGCTACCGTATTTTGCGGCTACTGCCTGGTACCATAAAAAACTGGCTGCCGAATACCAGCAAAAAGACCTGGAAGCCTTCCTGCCGGAAGTGGAACAGTTTACCATGAACCAACTGCTGCCCGCTATCAACAAAGGCGGGTTGTTGGATGACGCGGCTAAAAAAACCATCGCCAAACAAATGGCGGCGTATTCGGGTTTGTCAGAGCAGCTGATCCTGCAAAACAACCTGGACGTATCTACAAATTTGTTTTGGAAGGAACTGCTGCGCAGCGATGGATACACCATTGGCCGGCTGGACTCCCGCTACAAAGGCATTGATAAACGGGAGGCAGGCGAGCGACCTGATTTTAATGCGGAGCTTACATCCTGGCTGCATGCCTTCACCCCGCCGATCAATATGTACCTGCGGAATGAACTGAATTATAAAACCGACTACCCCTACAATATGTTCGGCCCCGTTTGGCCCTGGGATAATTCAAATGATCAAACCGGGGAAAACCTTAGAAGCGCGCTGGCCATCAACCCTTACTTGCATTTATTGGTACAATCGGGTTATTATGACGGCGCCTGTGATTATTTTAATGCAAAATACACGCTCTGGCAAATGGACCCATCCGGCCGGCTGAAAGACCGCATCAAATGGGCCGGATACCGCAGCGGGCATATGATGTACTTAAGAAAAGACGATCTGAAGTCAAGCACAGAGCAGCTCAGAGAATTTATCAAGAGTGCTATTCCAGCTAAAGCAGCGAGGTATTGAAATGAAAAATAAGAAATAAGGAATAAAAAATCAGTAAGGAGATCCACTATGATTTAGAAATTTTCATTCCTGAAAAGCAATCTACTTTTACATTCTGCATTTAATATTCCTTATTCTACATTCCCTTGTTAAAATGTAAAATTTAGAACAACCAATGATGAATATAAAATGAGAGTGCGTCAACGAAAAATGTAGAAGCGAATGCCCTCAACAAACCGGAGGACCATCCACTTCTACATTTAATATTTCTTATTCCTTATTTTACATTCCCCTCCGGGGCTTAGGCTTGCTTAACCAGTTCTGCATTGATGTGCAGTTTAATATCATCACCTACCACAATACCACCGGCTTCGGTAACCGCGCTCCAGTTCAATCCAAAATCTTTACGGTTTATTTTCCCGTTAATTTCAAAACCGGCAATGGTCTGCCCGTAAGCATTAGGCCCAATACCACCCAACTCTACATTTAAAGTAATTGATTTGCTCACGCCGCGAATGGTAAGGTTTCCGGTCATATCAAATTCA
>JAGIAQ010000193.1 GCA_017744795.1 Niabella sp. | reverse complement strand
GAAAACCAATCTGCGGGCATCTGCGGTGTATTAAATCTGCTTAGAATCAGCGGGAAATGCAAAGAAATCTGAAAGTCTAAACAACTTCTTTAATAAATTTGGAATCCGTTATATGAAATATTTAATTGCCGGTTTGGGAAATATTGGAAATGAATACGCGCATACCCGTCATAATATTGGTTTTGATGTAGTGGCCGCTTTTGTTTCCAAACATGGAGGGGAGTTTAAAAATGAGCGCCTGGCCTACCAGGCCGAGGTAAAAATAAAGGGAAGAACAGCGGTTTGTGTATGCCCCACTACCTACATGAACCTGAGCGGAAAAGCCATTCAATACTGGCTGGGAAAAGAGAAAATACCTTTAGAACGATCTTTGACGATTTTAGATGATTTAGCCTTACCTTTATCAAAGATGCGGATTAAACCCGCGGGCAGCGACGGTGGCCACAACGGTTTAAGAAGCATACAGGCACATTTAAATACTACTGCTTATCCAAAACTACGATTCGGGATCGGTAACGATTTTCCCAAAGGTATGCAGGCTGATTTTGTATTAGGAAAATGGAACAAGAGTGAAGAAGCATTGGTAAAGCTGAAGATTGAAAAAGCAACCATGGCTATTGAAACGTTCTTATTTCAGGGCATAGAAGCAGCTATGAATGAAATAAATAACAAAGAATATACGTTGTAAAAAGAAGCGAAAAATCCTACTGAAGTATGAAAATTATTTGTATTGGTCGCAACTATGTTGCCCATGCCAAAGAGCTGGGTAATGAAGTTCCGGAGGAGCCGGTTGTATTTATGAAGCCGAAAAGTGCGCTGCTGCGACCGCATCTGCCTTTTTATTATCCGGAATTTACAAACGAACTGCATTATGAATGTGAGCTGGTGCTGCGGATCTCAAAAAATGGCCGCTATATTAATAAACGGTATGCACAGCAATACTTTGATGCGGTAACGCTGGGTATCGATTTTACGGCAAGGGATATACAAAATGAATTAAAAAAGAAAGGGCTGCCCTGGGAAAAAGCCAAGGCCTTTGACAACTCGGCCATTATTGGAAAATGGCGCTCACTGGGCGATTTTGAAAACCTGAAAACGATCAATTTCGGATTGTATAAAAATGAAGAATTGGTGCAGCATGGTAATTCGTCTAATATGATCCATTCATTTGAATCGATCCTGGCGCATGCGTCCAAATATTTTACGCTGAATATCGGCGATCTTGTTTTTACCGGCACTCCTGAAGGTGTGGGCGAAGTGGTAACCGGCGATGTACTTGAAGGGATCCTGGAGGATGAAAGTGTGTTCCAGATAACGGTTGAATAAAAGTGTAATAGCTACTGTGTGGCTCACAAATTGCACGGATTTCCACAGAATGGATTAAAAAATCTGTGTGTATCTGCGGAATCTGTGAGAAAAAATCAGGAAGCGCAAATGGACTCAGTGCTTCCTGTGCTCAGTCGCAAAAACAAAAGATACCAAAACGCAATAGCTGCAGGCTACATCAAAAATTAGCAAAAAAAAATTAAAGGTAGTTTGAACCGAAATGTTTAGTTTTGCAACAGGGTTTCAAAAACAAACATTGAGGAAGCATAATAAAATACAGTATGCGTTAGGGTGGTGTCTGCTAATCGTTTTTACATTAGCCGTTACCCCAAAACTATACCTGCATAATGCACTCAGTCATCATAAGGACCAGCTGTTTGCGCATTCCGGTCAAAAAAGTATTTATAAATACGAGTATAGTTGTGGTTTTATAAACATTGAAACTACTTCCCCGTTTGTTGATCCGGGGAAAACTGTCCTTTTCTTAAAACCTCCTGTTGCCAACATTGTACCGGATCCCAAACCGGTTCAGCTATACCATCATGATCCGGCCCCCGCTTATCTCAGGGGTCCTCCTGCATTCATCTCCTGACGGACGAATCTATTTTTCTAACTACAGCGGAGCTGTTTTTAACTGCGGCTTCCTGTTTACTAACTTATTTGTATGCAGCAGAAAATCATAGGACTGATGGTCCTTTTCCTGAGTTATAATTTTATTAACGCGGCCCCGGTTATACCTGTTACGGATGACCTCAACAGTTCGCTTGAAGGTGTGGTTACCGATGCCGAAAGCAATCAGCCGCTGGCGGGCGCAACCGTTGCATTGCCGGACCTGAAAGTGACGGTTACCACAGATAAAAGCGGCCATTATTTTATAAAGGCGCTCCGGGCAGGATCGGTTACGGTTGCGGTTTCATTTGTAGGATATAAATCCGATGTAGCCACGGTAGCCATTAACGGGGCCACCCAAAAGGACTTTAAATTGAACGTTTCGGTGGTCGAAAACCAGGCGGTGGTGGTTACTGGCGTAGCTTCCTCCACATCACCAAAAGCAACGCCGGCGCATGTTTCCATTATTTCTGAAAAAGACCTGCAGCGCTCCGGCGGCACCAACCTGATGCAGGCCATTGCAAAAGTGCCGGGGGTTTCTATTATTACTACGGGCCCGGCTATTGCCAAACCCACTATCCGCGGGTTGAGCTATAACCGGGTGGTTACGCTGAATGATGGGGTGAGGCAGGAAGGCCAGCAATGGGGCGACGAACATGGCGTGGAGATTGACGAATATAGTGCCCATAAAGTAGAAGTGCTGCGCGGGCCCGCTTCGCTGATGTATGGCAGTGATGCGCTGGGGGGCGTTATTAATATATTGACAAATGTTCCGGTTGCCAATAATACAGTCAAAGCCAATATAGCCGGAAACCTTAACAGCAATAATAATATGCAGGGCGGCTATGCCGATGTGGCGGGAAATATAAACGGGTTGAACTGGAATGCCTATGGTAGTTTAAAAAGCGCCGGAGACTATAAAAATAAATACGATGGCAGCGTTTTGAACAGCCGGTTCAATGAAAAGAATTTTGGCGGATCGGTGGGCATCAACAAAAGCTGGGGATACACACACCTGCTGTTTTCCAGTTACGACCTGCATGTGGGCATGGTGGATGGCGGACGCGATAGTGCCGGTAATTTTATTCTGGATGGTTATGATACGCTTACAACGGCCATGCGGCAAAGTAAACAACCGCTGATTCCCAATCAACATATCCAACATTTTAAACTGGCGTTGGACAATAGCTTTAACCTGGGCGGGGGAGGGCGTATTACAGCCCTGGTGGCCTACCAGCACAATCAACGCCGGGAATTTGGCGATGTGGCAACACCGGATATTCCCAACAGCTATTTTGATCTGCAAACAATCAATTATAATCTGGGCTGGCATCTGCCGGTAACAAACAACTGGAAGACGGCATTTGGCGTAAATGGCATGAGCCAGCAGAACAGGGATAAGGCGGCAGAAGCGCTGATACCGGAGTACGGACTTTTTGATATTGGCGCCTATGGTGTTACCACAAAAACAATTAACAAGACCACGATAACAGGGGGCCTTCGCTTCGACAACCGGAACATCAACAGTAAACTGACGTATTCCGGTGGTGCGCCGCTTTTTCAGGCTTTTAAAAAGAACCTGTCCAGCTTTTCGGGCAGCATCGGACTGACGCATGATATTAACGACCAGGTTACCCTAAAAGCCAATGCCAGTAAGGGCTTCAGGGCGCCCAATATGGCAGAGCTCGCGGCCAACGGCGTGCATGAAGGCACCTTTCGTTATGAGATCGGCAACCAAAACCTGAAAAGCGAGGATGCCTACGCACTGGATCTGGGATTGGATGTAAATACGCAGCATGTGTCACTGAATGTGTCTCCGTATTTTAATCATATCAACAATTATATCTTCCTTCAGAAGTTATTAAATGGCGCGGGAAAGGACTCCCTTATCAGTAATGTTGCGGCTTATAAATATGATCAGCAAAGCGCCAATCTTTATGGGGTAGAGGCTTCGCTGGATATTCATCCGCACCCGCTGGACTGGCTGCATTTTGAAAACACCTTCAGCTACACCAGGGGAACCTTTACGAATGCCGTTGATGGATCCAACAATCTGCCGCTGATTGCGCCCATGCGCCTGCTGACGGAATTGCGGACCGAATTTCCGACGCAGTTACATAGGTTCCGGAACTTTTATGCCAAAGTGGAAATGAACCATGTGTGGGCACAAAACGATTATTTCTCAGGCTACCAAACAGAGACGCCGGTTCCGGGTTACACGCTTTTTAATGCAGGGATCGGGAGCGACATATATGTGGGCGGAACAAAACGGGCGAGCGTTGTTTTGGCGCTGAACAATATTGGTAATGTTGGGTACCAGGATTTCCTGGGCCGCCTCCGTTATGCACCGGAGAATCCGGTTACCGGAAGGATAGGCGTCTTTGAAATGGGAAGAAACTTCACGGCCCGATTGATCATACCGTTTGAATGGAAAGTGCAGTAGTTGTTTTTCACAGCTGAACTGGGCCACGAATGCACGAATAAGATAGCTATTTTAATGGCGAACCAATGAACACTAATGCGCCATAGGCGCCGATTCGTGTTTATTCCTCTGGAAATGCAGCGATAGCTGCCTTATTCGTGCATTCGTGGCAATCTGTGCATCATTGCGGTTGAATCGGGCCAGGA
>JAGIAQ010000192.1 GCA_017744795.1 Niabella sp. | reverse complement strand
GATATACAGTGTTTCTTTCCATACTTTCTTTGGAACCAAGATACCGAGCTGTTCCAGATTTTTCAAATATTTTGAGGCGGTTATCCTGGAAACTCTCATTCTATCGACAACAAACTCAATTTTACTATAAGGTTGTTCAAAAATAAGTTCCAATAACTCTTTATTATATAGTTTAGGCGTTTTGCTCCTTATCTTATCCTGTGTTTGATCGAACAATATTTTTATGGCGTTGATCTGGCTGATGGTTTGTCTGGATGTTTCTTCTACTGCTTTCAGCATGAACAATATCCAGTCCTCCCATTGATTGGTTGTCCTGACTTCCTGAAGCAAACGATAATAATCTGACTTACGCTTAATAATGTAATCGCTAAGGTACAGCACCGGGCTATCCAGTAAACCATGAAGGATCAGGTAAAGTACATTGAGTATGCGGCCAGTCCTTCCGTTGCCGTCATAAAATGGGTGGATGCTTTCAAATTGGTAATGTTGTACAGCTAATTTAATCAACGGCGACACTTCATTTTCTTCATTGAGATAGTCTTCAAGGTTCTTCATCAATGCAAGTATGGTTTCTTTGTCGTCTGGTGGTGTGTAGATAATCTCACCTGTTACAGCATTTTTCAATGAGGTGCCGGGCAATTTTCTCAATCCGGCATTGTTCGCTTCCAACACTTTTTGAATAGCGATAATCGTATTGGTATTTAAGAACCCCCGTTTCTGTACTACATGATAACCTTCAAGGATTGCTTCACGGTAACGGAGGACTTCCTTAGTAGCTGCATCTATTTCTATTCCTTTTGCCGATAACGCCTGATAGAGTTTGTCATGAGTAGTAATGACATTCTCTATCTCAGAACTCGCACGTGCTTCTTTTAGAATGACAGCATTCAATAAAATAGAAGGATTAGGCAATGTATGGGCTAAGCCTTTCAACTCCGCTAAAGCGATAGCCGACTTCGCTACCTGTCTCAATATGGGTATTGTCTCAATTTTTGATTGCGATGCTGGCAAATGGGGTAGCCCGTTATGAGGCGTTTGTAGATTTAATTTCATCATGCAAAGCTTTTATACACGAGCGCTTACTCACGTAAAGATAATTGATTTTTCTATACATGACAATAGTACCCTGTAAACTTCGCTATCATGATGTGATCAGTGTATCGCCATGCATGGCGTCTCTGTCTGACACGAAAAAAGCGATACATTTACTGTACCGCTTTTTTTCTGTGATCCCGCTGGGACTCGAACCCAGGGCCCATACATTAAAAGTGTATTGCTCTACCAACTGAGCTACGGAATCTAACACTGTTCCCGTTTTGGGAGTGCAAAGATAGAATTTTCAATTTATTACGCCAAAAAAAAATACAACTATTTCTTAAATATTTTTACTGCAGCCGGTCTAATGTGTATCCCTTCGATTGTATCCATTGGATCAATGCCTCCAGGCGCGTATAAAACTTATCCGTGCGCCGCTCATCCGTTCCATAATGGATCAATATAAAACAGCCACCCAGGCCATTTGTTGCTTCAAATTTTTTCAATTGATCAAAAAGCGTGTCACTGCTCTTATAGTTTTTTAATCCGGGCCAGGTATAATCCCCATTGGTGCCGGTGCCGGGCGTGTAATTGATCACCGTCAATCCTGACTCCTTAGCCCATTGCACTACTTGCTTATTATACCATTCGTAGGGCGGCAAAAACCATTTGCCTTTTTTTATGCCTTGTTGTTGCAGGGTGGCGTAAGCGGTATTCAAATCATGCACGAAACTATCTTTTGTAACCAGCAGTGAATCGCGCTGCGTCCAATCATTATATAATAAATGTTTATCAGAATGCGATCCAATATAATGACCCTCTTTTTTTAATTGTTGTATCAAGGGTTTAAAGTTTGCATTCCTGGTAAAATCGCCCGTAAAAAAGAAGCTGGCTTTTACATGATGTTTCTTTAATACACGGTTGATCAGCGCCCCGCCCTCGCCCCTGTCGTGCCCAGAAAACAACAGGTATACTTTATTGCCCGGCAGGCCGGTAACCGCACCTTCCGCATCGGTCCGGTAATCTTCGGTTGCCTGTAATTGCGACAAATAATAGCTGAGGCTTGCGGTGCCGTCCATAGTGGGTTCGTTGCTGGAATAATCACCAAAATCATCATGATAGATCACCAGTGGCGATTGAAAAGCCGCAAAAGCATCTTCCTTATATAATTTTATACCGATCAGCTTGTTCCAGATGCTGCCATAGATCGGCCCGTCCACCAGGCCTCCGGAAATTTTATAATGCCCGATATGGGTAAATGCCGAATGCGGGTCTCTAGGCGCTACGCCGTTTTCCGGCAGGTCTACGATCATGCCCGTTCCCCAGGGATTACAGCCAAACAACCAGTCGCGCATCGCCGCTTCCAGTTCATCATATTGCCGGTCGCCACTGACTTTTTTATATAAACTTAATTGCGTCAGCAATGCCACGGTAAGGTTGTTGGAACACCAGATAAAAGGCACGCCCATAAAAAAGGGATTGCCGGCCCCGCGTTTTTTCACCCGCTCGATACCTTCCTGCATAAACGAACGGTATTCTGCAGCATGTCCCGGTTGCCGGGCGCCCCAGTAATGGCCCAGGTTCACAAAAGGATACCATTGATAATGCCGCGCCGTATCAGCCCCCATCCAGGGAGTTACCGGTTCCCTGCGGGCATAAGCCACCGCATCGTCCAGGAACTGTTGCTGCGGGTCGGATTTATAAAGCGTGAGCGCCGCCAGTTCCATATCATCTACCCAATTGTCTTCTGCATAAAAATAAGGCGCACCAAAGGGGATCGTTTGCGTAGCGCCGGGATATTTTTGTCCAAAGGCATAGGCTTCTTTCGCTTTCGAAATTAATGACGCCGCAAACACAGGATCGTACGCTTTCAATACCTGCGCCCCCAGCGCAAAGGCCGATGCAAACTTTCCCGCACTGGACGCTACACCCGTTGTCCTGTTTTTATATTTGGGCCCCTGGGGTTTGCCGGTAATAAAATAGACGGGACGGCTCAACCCCTTATCCGGTGCATATCTGGTGGTATCCTTATTGGGCAGCCGCAAGCCCCTGTGATCACGGTCGTCTGCAATCTGGTTATAATATTCTTCTTTCCCCGGATTCATTTTCACCATCCATTCCAGTCCCCAGCGCGCTTCATCCACTACATCCGGGATGCCGTTCTTTCCTTTCCGGCCGCTGGCGTCATAGGCGTCTCCAAAACTCCCGGGATTCATCTGGTAGGCGAATAATAACTGGTACGTGGCGTTTGCCGACGTGGGCAGATACTGCAGGTAATCAGACGCATCATGCCATCCGCCCGCAACATCTATTCTGGTGGAGTCTTTGCGCGGATCTCTATGATATACGATAAACCCATCTGCCGTATGGCAGCTGTCGTTCAAAAATGGATTATACTTACTGCGCTGTTGCCGCATATACTGTAAAATAAAATCAGCAGTTCCCTTATATATAGTGTCATTGATCGGGAACACGGGCGATTGCACGTTCCCCGCTTTTATATAATACCTGCCGGGCGTATGGAACGCTGAAAAGTTGAGGCGGAATCCTTTTTGAAAAGCGGCATATGCTCCAAATGCACGAACCTGTGTGCTTTTAAAAACAGTTTTTTGGGTAGCGGCGTCTACAACAAAAAACTCATTTATGGCCAGATCTGTTTTGGAAACCAGCACCGCCACCTTGATGTCGCTTTCCCTGTAGCCCAGCTGGTTGATGCGGATCCAGGCCTGCGCGCGGGCACAAAAGGCGGCGGCAAGAAGCATTCCTATAAACAGATTTTTCTTCAAAGAAGCCTTCATAATTGGCATTTAAATCAATTTTTTAATATTTTATAAGTAGGTTTGTTGAAATTTTTCAACAGCAGCATGCAAGCGTATTACAAAGATAAGGTGGTGGTGGTTACAGGGGGAACGGACGGCATTGGCCGGGGCCTGGTTGAGGTGCTCTTAAAATTCGGAGCAAAGGTAGCTACCTGTGGGCGCAATCACGATAAATTGTATGCCTTGCAGGCAGCGCATCCTTCCTCTTTTTTGCATACGCTGGTTGCCGACGTGAGCATTGAAGCCGAGTGTCAGCATTTTATTGAATCTACCGCAGCCGTTTACGGTCGCATCGATATCCTTATTAATAATGCCGGCATCAGTATGCGGGGACTTTTTAAAGATCTTGACGTTAGCGTTATAAAAAAACTAATGGACGTCAACTTTTACGGTGCGGTTTACTGCACCAAGGCGGCCCTGCCCTGGCTGACCCAATCCCAGGGCACCATCGTGGGCATCTCTTCTATTGCGGGCTACCGCGGCCTGCCAGGCAGAACGGGTTATTCTTCCAGCAAATTTGCCTTGCAGGGCTTTTTAGAATGCCTGATGACTGAGCTGCGCGATGATAAAGTTCACGTAATGTGGGTGAGCCCGGGGTTCACTGCCTCCAGCATCCGCGAAAATGCGCTGGACAGTAACGGCGAGCGGCAAAAAGAAAACCCGATGGATGAAGGTAAGATGATGACGGCAGAACAGGCAGCCACCCGGATCCTTAAAGCCTGTCT
>JAGIAQ010000191.1 GCA_017744795.1 Niabella sp. | reverse complement strand
GTTTACTACTACCAATGGCTGGCCACTCCAGCTATATTGGGTCGTTATTACATCCAGCCCTCCTGTCTGGTTCAGGCTCTTTACCTGGATCGGCCTTGTTTTGTTGTCGTAAATAGTGGTGGTATACAGGTAATTACCTGTGCCCAGTACATTTGTCCGGGTGCCGGTTACCAGCCCCTTGGTGCGGTTGTCCTGGCTGTTTTTTCGCTGGTAGGGAAAGTCTGCATTATCACTTGCCATCATACTGCCTACCTCATAGGCACTCTCATAGCTTGTAAGAGCGGTATAGCCGGACAAGGCTGTTGAATAGGGCGTCTGTGTTACCCAGTCATAGTTATCATAAAACGTCTCGGTAAGGATGCTGGCATAGCCATTGGTCAGCGCATCGGCGTCCGGGTACTGGATCGCTGCATTGTCCCCGGTTAAAGCCATTGCTGCGGCCGCATGTGCAGGCTGGCCTGCTATCTGTGAATTGAACAGCCCCGTCTTTACCGGCCGGTTCAGCAGATCATACTGGGTATAGTTCCACAGGTTGTCCTTACGCAGGTTGCCGTCCTGGGTCATTACTAACCTGTCCCGCACGTCATAAACCATAAATACTTCTGAAGCGCCTGGCACCTGTTTAATGATCATCCGGTTGCGACTATCATACTCATAGCGGAAACATTGTTCTTTGAGCATATTGTCGGTCAATGTCCAGTCATTGGCAACAGCCATCGCTTTTACCCCCTCCGGCTGGATCACGCATCTCAGGTTGTTCAGGTCGTCATAAATATAATAAGTGCACAACCAGTTGTTATGTCCGCTACCGCTGCCGTTATCGGCAGCGGCAGTGAGTTGTACCTTCTTTAATATTAACACGCCTTCCTTATCCTTAAACTCGATCACCTGCCGGCTCTCTTCATCTGTAGTTACGTTCTTATACAGTAGCCCTGCCGGATAGCTTCCTGCATCTGCATAGGTACTCGTGATGGCGCTGCTGCCCGTGCCTGCGTCCGTTGTGATCCAGGCACGGAAATTATTGCCGGAGGGCACATAAAACCCGTCGGTAAGCGTAATACTTTGTGTGGCTTTAATCTCCGATTGCCCGTTATAGCTTGCTACGGTCTCTTTCGTCTGTGTAGCAGCACTCCCCGTACCAACAGTACCATCCGTTACATTCCAGATACGCACTTCATCCGCAGAAGTGTTGGTCCAGTAACCACTCTTAATACTATGGTGATCGGTGATCGTTCCGTTCCCCGCGGTCCCCGCCCAGCTTTTGCCCGGAGCAAACTGCTCCAGCACCCGGTTTAACGGAGAAGCTTCAAATATAATCTGGCTATAGTAGTTCGATTCCCCCTGCGATCCAAACTTTTCACTCATAAACGTTTGATGTTCTGAAAAAGGATCAATTTTAAACGCCCCATTAGAACCGGCAGATGGATAAGGTGCAAATTTGTATTGTTCCCGTCCAAATTCATCATAGAGCACTGGAACTGCCAGGTCTTTTGCCTCTGAAGCGTCCTGGATATCACTGGCGCTGGTTATCAGCGAGCCTTTTTTTACCACTGTTTGTAGCAGCCGCCCCAGCCCATCAAAATACAGGGTAGCTTCCTTGGTCTGCTGCAGGCTCCCCTGCATCAGCGCCTCTGGCGTATTTAAAGGTGCTGTTGCCGTCCAGGTGCGGATATAATTGATTGCTGCATCGGAAGTAGTGTAGCTAGGTAGATGAGCCGGAGGTTGAGCCATACTTTCAACCATACCACACGCTAATACTATCAAGAAAAAAATAAATCTATAAAACATAGTTTTGTAATTTTTCTATTAAAGAATACATTAGTGCTTCTCTTAAAGTAATACTATTCGACCGTCAAATAACCTGAGCCCTGTACAATGAAGAAATCCCTGCCCCAACAATCACTCCCAACATTATGATGCAATTCCACGTTTCCAATAAAAATGGATGAGCCACTACACAGTTTTGTCGCCAGGTCATCAGCAATTGTATTTTCATCACTACAGCTATATTTACGTAATTCATAATTCACGTTCAAATTAGTAACCGAAGCTGAAATAGTGCAGTTGGCGTCGCTAAAAAAATCCACATACAAATCTCCAAATTCAGATCCCGAATTGGACGTGGTGTTAACTATTCGGCCTTTTGCGTAAATTGGATTTGCAATAGGGCAAGCCGTCAAATTTACACCGATGTTCACCCATCTCAACTGATCAAAAGTAATGCTGCTTTCATTGCCATCTCTTTCCTGCTGCTCTAAATATCCGGTATTGCTATTATTTGCATCTTTCCCGCACCGCGTAAGACCTGTAGGCGCCCAACCATCGGCAAGCGTTATTCCCGTAGCGCAATCAATCAAATACCCAGCGTAGTTATAACAATATTTTTTCAAAATCTTCCCCGCATCGTCTTTCACCATCTTAAGCTTGCCAAAATTATCGTACTCATAATATATTGAACGCCCTTCGGCATTTGTCTCTGATGTCATCCCAACATGGTATTTATACGTATAAATGCTCGCTTGAACACCTGGAATACTTCTTAACGAACTTAAATAACTTCTCAAGCTCTCGTCACTTACCGGATCATTTAATTGTGTCATATCTAAACCCGACGCACTTATTATTTCATCAAAACCTTTATCTCCAATTATCTTGGCAACAGGATACAATCCTTTATATCCCCATAAGTAAACTTCTTTTATATTTTTTGACTTTTCCATTTCTATAATATTCCCCAAGCGATCATACTTTGCAAATTTGTAAATAGTATCCAGGGGATAGGATTTATTTTGCACCCGATATAAATCGGGGCGGTAAAGTGGTTCACTAAAATCAAACTTAGCATAATCAGTAATTGCGAGCGAAGTTTGCCGACCTCCCCTGCTGTCTACTCTTTGTATTATTGGAGCGACAATATTTTTGGCTGTCATCTCCTGATAAATCGGAGTTGTAGGGAAATCGAATGGATATTTGTATTCAGTTTTCACAGCCTCATTTTTTGAACTTGTAGTTACTATCTCTTTGAGCTTGTAATAAGGGGCATCTGTATAAAAATATTCTTCTGTCTGGTCAACAAAGTCATTTTCCGTTATTCCATAAACAGTGGTTGTTTTTTTCTTCAAATAGGGATAGTACGAGTAAACACTATATGCCGACATTTTTGTAACCTCGGTTGACCCTTCCAGTCTTGGATAACCTCCCATATTTACTATATTTCCAAAAATTTCTGATTTAAAGTCAATTGACCTTATTTTATCATCAAACCTAAGAGGAGCGTCATTATAAGCATATTGTACCTTTTGTAATAATCTTTTCGTACGATCATAAGTTTTTGTTAATAAAACCTTACCTCTTTCCTGTTCCATAGAATTAAATGCTAATTTATTCAACACATTACCAGATAGCTCATCTGTTGTTAAAAAATTGGTCAGATAGCCATTTGCGCTTTTATCTATGAATCCATTATCATGATTAGAAAAAACAACTTCGGTAACTCCTCCGTCGTTATCTTTTTCGTATATTTTTGAATAGGTAATATGGTTCCCATTCGTATTATTCGGCTGCAGAATTCCGGCACTTTGCATTTTGTAAAATCTAAGTGCTGCGTTATCTGTTCCTTCTTCAAAATAAGAGGGCCTTCCTGACAAAATCCCGCTTGATTGGAGATTTCCATTTAAATAGTCCTGAACATAAAAATACTCTTTAATCAATGATGTTCCAGTACTACCTGGATCAGAAACAATTTTCTTGACACGAAGACCACCGGCTTGTTCATCAGAGGTGCCAACAATGGAAAAACCCGATTGAAGGTTCCCTTTTACATACTGAGAATACTTATGGGGTTCATAAAAAAAAGTAGTTGATCCCCCTGTCGGATACGTGATCTTTCTCAAAACCTCCGCCTGGTAAATAGTTGAATCTGCAGAAGGTACCCGATACTGCGAATAATTAGTTTTTAAATTGGTATATGAAAACGGTGCGCTGACGCTTGTCAAATAATTAAGGTTGTTGTAATACCCCCAATGATCCACTCGTTCAGAACCATAACCTGGTAATGCATCGGCTATATAATCAAATTTATGAATTTTTAAATAATCGCCCCCGATTGCAGAATTACCCTGTTCCGTAATATTTAGCAGATGCAATCTTCCTTGAGGGCTGGTATCGGGAAATACCGGAAATAGAGTATATATAACGCTCCCCGTCAAAAGGGATTTCACTTCAAGGCGATCCAGTTTATACCAATGCTTTACACTCGGATAATATTCACTAAGATATTCTCCATGATCACTAACATATTGCTCCCAGGGAGCAAACTGAAAATCATAATCAGGGTCATCTGATAATGATTTATAAAATTTAACTTCAACTTCCGGTGTTATTATTTTGTCCGGATACACATAGAAATCTCTTATTAAACTCGGTGTTTTATCCGAAGATGCAGATGAGGAACTTACGGATCCTGCATTAACTCCTGAAGCTGCACCATAAATATTTTTAAAGCTTTTAAAAGTGGGCATATTATCAAACGAGTACGTAAAGTTAATTTCTCTACTGTCTGGTAATATCACCTTGGTTAAATGCCAGGC
>JAGIAQ010000190.1:4366-4610 GCA_017744795.1 Niabella sp. | reverse complement strand
TTCCGATCCTCTTTTTGAATCATTTTATTGGGGGCAAGCCGTCAAAAACCGGGCGCCCGAGCGGGTGATGTCTGGCTATTGGAGTGCTTTGTTAACAGAATAGATTATTTAGAATTTCATAATAACGCCAGAATATGAGCAAAGAAGTACTGTACAGAAAGCCCGTCACAACTATTCAAAAAAATATAGCAGGCGTTTGGTTCGATATTTTGCAGATTAAGGATATTGGATTGGATGACATCTT
>JAGIAQ010000190.1:0-4356 GCA_017744795.1 Niabella sp. | reverse complement strand
TTCTTTTTCTGCCCAAAAGGTGGTGGTTCAATTAATGGATCAATTCAATTATAATATTCCGGTTGCCAAATTGTATCAATTTCCTACGATCGCCGGACTTGAATCCTTTTTGCAGGGGAAAGAAAAAGGCAAAACCACCTTTTCATTAAAAAGGAAGGTTTCGGGGGGGAACCCTGATATCGCTATTATTGGGATGGAATGTAATCTTCCCGGGGCGACAACCATTGATGCGTTTTGGGACCTGTTGAAAAACGGGAGGGAAGCGATTACGTTTTTTAAGGAGGATGAAGTTGATGTTTTTGTTCCTGATCGCATTAAAAATGATCCCAGTTATGTAAAGGCCCGGGGTATTTTAAAAGAAGTAGAGTATTTTGATGCTGATTTTTTTGGAATGAACCCCAGGTTGGTTGAGCTAATGGACCCCCAGCACCGGCTTTTTCTGGAAACGTCGAGGAATTTATTGGAAAAGACCGGCTATTTAGCTGATAAAAAAGATTGTGTTATCGGTGTGTATGCGGGTTGTAATATTAATACCTATTTTAATAATAACGTTGTCTGGCATAGAGATAAAATGGAACTGCAGGGTGCTATACCTGTAGAATCGGTAAATGATAAGGATTATATACCCGCCAGGGTTGCGTATCATTTAAATTTGAGAGGTCCGGCTGTCAACGTCAATTCTGCATGCTCTACTTCAGCAGTGGCTATTGCACAGGCTGTAGCGGGTTTGCGTGCGGGCCAATGTGAAGTGGCCATCGCCGGCGCGGCCGCTGTTACGGCCCCTGTTAACAGCGGGCACTTGTATGAAGAAGGTTCAATGCTAAATATTGATGGGCATACGCGGCCCTTTGATAGTGCGGGAACAGGTACCGTTTTTAGCGATGGAATCGGTGCCATATTATTAAAGCCATTAGAAGATGCAGAAAGAGATGGTGATTTTATTTATGCGGTAATTAAGGGGGTTGGTGTCAGCAATGACGGGGGCAATAAAGCCAGCTTTTCGGCTCCAAGTGTTGAAGGGCAGGCTCATGCTATAGCCCTTGCTATACAGGATGCGAACGTAGAATCTTCTCAAATTTCCTACGTCGAAGCGCACGGGACGGCAACGCCGGTTGGGGATCCTATTGAGATTGAAGGATTAAAGCTTGCGTTTGGAGAACAGGAAAAAAAGCAATATTGTGCAATAGGGTCCGTTAAAAGTAATATAGGGCACGCCAATCATACAGCCGGGGTGGCCGGTGTCATAAAAGTAGCCCTTGCCATGCAGCATAAGCAGCTGCCGCCTTCTATTAATTATATTAAAGCGAATCCCAAAATTGATTTTGAAAACAGCCCGTTTGTAGTAAACAATAAATTGAAAGATTGGGTGGTTGATGGAAAAAGGATTGCGGGGGTAAGCTCTTTTGGGGTTGGAGGGTCTAATGCGCATATTATTCTGGAAGAATATAATTCCCCGGCAGAAAAGAACGGCAAAGAGCAGGTTCCGGCAGCCACGCCACAGATAATTGCATGGAGCGCTAAAACAGAAAAGAGTGTAACAGATTATTCGGAAAAACTTCGGGAGTATATAAATGCCAACCCGGGGGTGGCGCTTGCGGATATTGCCTACACCCTTCAAAATACACGACAGGAGCTATCTGTGCGTAATGCGCTCGTGGTCAAAAATCTGGGTGATCTGCAGGATCAATTAGCGGAGGGATCCCGGCTTGCTGCGTCGATCAATGTTGTTAGAGAAAAGGGAGCCAATATCGTTTTCATGTTCCCTGGCCAGGGCAGCCAATATGTAAATATGGGGAAAGAACTATACCGTAATGAGCCTGTTTACAGGGATGCTATTGATGAATGTGCGGGGATATTATTAAACGAAATGAAGGAAGATATTCGTAAGATTATTTTTCCGGACCAGGAAAATGAGCAGGCAACATCGAATTTAAAAAACACTTACTATACACAACCGGCTATTTTTATAACATCTTATGCTTTGGCGAAATTATATATGAGCTGGAGTATATTGCCCAGCGCTTTGCTGGGGCATAGTGTAGGGGAGTTTGTTGCAGCGCATTTGGCGGGTGTATTTTCCCTGGCCGATGCTTTAAAAATCGTTTCAACACGGGCGAGGTTAATCAGCGGTTTGCCGGGCGGTTCTATGTTATCGGTTAGAACCTCAGTGGATACCATTCAGCCCTTACTGCCCGGTAATATTTCAGTGGCGGCAATCAATGCCCCGCAGCTATGCGTATTGTCCGGGGAAGACGCGGTTGTTGAAGAATTTGCTCAGGTGCTAAATAAAAAGGATATCTTAAATAAGCTTTTGCGGACCAGCCATGCCTTTCATTCAGAAATGATGGAGCCAATCGTGCAGCCGTTAAAGGAGATTGTTCAGTCTGTTACATTAAATGTTCCCCGCATACCCATATTGTCAACGGTTACAGCCAGCTGGTTAAAAGATGAAGAGGCGCTCAGCCCGGCTTATTGGGCAGACCATTCAAGGGCTACCGTTCGTTTTTCCGGAGCAATAAAAGCTATTGAGGAAGAACTGCAGCCAATATTTTTAGAAGTAGGTGCTGGTATTACCACTACTGTTTTAACCAAGCAGCATGGAGGCGAAACAGGCAAAAGAACATTTGCTTCACTGGATACTTCGAATAAAGCGGAGGGTGAAAGTCTTTCTATGAGAGGGGCATTGGCAAAACTGTGGTTGAAAGGGGCACCAATCAATTGGGAAGATATTCATAACGGTTACAAGCCGAAGGTACTACATAGTTTGCCGACCTATGCATTTGACCGGAAAAGGATATGGATCGACCCGCTTAATTATGCGGCGGTTTCGGATAATAACGGACGGGCGAATAATGGGGGAGCGGTTCAGCAATCGGGTTCTTTGGAGCGGGTGCAAAAATCAGCTGCGGCAACACCGGCACGAAAGGATATTATCATTAAAAAAGTGGCTGAAATGATCGAGTTGATCTCAGGTATTGATCTATCCGGAGCGAATCCGCATAGTAATTTCACTGAATTGGGACTGGATTCTTTATTGTTGACACAGGTGGGCTCGGCATTAAAAAGAGAATTTAAATTTCCGATCTCATTCAGGCAATTGAATGAGGATTATGATACATTGAACAAGGTGGCTGTTTTTTTTGATGAGAAACTGCCGGCTGATGCCTATGCTCAAAATACCGATTCTTTTGAAAAGGGGGCCGAAGCGGCGCGTTCGCAAGAGCCAATTCAACAGGTGATTACTGCGGGAAATTCCGGGGATGGCGGCGCGGCATTAACCGCAATTATGCAGCAGCTGAATATGCTTACGCAGCAGGTTGCCAAATTAGAAGAAGGCGCGCGTTTGAAGGAGGCGCTTGCGTTTTCGGGCGCAAATGGCAGTACACAAAGTGAAAAAAATGCCGGAATTAATGTTATGGACAGTACGAAGCCTCCAATGGCAGGGGCCCGTTTAGGCAGGGATCGGCAGGGAAACCCCGCATGGTTTATTGAGGACGCCAATAGCCCGGGCAATTATATTCAATTGTAAAATAAATTTAATTAGTAATAGTCGTTATGGTCGTGGACAAAGTCAGTGGTGGATCGGGTTTTAATCCCTTTGCGGGGAATTCAATTGAAAAAGTGCTTCCGGCAACTGAACCGCAAACGGAAATACTCCTTTCCTGCATTGTTGGAGGAAAGGATGCTAATCTTGCATATAACCAGTCTATATCACTATCCTTTTCCGGCCCGCTCAATGAAAGCGTTTTGAGGGATTCGCTCCAGGAATTGTTAAACAGAAATGAAGCATTACGGTCCTCATTTAATGCAGACGGCACTCAAATGTTCATTTATGCAAGTCAGCCCCTGGATTTATTTTATCGCGACATAAGTGCCAGCAGTGAAGCCCGGCAAAATATAATAACCGATGACTATAACCGCAACGATGCGTCTACTCCTTTCGATTTAATTAACGGACCATTGATTCGCTTTGCATTATTTAAAAAAGCTGAAGATCAGTTTTTACTTACGATCAGTGTGCATCATGTAATTTGTGACGGTTGGACCTGGGGAATCATGTTCGAACAATTATCATCGTCGTATAATTCAAAACTGAAAAATGAGCCTTTATCGGATCAACCTTTATTGTTTAGTGATTATGTAAAAAAGGTATTGGCTTTTTCGGGCACCGATGAATATGTGCAGACAGAAAAATATTGGTTGGACGAGTATAAAAATAATATTCCTTTTTTCGAGGTACAACCTGATTTTCCCCGCCCGCTAATGAGGACCTATAAAAGCAACGGATATAATTACACGTTATCAAATGACCTGGCAGAAGCGGTAAAAAAAACAGGAGCAAAATATGGGTGTAGT
>JAGIAQ010000018.1 GCA_017744795.1 Niabella sp. | reverse complement strand
CAATTATGGCTGTTCTTTTGGGTAACAAAGAGTATTTTAAAAATATTCCGCAAATAAAATATGAAGGCCGGGAAAGCGATAACCCATTGGCGTTTCACTGGTATGATGAAAATAAGGTAGTGGCCGGCAAAACGCTTAAAGAGCATTTTCGCTTTGCCTGCGCCTACTGGCACTCGTTCTGTAATGAAGGCGGCGATCCTTTTGGTCCGGGTACACATATATTTGAATGGAACCAGAAAACAGATGCAGTAGCGCGTGCAAAAGATAAGATGGACGCTGCTTTTGAATTTATTACCAAAATGAACCTGCCGTTTTATTGTTTTCATGATGTGGACCTGGTTGACTACGGCACCAATGTGACCGAAAACGAGCAGCGCTTACAGGCACTGGTGGATTACGCGCAGCAAAAACAAAAGGATAGCGGTGTAAAATTATTGTGGGGCACTGCCAACGTATTTTCTAACCCGCGGTATATGAACGGGGCTTCCACAAACCCGGATTTTCATGTGCTGTCGCATGCTGCCGCGCAGGTGAAAGCGGCTATTGACGCCACCATAACGCTTGGCGGCGAAGGTTATGTGTTTTGGGGAGGACGCGAGGGATATATGACCCTGTTAAACACCAATATGAAACGGGAGAAAGAGCACCTGGCCCGTTTCTTACATACGGCAAAAGATTATGCCCGCAAGAATGGTTTTAAAGGAACTTTTTTAATAGAGCCCAAACCCATGGAACCGACCAAGCACCAATATGATTATGATTGTGAAACAGTGATCAACTTTTTGCGTCAGTGGGACTTGCTGGATGATTTTAAAATTAATATTGAAGTGAACCACGCTACTTTGGCCGGTCATACCTTCCAGCATGAAATGCAGGTGGCCGCAGATGCCGGCGTACTGGGCTCGCTGGATGCGAATCGCGGGGACTACCAGAATGGCTGGGATACAGACCAGTTTCCCAACAACCTGAACGAATTGACTGAAGCAATGCTGGTATTCCTGGAAGCAGGAGGCCTGCAGGGGGGAGGTATTAATTTTGATGCCAAGATCCGCCGCAGCTCTACTGATCCGGCAGATATTTTTTATGCGCATATCAGCGGTATGGATGCTTTTGCCAGAGCGTTGATCACCGCAGATGCCATTTTGAATAAATCGGGGTATAAACAATTACGTGCGGACCGGTATGCTTCTTTCGACGGCGGCAAAGGAAAAGCATTTGAAGAAGGTAAATTATCCCTGGAAGATTTGCGTGCCTACGCTATTGAAGCAGGAGAGCCGGCCCTTACAAGCGGCAAACAGGAATATTTGGAACAGATGATTAACCGGTATATTTAAGGAACGGTTCAAAGTTCATAGTTTATAGTTCATGGCGTGCTATGAACCATGAACTATTGACCATTGACTATTCACTAGAACCATTGCTCGTTTAAAAATAAAAATTATGTTATTACTGGGGATCGATGTAGGTACCTCTTCCATCAAAGTTTCCGTGGTAGACGGCGCTACACAACAAACGGTTGCGGCCGCCCGGTACCCCGAATCGGAACGGGAAATTATAGCGCTGCAGCCCGGATGGGCAGAACAATCGCCGGAACGCTGGTGGGCGGATGTAAAAGCAGCCATAAAGAAAGTGCATCAATCGGGTGCCTATAACACAAAAGATATCGGGGCTATTGGTATTTCTTACCAGATGCATGGCCTGGTAGTGACAGATAAAAACGGCGTTGTGCTGCGTAACAGTATCATCTGGTGCGACAGTAGGGCCGTACCCTACGGGAATAAGGCGTTTGCGGCGATCGGCGAACAGGAATGCTTAACGCATCTGCTCAATTCCCCGGGAAATTTTACAGCTGCCAAACTGGCCTGGGTAAAGGAAAATGAACCTGAAATTTTTGAGCAGATCGACAAAGTACTGTTGCCAGGGGATTTTATTGCACAACGATTTACCGGCATGGCTACTACCACGCCTTCTGCACTATCGGAAGGTGTTTTTTGGGATTTTACAAAAAATCAATTGTCAGGCGCCGTTATAGATTATTTTGGGTTTAATAAAAATAATATTCCGGAAATAAGAAATGTTTTTGCAGAGCACGGAAGACTTTGCAAAAACATTGCGGAAGAGTTGTCGTTAAAAGAAGGAATTCCCGTTGCTTATAAGGCGGGTGATCAGCCCAACAATGCGCTTTCTTTAAATGTACTGGAACCAGGCGACGTAGCCGCAACTGCAGGAACATCCGGTGTTATTTATGGAGTTAGTGATGCGCTCACTTATGACCCCCAAAGCCGGGTAAACAGTTTTGCACATGTTAACCATACTAGTAACCATACAAGGGTGGGCGTATTGCTTTGTATTAACGGCACGGGCATCTTAAACCGTTGGGTAAAGAACCTGGCCGGGCGTTTTTCTTATACGGAAATGAACGAACAGGCGGCTTCGGTGCCGCCGGGAAGCGACGGGTTATTGGTGCTGCCGTTTGGTAATGGAGCCGAACGGATCTTAAAGAACCAGATCATTGGGGCGCATATAAATAGTATCGATCTCAACAAGCACTCCAATGCACATATTGTAAGAGCTGTACAGGAGGGGATTGCTTTTGCATTCCGTTACGGGTTGGATATTATGCGGGAAAATGGCATGCAGCCTTCTGTTATAAAAGCGGGGCGGGCCAATATGTTTTTGAGCCCGGTATTTACAGAAGCCTTCGTTAATGCTACGGGTGTACCGGTGGAATTATATAATTGCGATGGCAGCGTTGGTGCGGCGATCGGTGCAGGCGTGGGCGCTGGTTATTTTAAAACTCCCGATGAAGCTTTTAGGAAAAGAGTGGCAATTGATGTAATACAACCCAACCAGCGTAATTTGTATGATCCGTTATATGATAGATGGCGGATATTGCTGGAGAAACAATTGGATACTTCAGGCACGTTACTTTAAACCCCGAACGATGTCAAAAGAAAAAGACGTTACGATATATGATCTTGCCAGTGAACTGAACATTTCCGTAGCTACTGTAAGCAGGGCATTAAAAGACGATCCCGTTGTGAGTAAAAAGACAAAGAAAAAGATCTTTGATCTTGCGGAGAAAATGGGCTACCGGACTAACGTATTTGCAAGAAATTTACGGAAAGGGGAAACCCGTACGATCGGGTTTATGGTGCATGAGCTGAATAGTAATTTTATCACTTCGGTTCTTTCGGGCGTTGAAAAAATTGCCACTGAAGCCGGTTACGATATTATCATAGCCCACTCGTCTGAAAGCTATATAAAAGAAGCGGCAAACGCCCGGAATCTTTTCGATAAAAGGGTAGATGGCTTGCTGGCATCGCTTTCTTTTGATACCAGGGATACCAAACATTTTGAACCCTTTGTTGCTAAAGGTGTGCCCGTTATTTTTTTCGACCGCGTGGAAAAAGTAAAAGATACAACAATGGTGGTGATCGATAATTATAAATGCGGTTACGATGCCACAAAACATCTCATCGATCAGGGCTGCAGGAAGATCCTGCATGTTACTTCCAATCTTAACCGTAATGTATATGCCGACCGCTACAGGGGCTACCGCGATGCCCTGTCTGACAGTGGGATCGGTCTTGATGAAAAACTGGTTATTGTGCATGATCTGAGTGAGAACGCAGGTATTGCCTCGGCAAACGCAATGATGAAATTAAAACCATTGCCGGATGGCGCTTTTATTACCAACGATTTTGTTGCCGCCGCGTTTATTAAAAGGCTGAAAGAACGGGAGGTTTCCGTGCCGGAAGATGTTGCTGTTGTCGGGTTTAATAATGATGCCATCGGGCATCTGATTGAACCTTCGCTTACCACGGTAAATTATCCCGGAAATGAGATGGGGGAGATAGCGGCCAGAACGCTGATTAATCATTTAAAAGGGGAAACCAGTATTCACCAGATCAATACGGTAATTATTAATGCCGGACTCATTATCAGGCAATCGTCTTTAAAAAAGAAAACAGGGGTATGATCTGTGCGGAATGCGGAATGTGAAATATGGCTCACAGATGACACGGATTCTCACAGAAGGGTTTAAGATCTGTGCAAATCTGAGAAATCTGTGAGAAAAGATTACAACCAATAATATTTACTACTAAAATAAAAGCCATGTTGAAGAAAGTGTTTTTTGCTGCCGGTTTGTTTTTTTCTGTTACGGTGCAGGCTCAGGCGGATAAAAGCCAACTGCCTTTTTGGAATTACAAACTCAGTTTTGAAGCGCGGGTTAACGACCTGGTGGGCCGTTTAACGCTGGAAGAAAAAGTGAAACAGATGCTCAACCATGCTCCGGCCATCCCCCGGCTGGATATCCCCGCTTATGACTGGTGGAGCGAAGTGCTGCATGGTGTGGCCAGAACGCCGTATCACACCACCGTATACCCCCAGGCCATCGCGATGGCGGCAACCTGGGATACGGCAGCCTTATATACAATGGCTGACCAGAGCGCCCGGGAAGGGCGCGCTATTCATAATAAAGCGACCGCAGAAGGTAAAAACGGTGACAGTTATGTAGGACTTACCTACTGGACGCCGAATATCAATATTTTCCGCGACCCGCGCTGGGGCCGGGGGCAGGAAACCTATGGCGAAGATCCTTTCCTGACGGCTATGCTGGGAAAGGCATTTGTAAGGGGGCTGCAGGGCGAGGATCCCAAATACCTGAAAGCAGCTGCCTGCGCCAAACATTATGCGATACATAGCGGCCCCGAAGCGACACGGCATTCTTTTGACGTGGATGTAAGCGACTATGATCTGTGGAATACCTACCTGCCGGCCTTTAAGGAATTAGTGACCCATGCAAAAGTTGCCGGCGTTATGTGTGCTTACAATGCGTTCAGGAAAAAGCCTTGTTGTGGCAATGATCTGCTAATGACCGATATCCTGCGCAGGCAATGGAACTTTAATGGCTATGTGACCTCTGATTGCGGGGCGATCGAAGATTTTTTCAACTATCATAAAACGCACCCCAATGCGGAGGCAGCAGCTATTGACGCGGTTACGAATGGCACAGATGTGGAATGCGGCAACCGCGCTTACCTGACGCTTACAGATGCTGTAAAGACGGGCCGGATCGCTGAAAAAGAAATTGACCGCTCGGTAAAGCGTTTGTTTATGATCCGCATGCGCCTGGGTATGTTTGACCCTGCTTCAATGGTTTCCTATGCACAAACGCCTGCCTCTGTTTTGGAGAGCGCTCCGCATAAAGCTCAGGCGTTGAAAATGGCACAAGAGTCGATCGTGTTGCTGAAGAATGAAAATCATTTATTGCCTTTAAGCAAATCCATAAAAAAGATCGCTGTAGTGGGACCGAATGCAGATAACAGCATTGCCGTTTTAGGGAACTATAATGGAACGCCTTCAAAGATCGTAACAGCATTGGACGGAATTAAAACCAAACTGGGTAAAGATGCTGCAGTGACCTATGAAAAGGCAGTGAATTTTACGAATGCTATGTTGCCGGGGGGTAAAACTGATTTTGCGGCATTGGCAGACCGTGTTAAAGCTGCAGATGTTATTGTTTTTATTGGAGGTATATCGCCGCAACTGGAAGGGGAAGAAATGAAAGTGAATGAGCCCGGCTTTAACAGCGGCGACCGCACTACCATTTTACTTCCCGCTGCCCAAACAGAAGCGATGAAAGCACTAAAAGCAACCGGAAAGCCGGTGGTATTTGTAATGATGACGGGCAGTGCGCTGGCGATGCCCTGGGAACAGGAAAATATACCGGCTATTGTAAACGCATGGTACGGAGGTCAGGCAGCCGGAACGGCTATAGCAGATGTGTTATTCGGCGATTATAACCCATCAGGACGCTTGCCGGTAACTTTTTATAAAAGTGACGCCGACCTTCCTGCATTCGATGATTACCGTATGGAAAACCGTACCTACCGTTATTTTAGCGGGCAGGCATTGTATCCTTTTGGTTATGGGCTAAGCTATACAACTTTCCGGTATGAAGGATTGAAAGTGCCAACTGCAGTGAAAAATAAAGCGGGGATACCAGTAAGTGTACAGTTATCCAATGCCGGCACAAAAGGCGGGGAAGAAGTAGTGCAATTGTATATCAGCTACCAGGGGCAATCCATCAAAAAACCGTTGAAAGCTTTGAAGGGATTTCAGCGGGTATGGCTTAACGCGGGGCAAACCAAAATAATTAAATTCCTGTTGACGCCTGATGCATTGGCCATTGCTGGGGAGGATGGAAAGCTGCTTTATCCCAAAGGCAGGCTGCGCATCAGCGTGGGGGGCGGGCAGCCGGACGTAAACACACCGGCGACCAGCAATGTAGTTAGCCGGACGGTTACGATCAATTAAACAATCAGACAAAGACCTGTGAGGTTTTCAAAACCTCACAGGTTTATCAGAAGCGATCTTTCCGTTTCTTAAGTGGTTAGCTCTACAAAACTAATGTCGGGTAATGACTGCTTATGTCAGCCTGCATCATTTAAATTAGAAGATGAATAATCGTTCCCGTGCCCGGGCCACGCTTTTAATAAAAGAATTGCTCGGAAATGATCTTTCCGTCTTTTACTTCGTAAAGAGCGATCTCATCCGTTTTTCTGCGGCCCTGTCCTTTAAAAGTAGCATCAAAACCCATTGTGCAGGCGAAGAAGTTGCCGGCAACAATAGGAGGGTTCGTATACCCGCCGTGCATCTCTTCAATAAGTTCGTTGAATTGTTTCCCTTTTTCATGTATGGCCTCCATGCCCTGAACGCTGCCCCAGTGGCTGTGCGCGGGTTCAATGCTTTTGGCGTCGGGCGCATATAATTCTGCGTAAATGGTCTGGAAGTCGTGCTTTGAATCCAGTTCATAAAAACGATCGGCTACCTGTTGTGTTGTCATTGTAATATTTTTTAGATGTTTAATGATCCAAAATTATTTCAGGGAAATGACAACTGTATGTCAGGAGTGTTAATCTTTTACTGTTTCTCCCACAGATTTTCGCAGAATAAAGAAATTTGATTCGTGCCTCCCTCAGTGATGCTGTGTTTCAGTGGCTTTGGGTCAGCCCCATTTGAGTGATCCGCGGGCTGGGATCATTCCACTACCCACCACGAATAACTATTCGGTAATAAAGTAACAGGAAGTACTATCTCGTAATTCCTGTTAAGGGAATACGTTCTGGCGCTTCCTTCCTTTTCCCGGATTTTGGCGGTAGTACTAAGGCCGGTATAATATAACGGTATTGTTATTTGCCGCTTTATTATTTCGTTGGTGGGATTAAACAGCATAATGAGGCCTTTTTCTTTCAAAGAAGGGTTAGTGTGCAGCCAGCCGTCCCAGTCCCGGCCATCGGCCCGGCGCAGATGGATGATGTCTGAGTTAAGAATGTTCCGGTATTTTTTATACCACTGAATTACTTTTGAAACCAGGTGCTTTGTTGTATCTGTGTCGTAAAGCCGTGGCCCGCGGTAACAGGCTTGTATACCCGCTCCGTAGTATTGCATCATCAGTTGCTCATAATCGCCAAGGTGTTCCGAAAGTGGCTCCAGTACTGCTTCCGGGCCGCCACCCTGGTAGCGGGTAAGTGGCACAAAACCCCAGCCCATAGAAGGCGTTTTATCCCAAGTGCCGTCAAAAATATTTTGCCGGTTCAATATTTTCTGCTGCGCACGTGATAACGAAAAATTGACTTCACGATAACCCAACGCAATTTTATTCGTTCCATCCAGGAAATACCAGTCGGGGGCATTAATATAAATACCACGGTTATTCAGCCAGTGATACAATTCTTTTTGAATTTCCATTTGCCGCCATTGACTATCATCCACATCCCGATGCCCGGGATGAGTAGTTGATGCGCAAAGGTCACCAGGATAGGGCCCGTCGTTCTCCCAAATATCAAACCCGGTGCTGGTAAAAAATTGTTTTACCTTATCGCGGTACGCCAGGCCCCATTTGCTGCCAAAGCAGGGGGCATTTCCAAAAAAAGCCCCCCCGGTTTTGCCGGTTTTTGGGTTAATGACATCATCTGCTTCGCTGATCTTTCTGGAGCTGAACAGAGAATAGACGCCCACTTTGATTCCTTTTGTATGCGCGTAATCCGCTATTTTTTTGCAACGATCCAGGTTCTCAGGGGATACATTTTCCATATTAATATGACTGCCAAAACTCAGGATCAGCGCCTCATAACCCGTGGCGGCACACTGGTCGATGGCCTTGTATACCTCATCATCATTTTTACTAACAAGGTGCATAAAAATGGGATTGGCCGTCGTCCAGGGGGCAATGGTGCGGTACATTTGCTGTATGGCCATTCCGCGCCGCTGGCGGTCATAGCTGTCCATTGCCAGTTCATAGGTACGGATGGAAGTAAATTGCGCTCCTGGTTGCAGATCAATGCCCGGGCCATGATCGGGATACACTTCCAGCAGACAGGGCGTTTCATAATTGTAATTCACCTGTGAGGTATAATTGCGATCGGGTTTCCAATGTGTGGTCTGATCACTTAGGTTATAACGCATAGCATTATTAAAAGCGTAATTGGACTCAATATACAATCCTGAAGGTTTTTCCATTTGTTCGGGGCTTCCTACAACGGCGCTTTGTTCCTCTACCATACCCAGGATCTCATTTGCCAACTGGTTAATGCGGATCGGTTTTGAGGACTTGTTATCGACGCTCACCCATTTTGCAATTAAGGGTAAGCCATCGTACAGCTCATAATGAACGGTGACCTCCAAACCACTGAGCGCTGCCAGTGGCGATTGATAAATAAAACTGATCAGTTTCCCGGTAGCGGATTTGCGGTTCGTAGCCCAGCATTTGGTTTGTGGGGTAAGGTAAGGGGGCAGGTCAGCCACCGTATGTCGAACATAAACAAAATCACTATCGTGCTTTTTAAAAGAGTTAACCCACTCGGGGAGCAGGTAGGCCTGTTCGGTCTGACCATAAAGCCCGCCTATATTATATGAAACGCCATCAAGGGTAATACGTGCTTCCGGTTTTACAGAGCGCAGCAGTTGCTGGCCGGTGGTATTATTTTTATAGTCGATACAGGCTACATTTGGATACAGGCGAAAACGACGTTGTACGAATCCGTTATTTAAAAGGATCTCTTTTTTGTCCGTGTTTTCGTGTACCGCCGCCTTGGTTTTAACCGGAGTTGTCAGCCAGTCCGCCGGCAGCTGCTGTGAAGGTTGCGCCGCAGTAATTAAAAAGCTACAGGAGAAAAAACATATTAGGAAAAAAGCAGACTGTCTCATTGTTGAATAAATTATAGGCTAAGATAGGGAAGGGACAGCTAAGGTGCACGCCGAAGCAATAACATTATTTTGACGAAGATCGATGGTATATTGTCTGAATGTTTCGTTGCATTGTTCCTGGCTATGATTTTCCTGCCTTTTCTCCCGAATTGATATAATTTTAGGTGACAGCAGGTTTTGCTGTTCTATTAGTATGGGTTCCTGACGGGCCGAATAAATTATGCTGTTATGAAGAGAATAATACCGGCAACGGTTGTTTTACTCCTTTTAGTAAATGTTTTGTTAGCTCAAAAGCGCAATAATAAGCCGAATGTTATTTTCATTATGGCTGATGATATGGGCGCAGGAATGCTTTCCTACTACGGGCAGCGGTTTTTAACAACACCCAATATTGACGGGCTCGCCCGGAACGGGGTGGTATTCGAAAACTCCTATTCAAGTGCCTATTGCGCGCCCTCCCGGGCAACTTTTCTTACCGGATACAGCGATTGCAGTAAGGGGAAATATGTGCTGACCTCCGGGGGGATTTATACCGAAACGGCAAGGGGTACGCTGAGCGATGCAGCGGCACAGGACCGGGTGAACGCGGCCATTGGGAAAGAACCGGACATCCTATATTTGCCACAAGTGTTTAAAGCGGCGGGTTATATAACGGGCGAGGTAGGAAAACTCGATTGGGGGTTTGCCACTACCACCAAACAAATGAACAACCACGGATGGGATTATTACTACGGTTATTATGATCATATCCAGTGCCATGGGTTTTACCCGATGTTCCTGCATGAGAATGGGCAGCGTGTCGTCATTCCGGGTAACACACATGCGGATGCAGGTAAAACCGGTGAATGGGGGTCAGATAGTACAGAAGAGAAAGCGCGATGGGACATGAATGGAAAACAGGTGTACTCACAGGATCTTTTCCTGCAAAAGATATTGGCCTTTATCCGAAAAAATAAGGATCATCCCTTTTTTCTATACCATCCCACGCAGTTGCCACACGGGCCGGCAGCAATACCCGCCCTGCATCCGGAAGTAGCGCTCAATGATTCGCTTACATCCATAGAAAAAGTATACGCCTCCATGGTGAAAAAAATGGATGACGATGTAGGTGTTATCCTGCAGGAATTGCAGCGGCTGGGTATTGCACAGAACACGATCATCGTTTTTTCATCAGACAATGGTCATGAATTATATTACAGTTACAAAGGACGGGTGGAGAAGCCTTATCGTAATATGCAAACCGGCAAACTTTACAACAATATTACTGATAAATTTTATAGCAGTACCGGCGGAGACGTTTTTGACGGCAACCACGGAATGGCCGGCCTCAAGCGCAGCAATTGGAATGGCGGTGTAAAAGTGCCTTTGTTTGTGTGCTGGCCCGAAGGATTTAAAAAAGGAGTGGTGTCTGAGGCATTAGTCACGAACTATGATTTTATGGCTACCATGGCTGCAATGCTGGGTGTTTCTGTAAAAGATAAAAAAGAAGGCCTTTCTTATTTGCCGGCATTGTTGAAGGGGAAAACAAGTAGCGATGTGGGGCATTCGTCAATAGCGTTTGCGTCCTTCATGGGGCCTGCATTGATTACTAAAGATGGCTGGAAATTGAGGTATTACGCGCCAAAACAACTATTTCAACTCTACTATTTACCGGAGGATTATAAAGAAGAAAAGGAGCTGTCTGCAAAGTTCCCGGAACGGGTCAAACAACTTCGTTCCGAGCTGTTAAAAAAATGCGGGGATGATCTCAATAACGGATGGTTCAGAGAAGAAAAAAATGTAGTACCGGTTAAACCGGATTGAAGAAATACAAGGTCATTAAACGCGATAACAAACCGCATTGATGTTCATTCCCGCTCCTACAGATGCAAAAAGTATGACGGAGCCTTTTGAAATTTTATGGCCGGAAATTTTATGATGCTTTAATAAATGATATAAAGTGGGTATGGTTGCTACCGAACTATTCCCCAGCCACTGAATGCTCATGGGCATCACATTGTGTGGAGGATTGGTTTCATAAAGCCCGTATAGTCTTTTTATAATTTCCTCATCCATCTTTTCATTGGCCTGGTGTATGAGGATTTTGTGCACTTCATTTATGTTAATGCCACTTTTATCAAGGCATTCCTTCATGGCCAGCGGAACCTGCTTCAGGGCATATTCATATACTTTTCTTCCCTTCATTTTAATAAACAGCCGTTCGTCTTTACCGGGTTGATATCCTTCGCCCATATTTATATAACCAACCTCCTCGGAGCTGTGGGTTTGCGCGCAGCAGCCCAGAATGCCCTGCTCCTCTATTGCTGCCGGCCTGTATTCCAGTACAATGGCTCCTGCGCCGTCAGAAAAGATCATACTGTTCCGGTCTGCCGGGTCAATTACCCTGGATAGTGCTTCTGTACCAATGAGCAATACTTTGTGCGCCATTCCCGCCTTAAACCAGGCATGGGATTGAATAACCGCATGCAACCATCCGGGACAACCCACCAATACATCGTAGGCGATACATTCGGGCCGGTTAATGCCCAATATATGCTTTACCCTGCAGGCAAGTGAAGGCACGTTCTGGGATTGGGTGGCGCCATGAGAAATATCTCCAAAATTATGCGCTACTACAATTTGGTCCAGCGTCTCCGGGTCAATGCCACTGTTTGCTATGGCCTGCCATCCCGACACCGCTGCCATATCGGAGGCGTTGATATGCTGGGGCGCATAACGTCTTTCGGATATCCCGGTAATGTTTTTGAGTTTTTCAATAATGATGTCTGTAGGTGTTAAAATGGGCGCTCCGGTGGATTCATAAAATTGAGCGCCGGAAAAATCAGCGTTCCTCTGTATTTGATTGGGGATATAGGCACCGGTTCCTGTAATTACTGAAGCAAACTGCATAAATAATTGTTTTAAGTAAAGCCGAAACACGTAGTAGTTACTATACGGTTGCCTTACTAAAACAGTAGAACAATCAGTTAAGTAATTAATAACTATTCAATATAACGATTTTTTTTGATAGGCTGGTGTCCGGGAGCCAATGCAATTCAAAGTTGGGGGGAGGGCACTGTTGTCTTCTGTCTAAACTTTTGAGTCCTGGCCTGCTAATCTGTTGGGCCAGTATCTTTTAAAAAGTATATAAAAGAGCGCGGTAACTCCGCTGGCGATCAGCAGGCTGCCTGCTACGTCAATAATATGATGAACCCCTACATATACTCTTGCTATAGCTATTAAAATAGTACAGATCCATGCATAAATGGAAAGCCTTTTCGCAAAAACGGTCAATACGGCTGATACGGTTGACACAAGGAGCACGTGGTCAGAGGGGAAACCGTTTTCCGTATCGTGATCAATAAGCGGCTTAAAGTGGCCGGCAACAAAGGGTCGCGGGTCAAAATAGAGCTGGCCCAGCAGTAACGCTATGCCATAGCCCACCAGGGCGCAACAAAGTCCAAAAATGACGATATTGATCTGCACATTTCTTTTCTGTTTAAAGAAAAAAACGGCCGCCAGTAAAAAAGGGGCTACAAATAAATAGTTGGCACAGAAAATAAAGAAAGTATCCATTCTACAAAATTATCCCAAATTTGAATACCACATATTCATTGTGGCGCAGGACAACCGGGTAAGTACTGGTTTTAAATTGCGGCTTTTACATTTACGGCAATCAGGCCTTTGGGGCCGCGCTCCACTTCAAAAGTAACCTTGAGGTTTTCTTTTAATTCAACAGCAGCTGCGTTTACATGCACAAAAACGCTGTCATTAGAGCTGGAGTCTTTAATAAAACCGTAGCCTTTGTTACTGTCATAAAAAGTAACCACTCCGGTCCGGGTGGCATCAACCGGATTTAACGCGCGGCTATTGGCAACAACGGGTGGAATATCGGTAATAGGTTTTGATGTTCTGTCGGGAGGTGTGGCAGACAGGTTGCCGTACTCATCTACATAGGCCAGCATGTCATCAAGGCTTTTGCCCTTATCGGAGCCTTCTTTACGCTCCTGTTTTTTTTCTTCTTTTTTCTTTTTAGCGTTCTTCTTTTTTAATTCTCTTTCCCGTTTATTCCAGCTTTCTGCCATCAGGTTGTTTTATGGTAAATAATAATTTGTACAAAGAGTATTCACGTCCGCTACTGGGCGGCCGCGCTTAACCGTGTAAATCCGGACCCGCTAAACAAACGCGACAGGTTAACGTCTTTTGTTTGTTTCCAACGCTCCAGGTTTTTTGTGTGTACAACGCGCCAGAAATTTTTTGCTTTCAGCTCGTCGTAATCACGGGTGTTAATAAAAATGCCGGTTACAGTGGACCTGTCTTTGAAATGAATGTTTACAGCGGCCGCCTTTTTAATATTGGCCGCTAAAAATTTTTCTATTGATGCTGCATCCATGTGATTTTCTTTTAAAGGTTTTTTAATAACTGAACCGGCATTGTTTTTACCAGCGGTTAGAATAGCTGGGCTTTTCTTCTTTGGGGCGTGCTTCAGATACTTTGATAGAACGACCATCCTGCATGGTACCGTTCAGGTCTCTGATCGCCTTAATAGCGGCAGTTTCATCGGGCATTTCAACAAATCCAAAGCCGCGGCTTTGTTTAGTAATTTTGTCGGTAATCACCCGGGCGCTGTCTACGGCACCGTAAGATGAAAATAAATCCGAAAGGTCTTCAGAGGTAAAGCTGTACCCAAGATTGGACACGAAAATGTTCATTTTTGTAAATTTAATAATTGATAAAAGATTCGAGAAAGGCAAATAATATAAAGCGGAAATGCTGAAAAGCGTATGCTTATAATAGAGCAGTAACTCAAATTGACTCCGCAAAGGTACGCTTTATTTTTTAAATGCCGTTTTTTCTTTGGCGATGTCCCGGACGAAGCTTCCTGGATCCGTTGACAATTTATAAACTGATGTTGTCACAATTGTAACGTTTTCTGAGTGCTTTTCAGTGTTTCAGTGGCAAAAATCAGCCATTGAAGCGTAGAAACACAGAAGTAATTCTGATGCCATGTAAAAAAAATCCCACTTTCTTTCCCGGGGAAAAGGAAAGGAAGTGGGAATACAAACAAAAAGCTGTTCGATATTATTGCTGAATCGCCAAACCGGCATTCACTTCTCCAAACCCGAAATAGGCATCCTTGCCGGGCGCCCCGAGGTCAACTACCGAGTTTTTTAATTTGCTCTGCAATTGGGCGCGGGAGATATTTCCCTGGTATTTGCCCGCGATCAAAGCCGCTACGGCCGATACAGCGGGGCTGGCCATGCTGGTGCCGATAGCAAAATAATATCCGTTAGCGCTGCCGGGACTGATGACCATATCAAATACATAAGCGGGCATCTGCAAAGGGCCGATGATTACTGAAGTAGTGTTTAGCGGGTATTTCAGATTACCGCCGGGACCCGTGTAATCGATGAAGCCATTACCATAATTAGAGAAAAAGGAAAAAGGATATAAAGAAGTGGTTTGATCAGTGCCCCAGCCCAAAGGCCCTGTGGACGACACTGAAACCACGTCGGTGCAGGAAGCGGGGTAAAAAGTTCCCTGACCCTGACCAACTAAATTAAGTGCATCATTGCCGGCGGCAGCAATGCACAGTACATCGTGCTTTGAGGCAAATTGAAAAGCCCGGTTCATTGCGATGATCAACGCCTGGGCGGCGGCGGCGTCATGCGTGGTGCCATTAGCATCGGTGAATTTTCCATTTCTGGGAATGAGGCCTCCAAGGCTCATATTGATGATGTTGGCACCATGGGAAGCGGCATAATACACCCCCTGGATCATCCATCCGAAAGCGCCGTGGCCTTCATCGTTCAACACTTTTACAGCCATCAGCTTTGCCTGCGGAGCGATGCCGACGGTGCCTACATTGTTATCGGCTGCGGCAATGATTCCTGCCACATGGGTGGCATGGCTGAAGGCAATCGGATCTCCGGCAAATTGAGCAGGCTCGCCGGGAACAAAACTAACTGCCGAAATAATATTGGGCGCAATATCCGGATTGTTGAGTTGGAAGCCGCCGTCCAGAACGGCTACTACGGAGCCCTTTCCTTCGTAACCCGCATGAAATGCTGCAGGTGCATTTACGGCCTGCAGGCTCCATTGAAGTGGCACAAATGGATTGGTGCCCTGCAGCCCGATTTGCGCGCTGGTAACGGCTGGCGCGTTTTGCGACGGCGGCGCGGTCAATAGGTCGTCAGCAGCTTTCGGCTGTGCGGGGTCCAGCCAGTTTAAGGTAATGTCCGGGGTAACGCTCAAAATATCCTGCCGGTTCCCTAAAGCAGTTGCAAAGTCCGGATTGGCAGAGTTGGCTAATACAACGCCCAGTTCAGGCATAGATGCGGTAACGGCACCGGTATTGGCAATCTGCGTCAGCAGATCCTGCGATACAGACGTATTCTTGCACAGGATAACATAAGAGGTACTGCCGGCGGCGCTTAGCGCCAGTGCCGTATTGGTTTTGGAGGCGGCAATAGTTGCCGGCTTTTGATCAGTGAAACCGGATTTCTGGCAGGACAAAGCGCCGCAGGCAAGCGTTGCGGCTGCAATCAGCATTTTAAGTTGTTTCATGATGTAAGTTGGTTTTGTTAATAATAGTTGTAGTAGGGCGAGAGCAAAATTTAAACAACCCAATTTAAATCTTTTCTTTTGAATTGGGGATACCTGTTTTAAGCGATAAAGGGGGCAAATAAAGAATGAGAAATAAGAATGTGAAATGAGAAATGACAGCTATTTTCGCTTTGGGAAAATAACACAGACTATGTATAAAGGTTTACTGCTGCTGATAGCACTTTTTTTTACGGGTGGTTCGGACGCACAGTCCAGCCGGCCCAATATCGTTTACATTATGGCCGACGATCATACGGCCCAGGCCTGGGGCGTTTACGGCGGTATATTAAAAGATTATGTAAAAAATCAGAACATAGAGCGGCTGGCGGCCCGCGGCGTTGTTTTAAATAATGTGTTTTGTACAAACTCCATTTGTACGCCCAGCCGGGCTACGGTGCTTACGGGGCAGTACAGCAACCAGAATAAAGTGTACACGCTGAACGATGCGCTGGACCCAGGAAGAGACAATATTGCAAAAGACCTGCACCAAGCCGGTTATCAAACCGCTCTGTTTGGAAAATGGCATTTGAAAAAGGAACCTTCGGGGTTTGATCTGTTTAAAGTGCTGCCGGGGCAGGGCGTGTATCATGATCCTGCTTATCTGGATAAAGACAACTGGAATGATGAAGAAAAAGGCGGGGTGCAGTATAAAGGATTTGTGGATGACATTACAACGGAAATGAGCATTAACTGGATGCGGCAGCGGGATACCGGCAAACCTTTTTTCCTGATGTGTCATTTCAAATCGACCCACGAGCCATTTGACTTCGCTGAAAGATTTAAGGATCTGTATCAAAATGTTACGTTCCCTTATCCGCCTACCTTTCTGGATTCGGGTGCCAGCACTACGGGACGCAGTTTCCCCGGGCAACCCCTGGAGGAGCTCGGGAGGCGGTATCAGCAAGCGTCAACAGGAACTTTCTGGACGAGCTATCCGGAGCTGCCCTTCAGCACTGCCGGGCTAAGCCCATTGGAGGCCCGTAAGAAAATTTATCAGAAAATGATAAAGGATTACCTGCGCTGTGTTGCAGGTATCGACGATAATATTGGAAAGATTTTAAACTACCTGGAAGCTTCCGGATTAGATAAGAACACCGTAATCATCTATACGTCCGACCAGGGCTATTTTTTAGGCGAACACGATTTTATGGACAAGCGCCTGATGTATGAAGAATCATTGCGCATGCCTTTTATAATTGCGTATCCCAAAGAAATAAAACCCGGTACCCGTTTGGATGATATGGTGCTGAACATTGATTTTGCTGCACTGTTTGCCGATTATGCAGGTATCAAAAAGCCGGCGTACATACAGGGAGAGAGCTTTAGAAAAAACCTGGAAGGGCATACCCCAAAATCCTGGCGTACGGATATGTACTATCGCTACTGGCAGCATTTGGCTGCACGCCCTGCGCATTTAGGCATTCGCAACAGCCGATATAAACTGATTCTGTTTTATGGGTTGCCTTTGGGTATGACCGGAACGGATCAGCGAACAACGGCGCCCGCCTGGGAGTTTTATGATCTGAAAAAGGACCCGCATGAAACGCATAATGCTATCCGGGAGGCATCCTATCAATCAGTGATTGAAAAAATGAGAAAACGATTGCTTAAACTAAAGAAGGAAGCTGGTGATGATGACGCTCAATACCTCATCATTCAGCAATTGATAGAGAAGAAATAGAAACGGAGTGCTGTATCATAAACGAACAGCATCGTATCACAGACGGACAGTGTATTGTAAAAATATAACTGCAATGTACTCAAAATCAATTATTTATTTTTTGGGGTTGTTTTTGCTGCAGTTTGCCAAAGTGAAATTCTATGTTCAAAAGTTATTTTAAAACTGCTTGGCGCAATCTGGTAAAGAATAAAGTTTTTTCATTTATCAATATACTGGGGTTAACGATCGGGATCGCTGTTTGCCTGATGATCTACCTGTTCATCATGAATGAATACAGTGTTGACCGGTTTCATAAAAACAAAGACTATGTTTACCGGGTGATGCGGGGCGCATCAATGGATGGTAAATCAATGCGCGTGGCTTACCTGTCGGGATTATATGCTCCGGCTTTATTAACCGATTTTAAAGGACAGATCACAAACGTGGTTCGGGTAAGTGAAAATGATAATCTTTTTACAGCAGGTTCCAAATCTTTTCATGAAAAAAATGAATTAGATGTTGATGCAGGTTTTTTCAGCGTTTTTTCATTTCCTTTAATAAAAGGCGCTCCGGCCACCGTATTGAAAGATGTAAACAGCGTGGTGTTAACGGCGTCAACAGCTAAAAAATATTTTGGAAGTGTGGATGCGGCGATGGGTAAAATTATAATGCTGAATAAAGAAACGCCGCTAACGGTTACAGGCATTGCGGCGGACCAGCCTTCCAATTCACATCTGCATTTCGATATTGTTACTTCCCTTGAACGGTCTAAAAATGCACCCTGGATGACCTCCTGGATCAATAATGGCGTGTATACCTATATACAATTGGCTCCAAACGTATCACCGGCGCAGTTGGAAAAGCAACTACCGGCTTTCGTTGAAAAATACCTCGGCGGCGATTTGCGTAAATACGGCTTTAAATGGTCCTTGTCCCTAACGCCGTTAAAAGATGTCTATTTTGACAGCACCGGGCTTGATAATGCGAAGCATGGAGATAAAACGGTGGTATACCTGTTTCTCTCCATTGCGGTTTTAATATTATTTATTGCCTGTATCAATTTCATGAACCTGTCTACTATTCGCGCTGCCGGGCGTTCTAAGGAAGTAGGCCTGCGCAAGGTGATGGGCGCTTTGCGCAATGACCTGGTCTGGCAATTCATTGGGGAGTCTGTTTTGCTAACGGCTATTTCGTGCATAGGTGCGATGCTGTTGCTGTTGTTGTTTATGCCCTGGTATAACCAGCTGTTGGGTTATTCGCTGCACGTGTCGTGGAACACACTGTCGGTTTATTTATTCCTGGTGGGTATTATTGTTCTGGTTGGATTTTTGGCCGGCAGTTACCCCGCATTCTTTTTGTCTGCTTTTTCGCCTATACAGGCATTAAAAGGAAAATTAAAGCAGGGCAAAGGAGGGGCTTCATTCCGGCAGGTCCTGGTGGCGGTTCAGTTTGCCATTTCTGTTTTCCTGATAGTGGGTACCATCATCATCACCAAACAAATGAATTATGTAAAAAAGAAACAGTTGGGGTACGACAAAGAGCAGACGATTGTTGTTCCTATTGATAATAGTGCTATTTACAATAATTTGAATTCCTTTAAAACCGGACTTCAAAATCAGGCAGCGGTACAGTCTGTTTCGGCGATGAGCGGAGCGCCCGGCGGGTTTTTTGACGGTCAGGTGTTTGACGTAGAAGGGCACACAGAAAAATGGAATGCCAATACCGAATATGCTGACTTTGAATTTGTAAAAACATTGGGATTGAGGATCATTGCAGGCAGGGATTTTTCTGCTCAGTTTCCGGCTGATACGGCCGGTGCGGTGCTCATAAATAAAACAGCCGCAACAAAATTAGGATGGACACCGGAACAGGCAATAGGTAAATGGATATTCAACACCGTTCGGGATAGCGCCAAACGGCGGATCATTGGCGTTGTGGCCGATTTTCATTTCAGGACACTAAAACAAACCATGGACGGGCTGGTGATTTCGCCGGCACCGGACAGAAGGCAAATATTGATACGGTTAAAACCCGGCAGCCTGCAGGCGGGGATTGAAATGATAAAAAAGGCTTACGATAAGGCGGCGCCATCTTATCCGTTTGAATATAAATTTTTAGACCGGCAGTTCGATGAGCTGTATAGAAAAGATATTCGCCAGCAAATGATCTTGTCTGTGTTTGCCGGCCTGGCCATCTTTGTAGCCTGCCTGGGTTTATTTGGGCTGGCGTCTTTTGCTGCCGCCAAACGTTTCAAGGAAATTGGAGTGCGCAAAGTGTTGGGTGCTTCTGCAAAAGGTATTGTGATACTATTGTCCAAAGAGCTGCTGAAGCCCGTTATAATAGCGACCTGTATTGCCTTGCCTGCCGGTTATTGGGCAATGGATAAATGGTTGCAGAATTTTGCGTACAAAACCAATCTCAGTTACTGGGTTTTTGTATTGGCCGCTGCGATAACCTTTGGAATAGCTTTAATAACGGTAAGCTTTCAGGCAGTAAAAGCAGCTTTAACCAACCCTGTAAAATCGTTGCGTTCAGAATAATGGCAACTTAGTCGCAAAAAAACAGATGGTGTGTCCTGTTTTTTTAGTAGCTTGAATCTTATGTTGCATCAACTACCTTTTTACTTGCTGCTGATCCTATTTATTATGTTGCTGGTTATGGTGGCTAAGCGCATTAATGTTGCTTACCCGATCGTATTAGTACTGGGCGGGCTGGCTATTAGTCTTATTCCCGGGATGCCTGTAGTGGAAATTAATCACGAGCTTATCTTCTTTATTTTTCTACCGCCGCTTTTATATGAGGCGGCCTGGCAAACCTCCTGGAAAGAGTTTTGGCGGTTCCGGCGCATCATCGGCAGTTTTGCTTTTTTGATCGTAATTCTAACCTCCCTGGTGGTGGCCTGGGTGGCCAGCAGCTTTATTCCCGGGTTCAGCCTGGCTTTGGGGTTTTTGCTGGGCGGCATTGTATCGCCCCCGGACGCGGTAAGTGCTTCGGCAATTATGAAATCCGTAAAAGTGCCCAAGGCGCTGGAAGCCATTGTAGAAGGAGAGAGCCTTTTAAATGATGCTTCGAGCCTGATCGTATTCCGCTTTGCGCTGATTGCAGTAGAAACCGGGAACTTTATTTTCCGGGATGCGGCCTTTAGTTTTTTTTGGGTGATCCTGGCGGGTATTGCCGTTGGACTGGCTGTGGGCTTTCTATTCTATTTGCTGCACCGATGGTTGCCTACTGATGTAAATATCGATCTGGTGTTTACCCTTGTGGCGCCCTATGCCATGTACCTGGCGGCCGAATCACTTCATGTTTCCGGTGTGCTGGCCGTTGTCAGCGGCGGACTTTTCCTGTCTACCCATCAGCACCGGATCATGAACAGCGCCAGCAGGCTCAGGGTTTCCAGTGTATGGTCGGCCCTGGGTTTTGTATTAAACGGGTTGGTGTTTATGCTGATCGGGCTGGCGCTGCCTTCTATTTCAAATGGATTGGGAGATGTAAGTATGAATGAAGCCATCGGTTATGGTGTGCTGATAACGGCTGTGCTTATTGTGGGCCGTTTGATATCGGCCTACGGGGCTATTGCGTTTACCATTTTTATAAGCAAATATATCACTACGGCTGGCGCGCCGAGGAGCTGGAAAGGGCCTTTTGTTTTTGGCTGGGCCGGCATGCGGGGCGTGGTGTCCCTGGCCGCGGCGTTGTCCATACCGGCGGTCATTACCGGTACAGCAATTCCTTTTCCACAACGCAACCTGATCCTGTTTATCACTTTTATCGTTATCCTGCTGACCCTGATCGTTCAGGGATTGACAATGCCCTGGTTCATAAAGGCACTGCGTTTGGATGATCCTGACCATCACCCTTCTCATGAAGAAGAGCGCAAAGCTATCAGCCAGCGGCTGGCAAGCAATAGTCTGAGCTATATGCAGGAACATTATGCGGCCGAATTGACGGTACAGCCGGCGCTTCAGAAGATTGCCCAGATCTGGGAAAGTAAAAAAGAAATTACCGGCAATGAACAAATGAACAGGGCTTGCCGCAACGTATACCTCGAAATGATTCATAAACAACGGGACTGGCTGCATGAATGGAATAAGGATCTAAAGACAAATGAAGAAGTCATACGCGACCACCTCATGCAGCTGGATCTGGAAGAAGAGAAACTAAAGCTATCCTGAGGAATGATATATTCCAGGCTGCCTGATTTACTTATTTCCCAATAAGCGCAGCGAAGAGCAATACAGACAAAGAGGTGCTGTTGCGTTTCTTCTTTAACCGGTAACGGGCTACTTTCACACCTTTGAGCAATTGCGCCATTTCCTTGCAAAAAGAAAGGTCTGCTTTTTGGAAGGAGGGTTAAACCTGAAGAAGATAAAGATCAGGACGCATTAGCAGGCCCGTTGAGCGAAACGTACTTTAATTACTCATCTACTTGCACAAAAGTGAACATCCATTTTACCGGATTTTCCCAGTTCTTTCCTTTAAAGCTCCCTACCGGAGCTTTAATTAAGATGTGGTTCCATCCCTTTTTTAACGGTATTAATGTGGGCGGCCGGTAGGAATAGCCTTCGTCAATCAGCGGGATTTCCGGGTCGCCTTTTTCGCCGCCCCGTTTCCAGTGGGGTGGCGCAATGGATTCGCCGTTGACCCAAACCTGGCTTTCCCTGGTATCCCATTTTCCAATGGGCGGGCTGTCTGTAGCCGGAGATCGCGATAAATCATTGAAGCCTATCCAGAATTTCCTGATTCCTGCGGCGTTGCACCAGATCCTTGTAGTGGCATAAATCGTGGTACTATCTTTCGGGTGATCGATCGCCCCATCAATTAAGGGCGCCCACCAGTGTCTCAAAATTATAGTGCCGCCCACTATTTGTTTAAATGGATGCGGCAGTTTAACCGGCAGCTCCGGGTCAAACTTTTTCGACAGATCGCCGTGATTGTCGTAAGGACCATAAAGATTCCAGACATGGTTAGCCTGTTTTACATAGGGGAAAGGCTTGTCTGAAAAATAAAGGGCTTTATGCGCCAGTAAAATGGTCTCAAACCTGGCAAAGGCTGCTGTTCTTTTCTCTCCGGGAGCGCCTATATCGGACTGCCAGTTTTTAATGCCACCTCCGTTCCAGGTGCGTTCAGCGAAGGCAAGCATTCCCGGGTAAACTGCGTTCATTTTAAAGGCATCGTTTTCGTTTTCCAGTCTTCTGTCTGGCCAAAGGCATAGCGTTGCACCTTTTATATTTTTATCTTCTTTAGGAACATCTCCGATCTCTCTGAAAAAAATAGTAGTAACGGTTTCCAGCGGATCCATATGATTCAGGTAGAGGTGCCGGGAGTCGATAAACTGAAATCCCCGGGTAGTATCCAGGGGCTCCCGCATCCACATTTGCCGGATGGTGCGGTCTCCGATATTGCCGCCGGGACTCCATCCTACCGTTTTAATTCCTTTTTGTTCCAGCAATGCTGTTATCTCCGGAAGAAAATTTTTGTTAGTGATCTTCACCTCATCACCGCCTATATGAAAATATCCGGGGTGATAAGCAGCTATAAATTCGTTGAGCAATTCCTTCACAATTTTTGTTCCGCTCTCTGATTGCATGGTGGTGTGGAAGGCTCGTGTGAAGGCGGCACTATGCCCCGGCATGTCTATTTCAGGTAGGAAGAGGATATTTCGTTCTCTGCAATACTGCATGAGCTCTTTTATTTCAGCCTCAGAATAAAATTTGCCTGGATTGCGGGTCATATTCGCGGCGGCGTTCAATTGCGGATATTTTTTACTTTCGAAACGCCAAGCAATATCTTCAGTAGCATGAAAATGAAAAACATTTAGTTTATAACGAGCCATCGCATCGATCTGCTCTTTTAACTTGTCTATCGACTGATAATTCCGCCCCACATCCACCATATATCCCCTGAAAGAGAATGCCGGGACGTCTTTAATGGAACAATAGGGGAGCAGGTGATTGAAATCGATCAATTGCAAGAGCGTCTGTATCCCGTAAAAGAAACCTGGGTTTGCGCCGGCCGTTATGCGAATGCCATGGAGGTTAATGATTAACCGATACGCCTCTTTGTTCAAAAGAGTAGTATCTTTTATCAAAAGAATTCCTTTTTCTTTTGATGCTGTATTGCTCAATACTACTTTCCTTTTCGCAAATTGTGCTACTATGTAATCATACAATGCTTTCTGGTCAGCGGTAGCGATTCGAACCGTTTTTAGCTGGTGTATGTTCAGGTGCCCCTGCTGAATGCTTACTTGCAGGGGTTCCGGAATAATGTTTAAAAAAGATTGCGCTGCAACTGCCACGAAAAGCAATACAAGCGGAGCGATCAATACAAATCTTTTAATCATTTTTGAAGTGTTTTTTAAGCAGCACATGACAATACCATTCCTGCCGGGGCAGGTGAAAAGGACCTTTGAAAAGATTTCCTTTGGCCGTTTGCGCAATGCTTCCGTCGCGATGCAGGTAACCAAACCATTCCCCATGCGCTGTATCTAAAAAATGATCGTAGGCATAGTGATGCACCAACTCATGCCATTGCCGGTATTTTTCATTGCCGGTAATTACATAGGCCAGCAAAGTGGCAATAATGGCTTCGTTGTGCGGCCACCAGAATTTCATGTCCTGCCAATATTCCTGCACCGGTTTGTTGTAAACATCTCTGAAATAAAAAATGCCGCCCTGTTGTTTATCCCAACCGCGTTCCCACATATAATCGAGCATGCGGCAACCCAGCCCGATCAATTTGGGATCATTGTTTCGATAGACCGCTTCGTGTAAAATGAACCAGGCGCCTTCAATTGCATGTCCCGGGTTAAGGGTCCTGCCGTCGATATGATCAATAATAGAGCCATCCGGAGCCACCTGTTCCATCACACAACGGATATCGTCTTTAACAAAATGGGCTTCAATTTCTTTGATGCACTGGTCAATATACGCATCACAGCGATCGTCTCCAATGGTTTCCCTGAGTTGCTGTGCGGTATTCATCAGGATCATGGGAACGCCAATGCCTTTTGCCGGCCGGGTATTTTCAAATTTGGGCTGCAATTGTTTTTCACCCGATGCGTATTGCATACAAATGCTGAAAAGCTCACGGGCTTTGGTTGCAATCGCTTCATCGCCGGAGGCTTTTGCATAAGCGGCAAAAGCAATAACAGCAAAGGTTTCTGAAAAAAAGTAACGACGCTTGCGCAGGGGCCTTCCTTCGCGGGTTACATGAAAGAACATGCGCCCGTCTGTGTCGAAACAATGCTTTAAAAGAAAGTCTATGCCTGCTTTGGCTCCCTGCAGCCACTCTTCTTTTTTTTCTATAGTGTTATACAGCGTGCTGAGCAGCCAGGCGGCCCGTCCCTGGATCCAAACCGCTTTGTCGTCATCAATGAGCGAACCATCGGCATCGCGCATCAGCAGGTACCCGCCATATTCCGTATCGACCGACCGGGGAAACCAGAAGGGGAGGGTATTGTTTAAAAGCTGCTGCCCGTAAAATGATTCCAGGGCTTCCAGATATTGTGTATTCATTATTTCTTATTTAAAATATTCTAAAAAGGTACTGGCCGGTAAGTGCTCTTTATTGACAAGATTGGCTCTGGTAAAGGGATCCCAGCCATAGGCAATGGCGACGGCTTTCAGGTGCTCCGGAAGGGTAATGTAAATTTTATCCTGGCGTGCACTTGCCCGCACTGGTACAAAAAGTCCCTTATCCGTGCGTATTTTAAAGCCGTTAATCTCTTTATTGTTGGATGCCTGCAAACCATTTGCATACCGGAAGGTAATTTCAATTTTGTTATTTACCCGCTTTATCGATTGAAAAAGCGGACCCGAAGGCAACCCGCCGCGATGATAGGTTTGGGTTAACGCCAGTTTTGCCAAACGGAGTCCCACGGGTATCTTGTTTTTGTAATGTACATCTAAACTGTCCCCCAGATCACTGGAAACCGCCATGCCGGTATTGGGAATTGCATTTAGTAATTTTCGCTGCACATTCCTGAAATAATTCCAGGAGGGCCGGTTGATGCTGGAAAGCTGTACATAATAAAAAGGGAGATCTTGATGCCACTGCGCCCGCCAGTCGGCTACCAATACAGGAAAAAGTTTTTCATACAATTCGGCGTTTTCTGCGTCGCTTTCTCCCTGGTACCACAATATACCTTTCACCGGAAAGGGCGCCAGCTTTTCGATAGCCGCTTCAAAATTATACGCAGGGTCATAGGGGTGCCGTTGCAGCTTGCTTTGAGCATTGGCGAGATTTACATCGGCCCGCTCCCGGCACCATTGCATAATATAATCCGATTGCCGCCAGTTGTTCAATGCCGGTTCAAATAAAGGGTTGTTTTGAAGGGTATTGCGACTTACCCATGAAATCAGTGGCGATCCTCCAACGGCTATTTCGATGATGCCAACGGGAACCTTTTCTTCCCGCTGTATTTTTTTGGCAAACACATAGCCTACGGCTGAAAACGAAGCCGCCGCTTCTGAACGATCCGGCTGCCAGCTACCGGAAAAGAAATCAAGCAGATTTGCTTTGCTGAGTTCGGACATTGTCCAGGAACGATTATCGGTTTCTGCAAAAGGCTTTAGCTTTAATAAACGCAAGGGTTGAGTGCTGTCTGCTTTGCGGATCAGGCTGTCGCCGCCCATAGATTCTCTGACCGAAAAATACATATTCGACTGGCCGGAGCAAAGCCACACATCGCCTACTAATACATTCTTTAACAGGATTGAGCTGTTGGCACTTTTGATTTCGATCGTTTCGGGTTGCGCGCTGGCTTTTCTCGGAGGAAAGAAAAGTTGCCACTTTCCGTTAAACCCGGCACTGGTAGTTTTTAGCTGGTGGCCAAAACGAACACTTACGGTTTGAAAGGCATTTGCGATCCCCCAAAACCTGATGGGCTGTTCCCGTTGCAATACCATATTATTGGTAAATGCAATAGGCAATTGCAATCCGCCAAAGTTTCCGCTGATGTGTTTATAAACAGTCTGTGCCAGAATTGCAGCGCCTCCTACGTTTGGGTGCAACGTGGCGGCGTCGGGGAATAGGTCGGGCCGGTTGTGCAGCGGTTCATTTAAATCCAGTAAAGGCAACTGACGAACAGCGGCGATCTGTTCTATTTTTTTTTGTAAGTCATTATACCATTCATTAGTGCTGGAGAGGAACTGGGAATGGCCCGTGAAAATGGGTGTAAGCCTGCAAATAAAGATCTTTATCCCGGGGCTTTGTTTTCTAAGCGTATCAATCAACCAGTTGTAATCGGGGATGAAATCGTCCCGATAGTTGGGGTAGTTCCGCGGATCCGTATCATTTAAACCCAAATGGATGATAGCGATTTGGGGATGGAAGGAAAGAAGTTGCTGAAATGCAGCTGTTTTATAATAAGGATTGTGGCCTTTTTTCAATAACGTGGCGCCGCTGTGCCCGAAGTTTTTTACTTCATAACCCTTGCCGAGTAAATGCTGCAGTTGTGCGGGGTAGGCATCCTGCCCCGGGTTTTGTAATCCCCAGCCAGCTGTTACGGAATTGCCCACACAGGCCACTTTTATCGGCTGCGCGGGAACGGTTCCATAAAGAAGCAGCATTAAAAAGAAGAACAGGGGTTTCATACTGTGTGGGTATTATTGCCGGATGATATCTTTAACGGGAACGGTTACAAAATTGAGTGTTCTGATCCCTTCGTATAAAATGCCGATGGTTTGTTCATCCACTTTTACCAGTGAAGAGTAGCCAAAAGTTTTTCTTTCGTCTAATAGTAGTTGATGCGCAGGAACCCATGTTTCGCCCAGGTCCAGACTGGCTTTGATGGTTAAATGGTCCCGCGCATCTCTGTTGTTCATATTGCTGAAGAATAACACCTCTTTAAGAACGCCGTTTACGCGCACCTTTGCTTTGATGAGGGAGCCCATACATACGGGATCCTGCAAGGCTTGTCCGGAACCGGGATGCTCCAGCCAGGTGTGGCCCAGGTCTTTTGTAGTGGCAACACTCCGGAAACTGCCCCTGTTATCGCGCATATTGAGCATTAATGTTCCTGGTGTTGTTTCCACTACCTGGGCTTCCGTGGTGTTGGATTTGGCGCCGCGTCCTGATTTCCAGGTGTTGCCATGATCCGTACTGTAAATAATGGATGAGTGGGGCAGGCCTGGTTTTGGGCTTTCATCCCAATATTGCGAGGGAAATACCAGGGTCCCGTTTTGCATCGCTATTCCATTTCCCGGGCCCTGGAAATAAAGATGCCAGATCGGGTTCTTGACCTGAGCGGTAATGTTTATGGGGGCAGACCATGTTTTGCCATCATCATCGCTGGAGGCTAAAATAAATTGACCTGAAACATCCGGCGACAGTCCGGGCTCAGAACCGGCAATGGAGTGGTTGCCTTTGCTCCACAGTGCGGCTACCCATATCTTTTTTGTAACAGGATCAAAAAGAATGGAAGGGTCACCTACGCCACCACTGTTCATTTTTATGATCACTTTCATGGGCTCCCAGGTTTTGCCTCGGTTGGTACTTCTGCTCATGCCCACATCAATATCCGCCGGAAGATCGCCGCTTTGTTTGTAGCGAATATCGTAAACGGCGATCAACGTCTTCTTATCCGTTTCCACGATGCCGGGTATACGATAGGTGTGAACGCCATCATCGCCCGGCTGGCGAACGGTATTGCCCGTGTACCAGCTCCGTGGCAGGGCATTGACCGGCCGCAGGCTTAACGCAGCACCGTTTGAAAGTGATACTGTTGCGGTCTGCAAATTTATTTTTTTACCGGGAGCTATGTCGTCGTTTAACAGTACGCTCACCCATAAATAGTTGATTCCCGGATGTAATGAAGCACTCACCGGAATCGTGTTTTTTGCTTTAATGTTGGTAAGGGATGCTACCTTCTTTTCGTCAGAAAATTTCTGTTCGGAATCCGTTGCAAAAATTTCAATGCTTTTGATAACGGCTACACTTGCGGCATCAACATTCAGGATAAGCTGACGGGTTGCCGTTCCTTCTTCGGTTGTATAAATTCTGATCCTTTGTATAGGATTGTTTTTTGAGTTTGCCAAGATCGGAATGGTGTAGTTTAAAATTTCCGCGCTTGTCTTTGCTCCCTGGGCAAAGCCAAGAAGGGGAGCGTTGAAAAACAGTGCAAACAACAAGATGATAACTATCGGTTTTTGTGAGATCATGATCCTCTTTTGTAAAACTAATCGGAGAAATTGTTTGTTTTTGGCTTTAAAACAGCCAGCTGTAGTAGTATCGCCACGAAAACGACTATAGACATTAAAGCAAAATCTTTTCCAAGATTGCCGGCGTCCGTTGCCTTCCCCAGCAGATCGGTAACAAAGGCCCCGGCAAATACGCCGGTCATATTCATCAGGCCGTAGGCGGTGGCCCTGTATTTAACGGAAACGAACTGGCAAAGGATGGGCATGTTGTTGGCATCAAATATGCCGAAGCCCACGCCAAAAAGAAAAGTAGCTGCGATGATGCCAAACAGCGAATTGCTGAAGCCGAGCAGCAACAAGGCGGGAATCGTCAGGCTTAGCCCGGCGGCGCTGGTATATATGCGGCCTTTAAGATTTTTTTGAACCCATCTGTCTGAACAGGTTCCTCCAATGAGCACTCCAATAAAGGAAGCTACTGCAATAGTGATCGTCGCGAGCGGTCCGGCTTTATTCATGTCCAGGTTTAGGTTGTGCGCGAATAAAGTGGGGAGCCAGTTTTTAGCGGCCCATCCCGGAAGGCTTGGTATGGCAAAATAAAACAGGATCACCCAAAAGGCGATATTGGTAAATAAGATGCTCAGTCCTTTAAAAACCGAAGGCCTCTTTTCGTTGTTCAGCAGGGGAGTAGCTTCCTCTTTTGGTACCTGTCTTTTCGACTTTAAAAAAAGCAGCAGCACCATGGCATAAATAATACCAACAATGCCAAACCAATGGAAGGTTTGCTGCCATGAAAAACTTCGGGCAACGGTGGCTCCAAACCCGCCCAGCGCCTGCCCTGTATATAAGCCAGTCATGTGAATGCCGATAGCCAGAGATCTTGTTTTGGATTCATGATATTCCGTTATTAACGCCAGGCCTGCCGGAATATAAAGGGCTTCACTTATGCCCATCGTGGCTCTTAAGAAATAAAGCTGATGAAAGGTAGTGGCATGGCCCATCAGGTAGGTTACGCCCGACCATACGAACAGGCTTCCTACAATCAGCCATTTTTTATTCAGCTTGTCGGCAATAATGCCGGAAACGGGACTCATGAAACCATAGATCCAAAGAAATACGGCCATGAGTATTCCAAAATTCTCAGCGCTCTGCAATTCTTTTATATCGTGCTGCATAGAGTCGCGCATAGTGGAAAGCATCTGGCGGTCGAGGTAGTTCAACAGGGCCACGAACCATAAAAGCGCCACAACCACCCAGGCATAATAATCTTTTTTCACCGGCGCGCTCATTGCTTGCTTTTTCGGGATAAAAAATGTTATTTGGAGCAGAAGTCCGAAAACCCTAATGCCTCCACCTCTTTTCGAAACGTTTCAAACGCTGCGGCACTCATATTTTTAACAGGTAAACGAAAGACCCCACAGTCCAGGCCCACCAGTTTCATATAGGCCTTGCCGGTAGCAATACCGCCATATTTACCCAGCAGCCGGATCATATCAATTGCTTTTTGCTGCAGATCCCTGGCTTTTTCCAATGCCCCTGTTTTAAAGGCTGCTATCAGTTCATGATACAACGGGGCGGCATAGTTATACGTGCTGCCCACGGCACCAAGGCTTCCTAAAACCAGTGCAGACAGCATATTCTCGTCTCTGCCCCAAAGCATGTCATACCGGCCATTCTCAACATGCATACAGGAAAGAAAATCCATAAAATCTTCATGGGTGTATTTGATGCCGGCGAAGTTGGGAATGGAACTGTTTATGGCAAGTAGCAGATCATACATCGGGATGTTGCATCCTGTCAGTACCGGAATATGATAATAATAAAAAGCAGTTTTGGGTGCCGCGGCGGCAACCCTCCTGCAGCAGGCTGCCAGCGCATCTGCATCACCCGGTTTAAAATAAAAAGGAGCGGTAAAGGAAACAGCATAGAGCCCAAGCTGCTCGGCAAATGCGGCCAACGCTTCACAATCATTAAGGGCCGTGCCGCCCACCAGGCTGATTACTTTGAAAGCCTCATCACCTTTGGCAGCGGTGGCCCAGGCTTCCATAACCTGCTTTTTTTCTTCAATGCTTTGAGAAACTCCTTCGCCTGTTGAACCGTTAATGAATGCGCCGGATACGCCATTGTTTTTAAGGAACCGGTAGTAGGCGGGCACCAGCTCCAGGTTTAATTCACCGGCGGCGTTCATCGGGGTAAAGGGGGCTGCTATCAGCCCCGTAAGTTTTTTATATGATTGATTCATGTATTCGAAAGGTACGTTTATTCTTTTATTAATATTGGCTGTAGCCGGGGGTTTGCGTCAGGAGCCTGTTGTTGGTTAGTGTATTTCTGTCAATAGGCCAGAGCAATTTGTAGGAATCGCCGGGCAATATATTTGTGTGCGCATATACATACTGATCGCCCATTCTTCTGAGGTCATACCATCTCTTACCCTCCAGGATGAATTCATAAAAACGCTCCTGAAGAATCGCTTCTTTGGGAGTGGCATCGATGGGTTGATTGGGATAGCCCATCGTGCCGGCATTATAATTGGCGCCAAAGGCTCTGCTCCTTACCGCATTTATTTCGTTGGCCGGATTTTCCCCTAACGCAAGCTTCGCCTCTGCCAACAATAACAATAAATCAGCATAGCGGTAAATCGGGAAGTCATTGGTGAACTGACGTACACCGGCACTCTGTTCGCCCTGGTATTTGTTAGCGAAGGCGCCTGCCAGCTGATAAACGCCTCCGACCAAATTATAAGCACCTTGTACGCTGACCCATTTCCTTGAGTCCAGGTTGCTGAATGCGCGGTAGGTAGCCATTTTGGTGGGAACCCGGAGCAGTCCGCCCCAGTTGTCTGTTGTTACATTAAATTTCCGGTTACCCAATGAATCGTAAAAGTTGGCCAGTAAACCTGATTGCGGAAAGAAGCTATTGGCAAAAGGAAGCTGTGCTTCATCCAGTTTGTTTTTTAATGCAAAGATGATCTCGCTATTGGCTTTATTGGACGAGGCGAATACATTCGCATAGCTTGATTGTAAAGCCAGCCCGGGGATCTTTGCCTGGATGTCTAAAAGTGCATTTTTGGCAGTTGTGGCATCGGCAGTTCCGCCCCCGCGGTAGCTGGTCCATAAATATACTTCCGCTTTTAACATCAGGGTGGCCGCCTTGGACCACAGCCCTTTATCGTTTTTAAAGGAATAGTCTGTTCCGTAACTGGATAGCGAGCCTTCTATGTCTGATTTTATCAAAGCCATTACAGAATCCGTGCTGGAAGCGGCTTTTGCCAATGCGCCAATATTGATATTTACTGTCGGATCTGTCTGAATAATGACTTTGCCCCAGGTACGCAAAAGGTGAAAGTAATAAAAAGCCCTCATCCCGCGTGCGATACCAAGGTAATAGGCCTTTGTGGCGGGAACCATTGATGGAACGGTTTCTATTTTATTGATCAGCAAATTGATCTGATTGATATTGTAGTAAAAGTTACCGTACCCGGAAACGCCTGAATTGTCCAGGTCCAGGTTGTTAGTCCAAAGCCGCTCCAGGCCCTGAGACGATTCACCTGTGAAGGCAGCGCCGGAACCAGGATCGGTTCCGAATATATCGGCCCGCATTTCTCCCAGAGTGACCAACTGGGTCGTCGTGGCGCGCAGATTTATATGAATGCCGGTAACGAACACATCTACCTGTTCCGGCGATTTCCAGAAACTGGCATCGCTGTAGGAACTTATGGGCGAAAGCTCCAGGTTTTTATTGCATGCACTGAAGGAAATTAAAAGAATGCAGGCGCTTATTATGGAGAAGAAATTTTTTTTCATATTTAAAAGATTAAATAGTCGCTTAGTTTAGAATGTTAACTGAATGCCAAACGTATAGGATTTGGGAGTAGGGTAGGTGCCGGTATAAACCCCCGTGATGGTATTGGTTCCGGGAGTAACAGGGGGCTCAGGCGATGGTCCCGTAAACTTGGTGAAATACACAAGATTGTTCCCCGATAAAAATATTCTGCCGGCAGTAAAGAAATGCGTTTTGGACAACAGCGACTGGTTGAAATCATAAGACAAAGTAATTTCCCTTAATGCCAGGTAATCTCCTTTTTCGTAAAACCGGGAGTTGTTGCTGTTTAAGGCTACGTTGGCATTGTTGCTCCTGGTATAGTTTTTCTTTCCGGTTGGTGCCGCCACCTGGTCGGCATAATATACTTTGGGGATATCTGTTGAAGTATTTGTTGGCGACCAGGCCTGTTTTTGCAGATCAAAGTAGTTGAAGGTTCCCTGGTAATTTCCCAGAGTACGCGCCACCAGGTCATTATAAATGGTATGTCCCAGGGCAAATTCGAACCTGCTGTAGATGGAGAATCCTTTGTAGCTCGCCGAGGCCCAGAAACCGCCGGTCCATTTAGGATAAATATTCCCGATGCGCACCTGGTCGCGGGAGTCGATGGTATCATTTTTGTCAACGTCTAACCAGTTCACATCGCCGGGTGTAATTTTGCCGGTACCGTAGTTAACCCCAGGCCCGCTAATGCCAGCAATCAGATCTTTTCTATTGTTTGCCACCTGGGTGATCTCGTTCGCGTCTTTAAAAACAGACACCTGCTTAAAGGCATAAATCTCTCCCAGGGTTCCGCCTTCCTGGTAGCCGCCTACCCAAATAACCTGTTTGGAAACAGGATCATAAACCTGCATGCCTCCCTGGCGGTTATTCGCATTTCCGTTATAGGGTAATTTTATGATTTTATTTTTTACAAAGGAAGCGTTGGCGCCCACATCAACCTTTAAACCACTGGGGCTATTCAGTACATTGGCTGTTAGCGAAAACTCATATCCCCTGTTCTGGAACTGGCCTAAGTTGGTTCTGAAATTACTAAAGCCGGTGTAGCTGGGCAGGTCAAGCTGCGTCAGCAGGTCGCTGGTATTACGTACATAATAATCAAACAGAAGATTTACCCGGTTTTTGAAAAGCCCCATATCAAAGCCGACATCGGCGGTTTTACTTTTTTCCCAGCGAAGATCATTGTTTACCAATCCGGTGTAGGAGAAGCCCGCGTTGCCGTTATAGAGCCCCTGGGAGCTATATACCCCCTGCACTTCATAGCGGCCTAAACCCGCAACGTTTCCGTTGATGCCATAGCTAAAACGCGGTTTGAATGTGGAGATAACTTTGGACAGGCCGCTGTTTGCAAAAAAGGATTCGTTATGAAGATTCCATCCTGCAGACATACCGGGGAAAAAGCCAAACTGATGCCCTTGCGCAAGACTGGAAACGCCATCCTGGCGAAAAACGAGCTGTAGCAGATACTTGTTGGCATAGTCGTAATTCAGACGGCCAAAGGCGGAGATAACTCTGTATTCCGACCGGGTTGTATAGTTGGCACCGGCGGCAAAAGCCGTTGCCGCATTTACGGTTGTTATATCGTCGGTAGGCGATTTTGTTCCGGATACCTGCATGTCAAAATTCCTGATTCCGTAATATTCAGCGCCCAGCATCGGATTGATGGTATGCTTGCCAAAAGTTTTATTATAGTTGAGCAACGCATTGTATTGTTGCTGAAAATAATTGGATTGGGTAGCATAGGAAGGCCGGGTAGTATTGTTATACGTTGGGGTAGGCAGAAAAATATTTGCGTAGGTTTGTGTGGCCTTGGTAAAGCCTTCATTTAATGATTGATATAAATAACCCGATCCGCTTACTTTAAGATACAGGTCTTTAATAATGTCCCATTTAACGGCGGCGTTGGCGGTGATCCGGGTTACCTGGTTGTTACGAACGTTTTTCTGCAGCCAGTAAAGCGGATTGCCATCAGACGCACTGTTGCCCGGATTCGGCAATGTTTTGGCACTGTCGATCCAGGGATTAAAAGTAGGCCAGATGGCCATGCTTCTGTACAAGGTATTTACATCGCCCGCAATAGCGCCATACTGGGAGGAGGTTGAAAAGGTGGAACCGGTGGTTACTTCCAGGTTGGGTTTGATTTTATAAGAACCATTCAGGTCCAAAGAATATCTTTTATAGTCTGATCCAACAATGATCCCGTCTTCATTATAGTAATCAAAGGCTGCGAAAAATTTACCGCGGTCATTGCCGGCCATTACATTAATGTAATGATCGTTGGTATGGGTATTCCGGAAAACGATATCTTCAATTTCTCCGGAATGGTCTTTAAAAATAATGGTTCCGCCATACGGATCGCCAACGGTGTCCCAACCTTTGGTAAGCAGATAGGCCGTGTTTGAATTGTACTGGCGTATGTCAAATGAAGACAGGTTGGCACTATCGGTAAACAAGCCATAGCCTCTGCTTTGGTTGGTTTGGGTCAATGTTCTTCCGGAATTGAGGTTGCCCTGGCGGTTATAAGAAATAAAGTCTTTTGCGTTCATATAATTATATAAGTCGCGGCGTTTATTATACCCGCCGGTATATTTATAGGTAACCTCGGCTCTTCCCGTCTTTCCCTGTTTGGTAGTGATCAGGATCACTCCATTGTTGGCCCGTGCTCCATAAATAGCCGTTGCTGCGGCGTCTTTCAACAACTCGATGGATTCAATATTCTGGGCGGGAATGTCATTGTAATCACGAATTACGCCATCCACCACTACCAGCGGGCTTCCGGGGCTGTTAATAGAGGCGCCGCCGCGCAGCATCACCATCGGGGTTGCTCCGGGTTGGCCTGTTGCATTCACTACCTGTAGTCCCGGAACCGTTCCCTGCAGTGCACTGGCTATGTTAGAGCGCGGCGCTGTTTGCAGCACTTTGTTGTCCAGTTTGGAAATGGCGCTGGTTACATTTCTTCTGCTTTGAGTGCCATACCCCACTACCACTACTTCATCCATTTTTGATGCGGCGCCGGGGCTTAAGGTGATGGTAGGAGCGGTGGTTCCGGACACCCGCCATTCTGAAGGGGCATATCCGGCATAACTCACTTCCAGGACCTGGTTTTGCTCTGCGGCAATTTCGAATGCCCCCGTTGCATTGGTTACGGTTGTTCGTTTCATTCCCTTAACTGAAACGGTTGCACCTGCCAGCGGCAAATTGGTAGCCTCATCTAAAACTTTTCCGGTTATGGAACGGGACTGCGCAAAGGCACTGATGGCGGTAAATGTGATAAAAAACAATAAAATTGTTTTTTGGCAAACAATACGCATAAATCGTTTAAATTTTTATTTTAGTATTATGTAATACATAATAAAATTAATGCTTATTTTTAAACCGCCAAATTTTTTTAGATTTTAGAGTCTATTTTTGTTCATTCAAAAGAATATTTGTGGATAACGTTTTTAAATCAATTGAAAATTTCAGCCTGGTGGACCGGGTGGAAGCTAATATTATCGATTTGTTACATCACCGGAAACTGAAAGTAGGAGACAGTATTCCGAAAGAAGTGGACCTGGCTACCAGTTTGGGTGTGAGCCGGACCGTCATTCGGGAGGCGCTGATGCGGTTGCGGATTATGGGGCTGATTGATACAAAGAAGAAGAAGGGTGCCGTTATAACCAGTCCGGATATATTCAGCAACCTTGCCAAAAGCCTCAATCCCTATGTTTTAAGTGATGATACGCTAAAGGAGATCTTTGAGATCCGGCTGGTGCTTGAGATCGGAATGGCCGACCTGTTATTCCGCAGAATAACGGAAGAAGATATTAAAGACCTCAAGCAGATCGTTAAAAACGAGCCTTCGGCAACAAAGAGTTTTATGTTCAACGCTTCTTATGAAATTGCGTTTCATGGAAAGCTGTATGCTATTTCCCAGAATGAAACATTGAAGCGGTTTCAGAACCTGCTGCTTCCGGTTTTTGATTATGTTCAAAAAAGCTCATTGGTCAACCAGAATGTAAGTCCTAAGAAATTTGTTTCACATAAGCAACTGATTACAATATTGGAAAAGGGCACCCCGGAAGAATTCCGGAACGGCATGCGCAGTCATTTGGAAAATCATTTTAACCGGCTTATGGATTAGTAGCTGCCAAAAAGCGCTTTTTCCTGGTTGCGGCAATCAGCTTCTTTAATGCTGATTTTTAGCCCGCCCTGCATCGTAGTGATCCAAAGGAGGCCGGGCTCAGGTTCCAGTACAAAAGGATAAGCAATCCAGGAGGCCATTTTGTCCTGGTTGGGATACTGCAGGTTTTTGGCTATGACTTTAGGAAGGCTCCAGCTTTTTCCATCATCATCTGAAATGGATACCGATAATTCCTCTCTGTGATTGATTACGGCAACTTCGCTAAACCGGCTGCCGTTACCGCCCCGCATCGGGTAGGTGTTTTTCCCCGAAGGAAATCTTCTATTCCATAAAAGGATCAAACGCCCGCTGGATAAACGTTTCACCATTGCCGGAGCGGAGCTTGCATCAATCGTGGTAGTGCTGATATCGGTCCAGGTTAATCCCTCATCTTTCGAGTAAGCCTGCCATAAACATCCCCAGTTGGTGCGCATAAGCTGCCAGAGTCGCCCGTCGTTTAATTGAACAATACAGGATTCTGTAACGCCGCTGTGATCGCCCCGGCCGCCCAGATCAATGATATTGGAACGGGTCCAGTCTTTGCCGTCGTTAAAAGAAGTGTACGTCAGTACCGTATGATGGCAGGGATTGTGGCGCATCATCATGCTTGTAAAGACAACCGCGCCACTTCTTGTTTCTATGATCGAACGGTTGGCGCCTGTCCAGGAGTTGTGTAGCTTTTGAGGCGTTTCCCAGGTCCTGCCGCCATCGCTGCTCCTCGTGACGTAGGCAGGTAAAATAGCTTCCTTGAAATCAAATGCAACGCTATCCCATACTAAATTGGACGCTTCCCGTAAATTGCTGAAAGCCAGGATCAGCATGCCCCGGCTGGTTTCCAGTAGTACATGTTCTCCACTTATTTTGAAAGAGGAAGGATTGGTGAAGATACCTGTTTGCTTCCAGGTTTTTCCTTTGTCGGAACTGGTGAAGCAAAAAGAGCTGTCAACCATCAGTAAAACGCCATTGTGCAATTGGATATAGGGCCCCGCACCGGGAAGATCTTGTAAGGGTTTGGCCTCATGCGGGATCCAGGTGTTGTTGTCAATAATGTTTCCGGTGCTTTTGTCAAATACAGGTTGCACCTGCCCAAATAAAGAGGCATGAATGAACAGGAGCAAAAATGTAAACAGCAGCAGTTGCGGTTTTTTCATTATTTCAGGAATTTAGTTTTTTGAAATATACAAGGAGGTGCTGGCGCATTTGTCTTCTGAATTGTTCTAAAGTACCGCGCTTCAGGGTTTTGAGCAGGTCCTGGTGCGTAACAGGCTTCCTTTCGTCTGCAAGGTTGCTGGGGTAGGGCATGGAGGCATCCTTCAGCTTTAAATAGACGTGTTCAAATATAGGTAATAATATTTTCTGGAAGCGCGCGATGGTATCATTGCCCGAAAGCCGGTATAAGGCGGAATGAAACTCCATATCGCATTTCAGTATCTCAATTCTGGATTTTGCTTTTTTCTCTTTTTCAATGATCGCCTCCAGTTGCTTGAAATCGGCCTGCTGGCGGCTCCGGAATAACAGGTCGCCCAGGCCTACTTCAATAACCAGGCGCATTTCAAATAATTCATTCAGCGTTTCATCGTCCAGTAATTGGGGATCCAATACCCGTTCCATGTTTACAAACAGGTCGGGTTTGGCAAGGATCATACCCCGGTTTTTTCGTGATTCGATAATCCCCAGCGTCCGGAAGCGGGAGAGCGCTTCACGGATGGCTGTACGGCTTACACCCATTGCTTTTGCTAATTCAATTTCTTTGGGCAGGGGGTCTCCGGGCTGATAATTTTCGGCTTTTAGAAATTCCTGCAAACTCATTTCAATCTTGTCAACCTGTGTTAAATTCTCTACGGGTCTTAATTTATGTAGCGGCATGCAGCAAATATAGAAAAAAAGGAAATAATAAATATGTCGGACATTTTAAAATTTATTTTGGAATATCAATGACGCGCATTAAGTTTGTAAATATGTACGACATATGACTTTTGAATTTGTATGTCAGACATGATAAGAACGGGTTGTTTGTTTTCGGTAAGCGACACAGAATAGATGACCACAAGATTGCCATCATTTACTATTGATTATAACGCGATACAATATGAATTTTCAGTTTAGCGGCTTATGGTCGGCCATGTTTACGCCAACCGATGCGGCCGGCGCTCCCGAAATGGAACAGTTGGAACGGTTAACGGAATTGTTAATAACGCAGGGGCAGGACGGTCTTTATATCCTGGGCTCTACAGGGCAAGGCGTATTATTTACAGAGGAGCAGCGGAAAGCTGTGTTGAAGAAAGTAACGCAGGTGGCGGCTGGTCGTTTGCCGGTAATGGTTCAGGTAGGAGCGCTTACCACGGCCGAGTCTGTAAGGCTTGCGCAGCACGCCGCCAGGCATGGGGCGGATGCAGTTTCTTCGGTCGGCCCTATTTATTTTACAGGTTCTGCTGAAAACGCGTTACAGCATTACAACGCCATAGCTCGTGCAACTTCGCTGCCTTTTTTCCCTTACCAGTTGGGCAGCAATACCATGGGGGACATTTCTGTTTTTATTGATAAGTTACTATCGATCCCCAATGTAGCAGGAATGAAGCTAACTACCGGGCAGCTTATGGAAATCAGTTCCATCCATCTGAAAGCCGGGGAGCGCCTGCGGTTGTTTAGCGGTGCAGATGAACTAATGTGCCATGCAAGCCTTTGTGGCGCCGTGGGGGCTATCGGATCCTTTTATAATTTATGGGGACAGGCATGTCAAAAAGTGCTGCAGTCCTTTAAAAACGGGAATTATGAACTGGGTAAATCGTTCATGCTGGAATTTCAAAGAACGATTTTATATGTGCTCCCCAACGTATGGACTTTTTTTAGAAAAACGATGCAGCTGAAATACGGAATTGATATCGGCCCTGCCAAAGCGCCGCTGGGAACCAATCAGAAGGAATGGAGTGATGAAGAAGTGCTTGCCATTTCAAATAAAATAGAATCGGTTGCAGGCCTCGTAACGGTTTAAGAAGAGGTATCTCTAATTTAACAATTGCAAAATCATATGAACAGTTTTTTGTTTAACAGGAATCAGCGTCGCTTTTTTTCCGCCCGTTATTTTTTTCTGACAACGGTCTTTTTTTTAGTGTTCTTGTCTGCCATTTCCTTCGCGCAAAACACAAGACCTGTAGTAGGTGTGGTGCCCCATAAAGTGGTGTTGCAACTCCCTCCGGGGCCTGATAATCCACGAAATAGCGAGGGCTCTTTTGTGACCCTGAAAAACGGGCACATTTTATTTGTGTACTCCCATTATACGGGGAATAGTTCGGACGATCATGCCCCTGCCTACCTTGCGGGCAGGTATTCTTCAGACGGAGGAAAAACCTGGACCGCGCAGGATGTGAAAATCACAGACCGCGAGGGGGGGATGAATGTAATGTCGGTTTCGCTGCTGTGTTTGCGAAACGGGACGATCGCTTTGTTTTACTTGAGAAAGAATTCCACCGTTGATTGTATTCCGGTGGTCCGGTTTTCGAACGACGAGGCAAAGACATGGAGCGCGCCGGTGGATTGTATCACCGATCAGCGCGGCTATTTTGTGCTGAACAACGACCGGGTGATTCAACTGTCTGACGGAAGGTTATTACTGGCCGTTGCAAAACATTCCAGTCCGGCTGACACAAAATGGCAGGAGAAAGGCGCTTTGTTTGCTTATTATTCCGATGATAACGGTAAGACCTGGACGGCAGGAAAACAAGTGCCAACACCGGCAACTACTATTACACAAGAACCGGGGTTGGTTGCCTTGAAAGATGGGCGGATACTGATGTATATAAGGGCCAGTGGCGGTTCGCAGTATGCGTCCTACTCAAAAGATCGCGGGGCTACCTGGAGCGATGCGCTTCCATTTACGTTGAAATCGCCGATCGCTCCGGCCACTATTGAACGGATTCCTTCTACCGGAGATCTGCTGGCTGTCTGGAACAATAACGACGGCTCCATTGCTGCTATCAAAGGAAAACGAACGCCTTTAACGGTGGCTATTTCAAAAGATGATGGAAGATCCTGGATCCATATTAAAAACCTGGAAGCAGATCCGGATGGCTGGTACTGCTATACGGCCATTCATTTTTATAAGAACAGCGTATTGCTTTCGTATTGTGCGGGCAGCCAGCAGGCAAAAACGTATTTGTCTGTTACGGATATTTCCCGCATTGCATTAACTGATCTCTACAAATAGTGAAAACAATGAACCGCAGGTACTTTCTCGGAAATGTTTGGGTGGCAACCGCAGGAACGTCAATGCTGGCAAAAGCCGGCTGGGCGTTGCCGGGCCCTGCAGCACAAAGCCGGGATGACCGCGGGCAGCTGACGCAATTATTAAAGGCCGGCACGCCGAACAAATGGCTTTTTACGGGAGATAGTATTACAGCCGGCGTAAAACATACGCACGGCATGCGCTCCTATGTTGAGCTCTTTTCCGAACGGATCAGATGGGAATTAGGCAGGGGGAGAGATGCCGTTATTAATACGGCCGTTAGCGGAAATACAAGCAGGGACCTGCTGAACGATATTCAATGGCGTATACTGCAATACCAGCCTCAGGCGGTATTCATCATGTTAGGCACCAATGATGCTGCGGTGCAAAAACAGGTATCGGCCGAACTGTTTAAACGCAATATTGAAACAGTAATAAAAGAAGTGCGCAATAGTAATGCCGTACCCGTATTGCTGAGTCCCAACCCTATCGTGGAGGCAAAAGCACCGGAGCGCAGCGCACTGAAAGATTATGTTAGGCTTCTTAAGGAAATAGCCGGGTCGGGGTCGCTCGTTTTTGTTGATGTGTGGGAAGAATGGAATACCACACTAAGAGAAAAATATAAGGGCAAACAGGATGATCAATTGCTTAACGATCCGTTGCATCCGAATGGCCTGGGTCATAAGGAAATTGCCCGATTGCTTTTCAAGACACTTTCTATTTTTAATGAAAAAGATCCTACCTGCGGGGGAGCCTATTATGAAAACAAGAACTGGTGAATATATAACAGCAATACAAAGTGGCCTTGCCGGCCCGCGCGTATTGATCGTTGCGGGAGTGCATGGCGATGAGTATGAGCCCATGCTTGCGGTTATGAATTTACGCAGGGAAATCCAGGAGGTCCTGGGCAGCGGAACGGTTACGCTCATCGCGGTAGCCAATGAATCAGCTTATCGGGCGGGAACGCGAACGGGCAGCGATGCGCTGGATATGGCGCGGACCTGTCCGGGGAAACAGGAGGGTACTGAAACGGAGGTGGCGGCCTTTGTTCTTTCTGGCCACATCCGGGAATGCGATTATTTGATTGACCTGCATACCGGGGGCGCGCTGTTTGAACTATTTCCTTTATGTGGTTATATGCTGCACCCGGACAAGCAGATCCTTAAAGCGCAGCGGTTGATGGCAGCGGCATTTAACCTTCCATTGATTTGGGGTACAGATGCCCGGCCCGAAGGAAGAACCTTATCAGTGGCCAGAGATAGCGGTATTCCGGCTATCTATGCTGAGTACGGAGGCGGGAATGAGGTGCGTGGTTCCATTGTGGATGCCTATGTTAAAGGCTGTTTGGGGGTGCTGGCGCATCTCAATATGCTGAAGGCGGATGTATTTAATAACAGCAACAGTGAAGTGGTGTATCAGGTGGAAGATGACCAGCCCGATAGCGGTTTTTTGCAGGGAAAAATGTTGTCGGCTGCTGAAGGAATATTTATTCCCCGGGTAAAAGTAGGAGCAATGGTTGAAAAAGGAGAAGAATGGGGTACTGTTTTTGACCCGGTGGATGGAAGGGCGCATCCGGTTTTTGCAGAGGCGTCCGGACTGGTGCTGTTTGTTAGAAAATATCCGACAGTGGCTGTGGGAGCGTCTTTGGGCGGCATATTGAAAATACAATAATTTAACGATCAGGTATGAATGATTTTGCAGGGGTATTCCTATTGACCGGTGCTGCAGGCGGCATTGGTCGGGCTATGGCAATAAAGTTTGCCCGTGAAGGGTTTGCTCTTGCACTGGTGGATCTGGACGGTGACGGGCTGCAGGAAACGGCCGCTTTGATTCGTTCATACGATTGCGAATTTCTTTTATTGCAGGGAGATTTGCAGGATATGGAATTTATACGGGAGATCGCAGATCGATGTATGTTACAGTGGGGCCGCATAGATGTTTTGGTAAATAATGCCGTATGGCGTTCTATTGAAACGATGGATACTATTTCACTTGAAAATTGGGAAAAGACGATCCGTATCAATCTTACAGCTCCGGCCTTCCTGTCAAGGACCGTCGCTAACGCAATCATATCCTCGGGAAAAACGGGTACGATCATAAACGTATCCAGTATAATGGCTGATTTTGTTGGGGGCTATGCCCCTGCTTATACGGTTTGCAAAGGTGCGCTTGAAAGTCTTACGTACGAGCTGGCGGTCTTGTATGGCCCTAAAGGGATCCGGGTGGTTGCCGTGAGACCGGGTAATGTCAATACTTCGCTGAGCAACGATTATACAACTGAGGAGGGGCAAAATATAAGTGATGCTATTGAAAAGGAAATTAAGGACAGAACGCCCCTGGGCAGGGCAGCAACGCCGGAAGAAATTGCAGATTTTATTTTTTTAGTCAGTTCCCCCGCCGCATCCTATCTGACAGGAACTACCATTACTGTGGATGGGGGGCTGTCGAGAAACTTTAATGCTTATGCCATTAAAAAACATTTAAAACCTGACGCGTTTTGAAAGGTATCTGGAAATATAAAACCTTACTGCCGGAAGTCAGCGCCAGGCACCGGATCACACTGGGGGAGGGAAATACCCCTTTGATCCACTCGCGCAATATTGGTAAGCTCCTGGGATTGGAAGAGCTGTATTTTAAACTGGAAAATCTGAATCCGACAGGTTCCTATAAAGACAGGTTCGCCACGTTGGCGGTTGGGAAGCTGCTTATGCGAAAAGCAAAGTTCTTTCTGGCAACCTCCAGCGGCAATACGGGCGCTGCATTAGCCGCTTATGGCGCCGCATCTGATATCCGCTGTTTTTTGTCTGTTGTAGACGGAGCACCGGTTGGTAAAGTGGAGCAAATGGGTGTCTATGGCGCTGATATTTTCATGATAAAGAATTTTGGGATCTCCCGGGCTGTAACGGAAAACGTGATGCGCACTCTTCAGCAGCTGGCAAAACAATCCGGCACCAATGTCGAAATAAGTGCTTATCGCTATTCTCCTGTTGGTATGGCGGGGGTGGAAACCATTGCTTTTGAAATAGCTGAAGCATTGACGCGGGTGCGGCATGTGTTTGTTCCTGCGGGCGGCGGCGGGCTTACGCTCGCCATTATAAAAGGATTCGAAAAATGGAGAAAGCTGCACGCCGGTTTTAATAAACCTTTTGTTTTTTGTGTGCAGCCCGATGGGAATAATACCATTGCCGGCGCATTGGAAGCAGAGCGGTCTTTCGCAAAGGGATTGGCTAAAAGCACAACAGCGATCAGCGGACTACAGGTACCCAATATCTTGGATGGGAATAGCATTATTGCAAAGGCCCGGTCCGGAAAAGTAAAAGGAACCCTGGTGTCGGATGCGGTGGTGTATGAATGCCAGCAGCAACTGGCGCAATTAGAAGGGATCTACTGTGAACCGGCTGGAGCCGTGGCATTGGCGGGCTTAAAAAAGGCATTAAGCAACGGAAAGATCAGGCGGAGCGATAAAGTCGTGTGTTTGGTTACCGGCCATGGGTTTAAAGACCCTCGTTCGGCAAGCCGTATTTTTTCCGGGGATGCCTGCAGGTATTTTGATAAGGCAACCGAGTCTGTTGCTCATATTAAAAATAGTATTTTAAATAGTAAAAATTTCATATAGCAATGAAAGAAGTGGTAGCAGGGGATGCAATTCCTCAAAGTCATTTACCGTTTTCTCCGGCCATCCGGAGCGGCGACTTTTTATTTATTTCCGGACAGGCCTCTGTGGATATGGAAGGAAAAATTATAAACGGGAGCTTTGAAGAAGAGTGCCGGCGCTCCTTCGATAATTTAAGGCATATTATAGAAGGAGCCGGCCTCTCCATGGAAGACGTGGTGCAGGTGCGCAACTATGTGGCCCGTCAGGAAGATCTGGCTGCGTTCAACACGATCTACAAAGAATATTTTACTGCACCTTTTCCTGCAAGAACCACGCTGATCGGATGTTTGGGTACTGTATTGAAATTTGAAGTGGATGCAATTGCACGTTACAAATGAAAAAAAAAATCGCAATAATAGGTATTTATCACGAGTCCAATACGTTTAATAAACGACCGACGGTTTATGCTGATTTCGAAAACGGTCATTTATTAAAAGGGGACGCCATTATTGCGCACTATAAGCAGGCACATCATGAAATAGGCGGTTTTATTGAGGCAATAGATCATGAACAGGTGGAACTGGTGCCGGTTCTATATGCTGAGGCAACGCCGGGAGGAACAGTTACAACGGAAACCTACCTGCGCCTGAAAGCGGAACTCGGAGCCTTATTGCAATCGGTATTGCCCGTGGATGCTGTGTTGGTGGCGCCGCATGGTGCCGGGGTCTGTGATGCTTACCCGGACATGGACGGCGATTGGCTTTCTTTTGTGCGGACGTTGGTGGGCGTGGAAGTGCCGATTGCTGGAACGCTGGATCCCCATGCCAATGTGAGTCCTTTAATGATTGAAGCAACGAACGCGCTCTTTGCTTATGCAACCAATCCGCATTTGGATCAGCGGGCAACCGGTATCAGGGCGGCCCGGTTGTTGAACCGCATGCTTTTTGAAAACACGGCAGTGGTGCAGCAACTTATTCAGCTGCCGCTTTCGATCAGTATAGAACAGCAGCATACCGGCAGTGAGCCCTGCATTTCTCTTTACCGGGAAGTGCAACAAATTGCGGCAGATGCCGGAGTGTTACATGCAAGTATTATCCTGGGTTTTCCTTATGCTGATGTTCAGGAAATGGGTACGTCCCTGATATTGATAACCGATGAGCATACTATGCCCGAAACCATGGTGGCACAATTAAGATCCTGTTTCCTTAGCCGGCTGCCGCAATTTACCGGCCCGAAGGTCCGGCTGCAAACGATTTTGCCCGATGCTGCTTCATTGCAAAAGCCGGTGCTGTTGCTGGATATGGGGGATAACGTGGGTGGTGGTTCCGCCGGCACAAGTATGTACCTGATGGATCTGTTGGAAGCTGCGGGACAAACCCGGGCTTGTATCTGCATTACGCATGCGCCAACAGTAACTTGGGTTTCGCGGTTGGAAAAAGGCGCCCGTTTTGACATTTCTTTTGAACAAATAGATGCGGTAAACAGCCCCGCGCCTTACGCTGTTACACTGGTTGGAATACTGGACGGTTTTTTTACCGAGCCGGATCCAAGACATGGGGGGCAAACGCAATTCAATATGGGGAAAGTGGCGGTACTGCAAACAGATCATCAGAATATCATCATTATTTCATCTCTTAAAGTACCTCCGTTCAGCAGCAGGCAGTTAACCAGTTTGGGGATAGTAGTGGAGGAGCTGAACTGGGTTATAGCAAAAGGAGTGAATGCTCCTATAGCAGCCTTTAAGGATACCTGTGCAACAATTTTACAGGTTGATACGCCCGGAGAAACCAGTGCGGACGCAACCACCTTTATTTTTAAAAACAGAAGAGTGCCGTTATATCCATTTGAAGCGATCAACGATGTATAAAGATCATATTTTTCAGGAATTTAAGGGAAGAATCATTACGCTTCCGCAACCTTTTTATACCGAAGGCCCGGTAATAGACAGGGAGGGCAATTTGTTTGTGACAAATCTGAAAGGAGGCCAGATCCTGAAAATTGACAAAAACGGAGCTGCCACAGAATGGGCCCGGACCACTTGTCCGAACGGGCAGATGATTAATGAAAAGGGAGACCACCTGGTTTGTGATAGTCTGGAAGGGACTATAAAACAATTTGATAAAAATGGGAGGCTGGATAAAATAGCGATGAAGGGCCTGATTTCGGGCTATAGGATCAGTTGCCCGAACGATTTGATCAGCGATACCAACGGGGGATTCTTTTTTACGGATTCGGTCCGGCATTGCGGTATTGTCGGACATGTGGATCGCACGGGCAGCGCAAGGATCATCGCCAAAGAATTAGACTACCCCAACGGGCTTGCGATCAACCCGATCAGGGGGCAATTATATATTGCGGAAAGCTACAAAAACAGAATTCTGACGGTCGACCTGCGGCTGCCGGGAAGCGTTCCTGCAATTTTTTGCGATTTGCCGGCCAATCCTTCGGGGAAAAAAGAGGACAACCTGCCGGATGGATTAATTTTGGATTGCTTTTACAATCTTTGGGTGGCACATTATGGCATGTCCTGTTTATGGATTTTAAATGACAGGGGTCAATGCATTGGTAAACATGATACGGAGATCCCCCTTACTTCCAACGTTTTTATGGATGATGATTGGCTATTGGTTACCGGTGGAATGGATGAACCTGGTCCGGGGGTTATTAAAATTGTAAAAATGCGCAGGAGATGATGAGTGATTTTGAAATTTCCCCGTTAACACTCGGTACTGTTTCACTGGGGTTGAACTATGGCGTTTTTGAAGGACAGCACCAGCCGGATCAACAAACGGCAATGCATTTGATCGATACTGCATTAAAAAACGGGATCAATTGTTTTGATACGGCCCGGGAATATGGAACGGCGGAAACATTGTTGGGTGAGCTGTTATCGGGGAAGGCCGCCAAAAGGGCGGTGATTGTAACAAAGTTTAAAATATCGAAAGAAGCAGTAGGGAACTTTTCACTGGCGAAGGAACAGGCGCGCAGCAGTGTTTTAGCATCGCTTCAACAATTGAAGCTTGCCCGGTTGCCGGTTTGTTTATTTCATATGGTCTCAGG
>JAGIAQ010000189.1 GCA_017744795.1 Niabella sp. | reverse complement strand
AACAGCGGCCGGTCATTCTTTACCACAGATGGGTTTTTCAAAACGGGTACATAACTCTTTCCATCAACAGGAGTAGCCGATTGAATACCCGCTATTTCCAGCACCGTCGGAAAGAAGTCTTCTGCGCTTATGTAATTATTTGTAGTGGCGCCCGGCCTTACAACACCCGGCCATTTTACCATTACCGGAACACGGATCCCGCCCTCGTAAGTAGAGCCTTTCCCTGCACGCAAAGGTAAATTTTGTGTATTGCGCACGCCCCCTCTGCCAGTATTGGCGAGGCCGCCGTTATCAGACATAAAAATTACGATCGTGTTTTTCTCCAACCCTTTTTCTTTTAAATACTGCATAATATCGCCCAGGCTTTTATCCATGCCTTCAATCATTGATGCATAGGCCGCCTCCTTTGGATCAAGCCCGGCAGCAATATATCTTTGAACAAATCGCCTGTCCGCCTGAATCGGCATATGCACCGCATAGTGAGCCATATACAGGAAAAAAGGTGTTTTATGCTGAACGGGAAAATCCAACGCGGCTATTGCCTTTTCAGTCAACGCCTCTGTCAGGAATGTATCCTTACCATAATAAGCTTGCAGATCGGGCACGGCATTAAATGTGGTTTTACCAGGCATATTGCCAAAATTTTGCTCCCCTAAATAACTCTGCGGATGCCCCAGCGAAGAACCTGCGATATTCACCACAAAACCCAGTTTCATGGGATCGCTTCCCACTACACCCAAACTACCCCAATGCGCTTTGCCCACGTGGATCGTAAAATAGCCGGCATCTTTGAGCAATTGCGGCAATGGCTTACTGCATAAATAGGTATTGGGATCATTAATGGTACTTAAACCGCTTACATTCCATTGCGGCGCTGTCAATACCTCATCTTTATAATCTGTAGCCTCATTTGGAGTGATCGATGTCCAGTTGGTAATATGCGTCCGGGCAGAGCTCATCCCGGTCATCAAGCTGGTGCGGGTGGGCGTACAAACAGAATTGGCATAAGCCTGATGAAACAACAGGCCCTCTTTAGCCATACGTTCCATATTAGGTGTATGGAATTTCCGGTTCACTGCCATCACAGAATCGCCAAAAGGCTGCGAGGTATCCATCCATCCCATATCGTCTACAAGGAACAGGATAATGTTCGGGCGACTGGCCCGCTGTGCATTTACGATAAGTCCTGTTACTAATAACAAGAGCAGCACCATGCAGCTTCTCACATTTATTTTTTTTGTCTTCATATATTAAAATTAACCCACAGGTCTTTAACTGTTGACATTACCCGTGTTTTTTTTAAAGAACCAATTGAGAATAGTACTTAAAAGCATCAAACAACAAACAAAACCAGCTCCGGTGAAAATTAAAAAAGACAATAGACTCATTGAACAATGGAATGACATATACAGTGTTCTGGCCACGGGATTCGCAAAGCAAACCCCGACAAATGCTACATTTAGTCTCTACAGGTTCTTCGCCTATCGATTATTTCATCCGGCTGAAGCTCCAATATGCCTGCCGGCTTTTAAAACAATCCGATCTAAAAATTGGCGAAATTTCGGTAGAGCCCGGTTATGATGATGTATTCTACTTCTCCAGGCTGTTTAAAAAAAACAACCGGAAACTCCCCGTCGGAATATCGCAACCGGGTCGGGTTAATACCCGGTCAGTAATCTTATATCAAAGGGGGCCACAGCAGCTACAGCAGCATTTTTTGTAAGCGAATGCTCATTTTGCGTTTAAAGTAACCTGTTCACCAATATTCGTCTTTATATAATAAGTATATGTTGCCGGCTGCACCCATTCTGAACCTCGCTGTTTGCTATGATCTAAAAAATCTTTTGTTTGGATCGGTTGCATAAACGGGTTCTCCGTTTTTTCTTTTAAGAGCTGCCCGCCTTTTATTTCAAGTCTTACCTGGCTTTTAACGGGCAATACACCGCCTGCATTCGAAGTTATCTTCGCTCCTGTCAGCCTGTGCGCATTCCAGCTCAAATCCACTTCAAAACCACCACGGGCTTTCAAGCCTTTTATTGCTCCTGTTTCCCATCTGTCGGGCAAAGCTGGCAATAAGTGAAGGTACCCGTCATGCGACTGTATTAACATTTCAGCAATACCTGCTGTGGCCCCAAAATTTCCATCAATCTGAAACGGCGGGCAGGCATCAAATAAATTAGCATAGCACCCTGAGCCAGCAAAGGCCGGATCATTCTCTTTTACCAGATGAATTAATTTTGATAAAATACCCAATGCCCTGTTGCCATCATATAACCGGGCCCAAAGATTCACTTTCCATCCCATTGACCAGCCGGTTGCTTCATCACCACGTCGTTCCAGTACCGTTTTTACTGCATTGGTCAAGATCGGGTTGGTGTTAGGCGTGATCTGGTTCCCCGGATGAAAAGGATACAAATGTGATACATGGCGATGATGCACCTCCTGTTCTTTAAAATCAAATTGCCACTCCTGCAGCTGCCCAAAAGATCCAATTTGATAGGGTAGCAATTTTTTAAGCTTTGCCGTGATCTCCGTTTTTAAATCGTCCGTAATACCCAATATTTTTTGTGCTTCCAGAAAACGCGAAAAACTTTCCCGGATGATGGCCATATCCATTGTGGGGCCCGGACTAAGCGTTGCTTTGTTCCCGTCACCATATATAAATGTATTTTCGGGCGAATGACCTACCGGTGTTACCAGATAGCCGTCTTTATTAGGAATTAGCCAATCCTTATAAAAGGTCACTACGCCTTTAAGAAGTGGATACACCTGCTCTTTCAGAAAAGTTTTATCTCCCGTAAAAAGATAATGCTCCCACAAATGACTGGTTAACCATCCGGCCTCCATCGGCCAAAAAGAACAAGCGCAAATGTCAATTGGATCAGCCTTTCGCCAGATACTCATATTGTGGTTTCCCATCCATCCCTGGTTGCCGTAAATCCTGAATGCAGCTTCTTTTCCGTTTACCGCCAGTTCTTTAACTGCTTTAAAAAGCGGTTCATGACATTCAGAAAGATTCGTAACTTCTGCCGGCCAATAGTTCATTTCCAGGTTAATATTGGTAGTGTAGGCGCTGGCCCATGGTGGTATCACTTTATCGTTCCAGAGGCCCTGAAGATTGAGCGGTTGGCCGCCATTGCGAGACCCCGCGATCATCAGGTATCTTCCAAACTGAAAAAAAAGAGTTACCAGGTCTTCATCGCCGCCTTTGGCATACCTCATGATACGCTCATCTGTTGGCAAAGAGGCTTGTTTTGTTTTTGTATTCAATGTAAAACGGACCCGGCCGAACAATTTTTTATAATCTTCGACATGCCGCCGGCGCAGCTCATTATAATTTATATGTTCCAGCTTTTTCATTTGCATCCGCGCCCTTTCCGCCGCCAGTTGGGGAAATAAAGCAGGGCTGGTTTGAAAATCCTTAAAACTGGTGGCGGCTGTAAGATAAAGAACAAACTCGTGCACGTTTTTTACAACAATAGCCCCATCCTTCATATACATTTCGCCCCCTGTATGTTCAAACTTTATCCTGTTTTGAAAATACATACCCAGCCCATTATCTTCATTGGCGTATAATACCTGTTTCGCAAAGGGCTTCCTTGAATCATCCAGGTTAAAAATTTCAGGATATTTCCGCTGATCGCCGGCCGCTTCCACTTGTTCGAGGGTCCTTCGTAGCACAAAGCCTGGCGCCCGGCCGTTTAACAGATACTGACCACCTTCCGATGTCAATTGCATTACCGGTGTATGAGGGGTGGACAAACGAATACTTCCATTAATCTTATCAGAACCAGTAGCTTTCATTTTTAATACAAGCACTCTATCGGGGTTTGATGCAAATACCTGTCGTTCGTATCGGGTATTGTTTACGGTGTATCCGACACCTGCAACCGCCTCAGACAGGTTCAGCCAACGTTTGAAATCCTTCACTGTTCCCTGGTATTGAAAATCCAGAAAAAGGTCACTCATGGGCTGATAGCAGTCCAGCGCTCTGCCCAGCCATTGCCGGGTAACCAGGGTTTGGGCTTCAGCATAGTGCCCTTCGTTCATCAAGTGGGTTACGTCATTATACTGTTCGCGAACAGTGGGCGCTTTATAATTAGCATCGGGATCACCGGAATAGAGCGTGCTCTCATTTAACTGGATCCTTTCCTTAACAGGATCTCCAAAAATCATGGCGCCCATAAAACCATTCCCAACAGGCAAGGCTTCCGTCCAGGTTTTTGCGGGCTTGTTATAATAAAGTTCCAGCTTATTTTCCTGTGAAAACGCCTGTTGTCTCCAAAGCAGCATCCCTATCGCGTATATTAACAAATGTCTCATTCCTCTGTTTTTGTCTTATTTGTGCCACCATTATCAACCAGGTAAATTTCACGCCTTCGCGGGCGATCCTGTCAATATTAGGCTTATTTTTATAAGCCTACGCATCCTCTTTAGTGTTATGACAAAATCATTCCAGATATGCATAGCCTGCAGGTCTCCCAACAATTCATCTGTATTTATATAAACAATATAAAACCTGCGCGGCAAGGCAACACAACCGCAGGTCAAATGTATCGTATTCTATTAGTTTAAATAATGGATTTTAATTTTACTTACATAGATTATCTTACGGCAATCCGGCAAATCCGACATGCCGGGGCAC
>JAGIAQ010000188.1 GCA_017744795.1 Niabella sp. | reverse complement strand
TGTCCTGTGTAGGGGCTATAAAAAGATCCGTTCCAAAAGCTTAAGGAAACGACATTGCATTGTCAATGGTCAATCGTATCGGGCGTTCAGCGTTTTGCATTGAGCGTTCAGCATTCTGACTGGATTAAAAATATCAAATACAAAATAAGAAATAAGGAATGAGAAAGGGGACTACTTTAGATTAGGGATTTTCATTGCTGAAACTCAATCTACTTTTATATTCCTTATTCAATATTTCTTATTCTACATTCCAGTCGTCCAATCAATCGGGTCAATCCCATGCGCAACAAGGTATTCGTTTGTTTTTGAAAAAGGCTTGCTTTTGAAAAAGCCGTTATGTGCCGATAAGGGTGATGGATGGGCTGATTTGATGATGCAATGTTTCGACGCATCGATCAGTACTGCTTTTTCCTGCGCAAACCGGCCCCATAAAATGAACACAATGTTTTGCTTATCATCAGAAACTTTTTTTATCACGGCATCGGTAAAAGTAGCCCAGCCTATTTTGGCATGACTCATGGGCTCTCCGGCCCGCACCGTCAAGGACGCGTTGAGCATGAAAACGCCCTGCTGCGCCCAGGGGGTCAGGTCGCCCGTACGGGGTATCGGCAGCCCGATGTCATCATGCAATTCCTTGTAAATATTTACCAGTGAAGGCGGCGGCGGAACCCCCTTCAGTACTGAAAAGCACAAACCGTGCGCCTGTCCCGGCCCATGATAAGGGTCCTGCCCCAGCAACAACACTTTTACTTTATCAAAAGGAGTGGTGTTGAACGCATTGAAAATATTGGCTCCGGCAGGATAGATGACCTTTCCTGCCTGTTTTTCTGTTTTCAGGTGATTGGCCAGCGATTCAAAATAAGGTTTTTTGAATTCATCTGTCAGCTCCTTTTTCCAGGAGGGCTCAATGGCTACTTCCATGTTGAATAAGTTTGGGTAAAAATAATAATAGCAGCCATAGCGACAAATATTTATCTATTGGCAATTTTCGGTTTATATCTTATCTTGAATTGTATTTTTACATCAATGGACTATATAGACTACTATAAAATTCTGGGGTTAAATAAAGATGCGTCTACCGATGATATCAAAAAAGCCTACCGGAAACTGGCACGCAAACACCATCCCGATCTGAACCCCAATGATAAAGAAGCCGTAAAGCTTTTTCAGCAGATCAATGAAGCCAACGAGGTTTTAAGCGATCCTGAGAAACGGAAAAAATATGATCAGTACGGTGCAGACTGGAAACATGCGGAGCAGTTTGAAGAAGCCCGGAAACAACAACGTGCTTCAGGGCAGGGGCAGGCTGGGGCCAATCCTTTTGAAGGCGGGGAATATTATTCCTATGGCGGCGATGAAGGAGATTTTTCTGATTTTTTCTCTTCTATGTTTGGTAATTCCGGAGGTGCTTCCGGGCACCGGCAATCTAAATTCAAGGGGCAGGATTATCGGGCGTCGTTGCAGGTCAATCTGTCGGAAGCGTACAAAACGCACCAGCAGACCTTCACTGTAAACGGAAAAAATATCAGGATCACCGTACCGGCCGGAATCGAGAATGGACAGGAAATAAAAATTGCCGGGTATGGCGCACCGGGTGTCAATGGCGGCCCCAACGGGGATCTGTATATTACCTTTACCATTCATAACAACACACCCTATACCCGTAAAGGGAATGATCTTTATTTGAATATAGCGCTCGACCTGTATAAAGCGGTATTGGGCGGAGAAGAAACCATCGAAACCATGGATGGAAAAGTGAAACTGACCATTGCGCCGGAAACGCAGAATGAAACAAAAGTACGCCTGAAAGGGAAAGGGTTTCCGGTATATAAAAAGGATGGGGCGTTTGGTGACCTGTATATTACTTACCAGGTAAAAATGCCGAAAAATCTTACCGAAAAAGAAAAAGAATTATTTAAGGAATTGGCTGCAGCAGCCGGAAAAAAATAATTATGGAACCTGAAAATCAGATAACCGTAGAACAATGCTGTACGTATTACAGCATTGAAACCTCCTTTGTGCAATCCTTAAATGAACATGGCCTTATTGAACTGAAGCGGGAGGAGAGTACCATTTTTATTGGCTTTGAAGAACTGGGCAACCTGGAACGCTATATGCACATGCATTACGATCTGGATATTAATATGGAAGGGCTGGAAGCCATCGGGCACCTGCTGGACAGGGTGCACACGCTGCAACAGGAGATAAAAGGACTAAAAAATGAACTGGGTCGCTGAATCCTGAAGGGTGAACGCATAAATCGGGCAGACCTCTGGTCCGACTGTTTATTTTCTTTTACATCTAATTTATTCGTGCATTCTGTACAACTAAATTGTTTTAACCACACAGGCACGGTAGCAATCACCGCGTTTAAAACAACATGGATGAGGAGGATTAAAAAGTTTTTTTGGCCCGCAGATTTATGCAGACCCGCGCCATGGCGAGGCCCAGATCATACTTCCTTCTGCTGCATTACATCTGCGGAAAAAATCAGCGCAAATCTGCGGGAGATTTTTTGGGCCGCTGATCTACGCGGATCATTTCCGTTGTATCCTTAAATCATGTGCAACCCAGAACGACGGAACTATGCCCGCCTTTGGAGGATTCGTGGCAGCTTTTAGATCTGTATGTCTATCATGAAATAGTTTTTAATTTGCCCGCGAGATACAATAATGTCGTACCACAGACCCGCTGCTCCTTCATTTAAGCCTTTTATTATTTGGGGCCGCTCCAATTTCGTTTTTTTGATTATTTTCCGGCGCATTTAAATTTTTAGTATGTGTAAGCATAAGTATTTTTTGGTTTTTTCCCTGCTATTAACCGGTGTAATGGCAACTGCACAGGATTGCTACTGGCAGCAACGGGTAAATTATCGTATGGACGTTGATATGAATACAACAACCAATCGCTTTACCGGCAAGCAAAAACTGGAATACTGGAATAATTCTCCGGATACGCTGGACCGGGTGTTTTATCATTTGTACTGGAACGCTTTTCAGCCGGGGAGTATGATGGATGAACGCAGTAAACGGCAGGGAACGATTCTTATTGGAGATAAACCCGATTGGGATCCGCGGGTAAAGGACCGCATCAGCCAGTTAAAACCCGATGAGATTGGTTACCAGAAAGTGCTGGCGCTAACGATGAACGGCGTGCCGCAAAAATATGAAGTGCAGGGTACCATTTTAATCGTACGGCTTACCAAACCGATCCTGCCCAAACAAAAGGTAACCTTCGATATGAACTTCGAAGCCCAGGTACCTTTGCAGATCCGCAGAAGCGGGCGCGATAACCCAAAGACAAAAGTACGCTATTCTATGAGCCAGTGGTACCCGAAGATCTGTGAGTACGATCGTGAAGGCTGGCACCCCACACCTTACGTGGGAAGGGAGTTCTATGGAGTTTGGGGCAGTTTTGAAGTGAATATAACCATCGACAAAAACTATATCCTTGGCGGAACGGGATACCTCACCAATGCGGATCAGATCGGTTACGGTTATGAAGAACCGGGCGTAAAAGTGAACCGCCCTGCGGGGAACCGGCTCACCTGGAAATTTGTGGCGCCGGAAGTACATGATTTTATGTGGGCCGCCGATCCGGAGTTTATTCATAAAACAAAAAAAGTAAGAGCAGGCCTTACTCTTAATCTTTTATATAAACCGGCAAAAGATACCGCTGCGAAATGGGAGCAGATTCTTACCAATGCTGCAAAGGCCCTGCCTTATATCGAAAAAACCTTTGGCCCCTATCCTTACAAACAGTATTCATTTGTCGCCGGCGGCGATGGCGGTATGGAATACCCAATGGCTACCTTGCTGGCAAGTCCGGGCGCCTGGCTGCATGAGTGGATGCACGAATGGTTCTATGGCCGGTTGGCAACCAACGAAAGTATGTATCCCTGGATGGATGAAGGCAGTGCCAATTATGCCGATGCCCGTGTTACCAACTGGTTGAATGGAGACACGGCAACATTTCCACAAAAGGATTCATATAAAAGTTATTTCAATATAGTAAAAAGCGGAAAGGAAGAGCCCCTGAGCACCCATGCCGATCATTTCAATACCAACAAAGCTTATTCGGTAGCCAGCTATTCCAAAGGAGCTATATTCCTGGAGCAGCTGGGGTATATAGTAGGCGCGCAGGTGAGGGACCGGATACTTTTAAATTATTACAACCAATGGAAATTTAAACATCCGAATGCAGATGCGCTGATTCGCGTGGCGGAGAAAACAAGCGGCACTAAACTGGATTGGTATAAGGAGTTCTGGATCAACAGCACCAAAACAATTGATTATGCTATCGACAGTCTTTGGGAAGAAGGGGGCAAAACAAAGATCCGGCTGCGCAACGACGGCTTAATGCCTATGCCGGTCGATTTTGTGTTGACCTTTAAAGATGGTTCCAAAGAAATGCACAATGTACCGCTGGATCTTATGTATAATGCCAAACCCGAAGAAAAAGGCGCTTTTGCAAAATGGATCACCTATAAACCCTGGCCCTGGACCAATAAATATTATACTATTGAAACCGGCCACCGGCTGGCAGAGATACAGGTGGGAGAGATCGACCCCACACAACGCATGGCGGATGTAAATCGCGCCAATAATAAAATTGAATTGAAGTATTAGTGGCATTTTAATCGTGAAAGGTCAGACGATAAACGTGAAC
>JAGIAQ010000187.1 GCA_017744795.1 Niabella sp. | reverse complement strand
CTGGTGGGGGATGCCAATTGGGTAAACCTGATGCACGCCGATGGTGCGGGCACTAAAAGCATTCTGGCTTACCTGTATTGGAAAGAAACGGGCGATGTCAGTGTTTGGAAGGGAATAGCGCAGGATGCCATCGTAATGAATCTGGACGACCTGCTTTGCGTGGGCATTTATGATCAGCTGGCCTTTTCATCTAGTATCGATAGAAATAAGACCGTGATCCCCGCGGAAGTATTATCGGAAGTGATCAATGGTAGCCAGGCTTTTTTTGACACCATGAAAACCTTTGGCGTAAATATTACCTATATGGGTGGCGAAACCGCCGACGTGGGAGATGTGGTACGTACCATTGCCGTAAACGGAACCATGACCGCCCGCTGGCCTAAAGACAAACTGATCACCAATGAAAAGATAGCGCCCGGTAATGTGATCGTGGGACTGGCCTCTTTTGGAAAAACTAATTACGAAAGCGAATACAACAGCGGACTAGCCAGCAACGGCCTCACCAGCGCGCGCCACGACGTTTTGAAAAAGGAATACGCCCAAAAATATCCAGAAACTTTTGAACCCGGATTGCCGGATGAGGTAGTATATATCGGCCCGCACTCCATGACAGATACTATTGAAATTGAAGGCAATACAACAACTATAGGAAAATTATTGTTAAGTCCTACGCGTACCTTTGCGCCAGTACTGAAAGCATTGCTGGAGGAGCATTTTGATGCCATTAAGGGCCTTATTCACTGCAGTGGCGGCGGTCAGACGAAATGTATGAAATACGTGCCGGCCAATGTAAAGATCATAAAAGATAACCTGTTTACGCCCCCGGTAATTTTTGATATCATCCAAAAAGCCAGTGGCGCCGATGCCCGGGAAATGTACCAGGTATTTAATATGGGTACCCGTATGGAAATTTACACTAATGAAAAAGATGCCGGGGCTATTATTGCCGTTGCACAATCATTCGGCGTGGATGCGCGGATTATCGGAAGGGTAGAAGCAGCTGAAAAACAGGAGCTGGAGATTCATACCGGTACAGAAACGATCCGGTTCTGATCACACAAGAGGGCTACTTAATTATTATTATATACCGCCAGTTTATTTAATAAACCGTTGGTCGTAATGCAGTTTGATGAACCAGCCGCAATGCACAACTGGTAGGCGGCCACTGCTAAATAATTTCCGTATAAAATTAATCAATTGATTCATAAGCTATTAATTTAACCATCAGTTGTAAAATTTCAGATAAAATTGGTCATGCCGTCTTGCTCAGACGGAGTTAATTTCATTGGGACGGTACGATTTTCTTATACAAAGTTAAATTCCATAACTACCTATTTCAATAGCTATTTTTGGGTATGTGGATAAAATAATGGGCTTGCTGATAACGCCGGCTGCTTCAGGCGTTTCCTGGCTCAACATTTTGTTTAAAGCCGATTTTATTTCGGGGTAGTGGGCGGCTTTGTTTTTCGATCAGCTCTTTGAGCACTACGAAAATGTTTCCAATATCACGACTGTTACCTTTCACCTCTTTTTCCAATTGTGCCAGTTGCCGCAGGATCTCACTATGCGTAAGTGTATATTCTTTGAGCTTTGTAAATACGCGGATGATGCGGATGTTGACTTCTATAGCCGTATCGCTGTTCAATACGCTGGATAGCATAGCTACGCCCTGTTCTGTAAAAGCATTGGGGAGCTTCCGGATCCCGCCCCAGTTTGCCGCTAAACTTGAAGTCGCAATTTGCGACATCAAGTTGTTCAGTTCTTTTTGCGTAAGAGAAAACATAAAGTCTTTAGGAAAGCGTTTGCTGTTGCGTTTCACCTGTTCGTTCAGGCGCCTTGTCTCCACGCCATACATTTCCGCCAGGTCACGGTCCAGCATTATTTTCTGTCCACGTATTACATAAATGCGGTTAAGGATTTTTTGTTCCGCTACAAGCATCTGCAGGTCAGCTTTTGCCATACAATCGATTTAAGGGTTTTCATTATTTGGTTAGCTCTTTATAAAGATAGATAAAATATCAGCAGTTGTTGTCTTTTGGGCGTGTCCCGGCATGGGGCAAGGGTGTTTATTGGTACACAGGGTGGGGGAGTGCCTCATACCCGGGCAACGGCGAAGCCCACAGCAAGAAACCCAAAAATCAAATAAATAGTAACGCGCTAATCCCTCACGCGAGTTCCATTAAAAACGGTGGGTTATTTTTAAAAAGGGAAGAGGTCTTATAGCGTACTATGGTTACAATATTTCTATAAATAGTTTTTCAGCATCCATGTAAATATTGTCCCGCTTGTTAAGGGTTCCTACAACAACGAGATGGCCTTCGCTTTTAAAAACTTTGAACGGATAATAGGTAGTATTGATGGTGCGAAGGTGTTGATAGGTACTCAGTGAAAATACCTCAATACCTCGGTCGGCTGTAACTGCATAAATCTCATTTGAACTGCCATCGATGTAAAAGGCTCCGAATCTTTTATTAATCTCCTGGAGTCTGCCTTCCGGCTGAAGATTTTTGTTAAAGATATTTCCTGCCTCCCCCGAAATAAATTTTTCCCCGTCAGGGAACATTTCAAAAATCTTTCCATGCTGGCTATAAGAATCCGTAAGAACATCTTTGATCATTTTAACGGGTTTTCCTGCCTGATCAAAACTCATATAACTCAGCCCCAATCCCGAAGGCTCTATAGCAACCTCGATAAGTTCTGTTTCCGACCCTGGAATTATTTTTATTCTCCGGCTGTACCAAAAGCCGCTTTGCGAAAGCAGGTTCTTTCCTGCTCTTGAATAAACGCGCAGGGGGTCGTTCATCCAGGCGTTTGTACTGGCAAATAGCAACCCTTTATTGTATACAACTGAGCGGGTTTGCATTGAAGCTCCAACCTGGATTTCATCTGTTTTTGCAAGGGTTGCAGCATTACAGATTACAATTCGTCCATCATTGGTCGGAACATACAATTCATTACTATTTTTGTATACGCCAAAATCAGCATACCCAATATTGGTACCCAGATTTACTGATGCGGTTATTTTGTCCGCATCTAAATCAAATAAAAGAATATTTCCATTGCTGTTAAAAAAATATATCGCCTTCATATTAGCATTAAACTGCACATCATACGCCTTTGTATCAGCCATTTTTATTTCCTTGCGAACATAAAGCTGTTCATTACTGCGTGCCTCATCTGTACTATATTGTCGTTGAAGGGCGATTTCATAACTTAGATTGGTAGTATACGGAACTGAAATATCAGTGTAATTCCTGTTCTCCAGGTTGTTATTATATCCAATTACCGCCTTTTCCTGATTTTCAATTTTACGGTAAATAACATACCGGCCGAATATATATTTTAAATAATTCGAAGTCCAGCGAAGCTGCACTCCTTCTGCTGTCTTTTCTGGAGGAAATAACTGTAACTTAACGGAGTCGGTTTTTACTGATTGTATATTGCTGGTGAGTGTATCTCCATTGGTCAAAACTATCCTGACTTTATAATAATAGTTGGTTTTCGGAGCAATTTGATCATCAATAAATTTAGTGGCATCTCTATTCTCAAAACCCGCAAGGATAAACCACTCTGCATTATTCCAGGATTTCAGCACCAGATAATTTTTAAAGCTAGGAATAGTGGTTTTATTCCATTGCACCATTACGCTGTCATTAGTTTGATGAACCTGGCTCATTTGAAAAGGATAATCTTTAAGATCAAGATGATTTTTCCTGGAACAACCCAGCATAAAAAGCAGTATAGCAAAAAAAAGTACGTTTCTCATAAAATTTTTGAGTTGGCAGGAGTCCTTAGGTATGCAATTTAAGTTTTTTTAAGTTTTGACAATTTATACCGTTAAAGTTTTTCTTCCAGGTGCCGGGGCACATTTTTCATTACAGCCGGCAATCCGTTAAAAGCGGTATGTTTCTGTTACGGCTAAGCCAATTGATATTATCCACTGAAAATCTCCGTATCTTTATCTCGATTTTATATACCAACAATTTATTGCTTAAAACGATTAACTCTTATATGAAAAAAAACATCATCATTGCCATTATTGCTTTCTGTTCCTTTTTTTGTTCTTGTTCCAAACAGACTGATGCCGATACTGAAGTGCATATACAAAGTATCAGTAAAAATGTGCTTAGGGGTGGAGATGCGGTAACTATAAAAGGAAAAAACTTAGCGAATAGTGGCGACGTGGTTAAAGTTTTACTAAACGGTATTGAATCTGTCATCACTGCTCAAAGACCGGATAGCATAAATGTAATTGTCCCCAAAATGGCAGGTTCAGGAGCTGTACAGCTTATTAAAAAAGGAACTACTTATACCGGCCCCACATATACTTATCATTTCCAGGCTACAGCAAGCACTATTGCCGGAACAGGGCAGGTTGGGTCTGCCAGTGGCGATGCCCGGTCTGCATCTTTTTATTGTCCATGGGGGATTGTAGCAAACTCTAATGATGAATTGTTTATTGCCGATTGTTATAATAGACTGATAAGAAAAATTTCCCTAAAAAATCAAATGGTCGATACATATAGCCTACCAACCTTAATTAATGGGAAATCATTTTATTCTCCTTATAATATTGCTCTCGATGAATCGACAGGAAATTTATATGTCACAGACTTTAATACAAATTTGCTGCGGATTCAGAAATCCGGTAGTATGGATGTTATTTATAC
>JAGIAQ010000186.1 GCA_017744795.1 Niabella sp. | reverse complement strand
TGGTGCCAGCACCATCAGCCAGCAAACGGCAAAAAATGTCTTTTTATGGCAGGGGCGAAGCTGGATCCGCAAAGGGCTGGAAACCTATTTTACTTTTATGATCGAAAATATATGGGGTAAAAAAAGGATTCTTGAAGTGTACCTGAACGTGGCGGAGATGGGCAAGGGGGTGTTCGGTATTGAAACGGCAGCGCAAACTTATTTTAATAAACCGGCTAAGGAACTATCAGCCTATGAAGCGGCTGCAATAGCAGCGATCCTTCCTAATCCTTTAAAGCTGAACATCAAACCTATGTCGCCGTATGTTGCTTCGCGGGCGCGTGCTATTGTGCAGCAAATGAATTTTCTACGACCCGACCGGGATGTGCAGCGGATTATAAAAGCAGATTGATCAATCCCCGGTCACTTTTAAACCGGCTACCTCATTTTCCAGGCCCAGGATCAGCTGACTCCAAAAATTCAGATCAACGCCGGCTGCCTCAACTGTAGGCATCCCATCGCCTGCGGCCGCAATTTCCTTATAAAGTACGTGCTCCGGGCCCAGGGGTGAAAAAGTGGATTTAATGCGATGGAGCAGCCGTTTCATTTCCGTAACATCCTTGCTGAGCACGGCAGCAGCAAGCTCCCGGGCGTCATTGGACCATTGATCCTTTATCTCCCGGATTATATCCTGCATTGCATTAATGTCGTTGCTCAACAGGTCTCTCAGGTAATCAAGACTGTTAAGCGATGGTTCCGAATGAGCACTAATCGGTTTTGCCATTTTTGTCAGCATTTTAGTTGCATTATTTTGTTAAAGGGCCGGGCTTTATAAAAGATCCAGTTTCGAAAGTAAAATTTCTTTATAACTTTCGGACACAGGTATGGGCTGATTTTTAATATATACTAAGCGGTCTTCAATATATTCTACCTTGTCAATGGCTATGATATAGCTGCGATGTACTCTGATGAATTTATCCGACGAAAACTTGTCCTCTATGGCTTTAAGGCTGCCGTGCACCATATAGGATTTATCCGGCAGGTTAAACTGAACATAATCACCTTTTGCCTCCATCCACAAAATATCATTCAGATTGATCTTCCGGATCACCTTGTTCTCTTTAATAAAAAGTTGCTGAGCGCCGATCGCTTTCGTCTGGTGCGATTGCTTGAATTTTATTAATTCCAGAACTTTATCCATTGCCGCAAGCACTCTGGACAAGGTAAAGGGCTTTACAAGGTAATCGACCACATTCAGTTCAAACGCCTCAACCGCGTAACTTTTTTTTGCCGTGGTTAAAATGGTATGCGGACGCCTGGGCAATAAGCGCAGCAATTCCAAACCACTCATTTCGGGCATTTCCACATCCAGGAACAGGATATCTACATGATTATTCTCCAAAAACACCTTTGCATCCAATGCGTTTTCGCATTCGCCCACAACCTCTATTGTGCCTAAATTCCTGAGAATCTTTTTTAAAGTAGCCCGGGCAACTTTATTATCATCAACCAATAAGCATATTAGAGGGCCTCTCACATTCATCGATCTTAGTGTGGATTAAAGGTAAGAAAAACTTTCTATAAGCAAAAAATCAGTTCCTCCATAAATATATAAGAATGACTTAATGAGTTCGTAGTTGTGGCACAACTTATTGTATAAAAAAAGCTGCCCCCGGGGACAGCTTCAATTTTTTAAAAATTCCTTTTGCTTTATTTCTTATACTGAGGAATGATCGCATTGGCGAGGTCCACCATTTGCTTCAGCCCCTCATCAGGAAGATTTCCTTTTTTAAATTCACCTAAAACTTCAGGATATTTATTTTCCATTTCCAGCAGGAATTGTTCTTCAAATTCCTTCACTCTGTTCACCGGTACATCTTTGATCAGACCATTAGTACCCAGGTAAATTATAGCTACCTGTTTTTCTACAGGGTAAGGAGAATATTGCGCCTGCTTAAGGATCTCCACGTTACGGGCTCCTTTATCAATTACGTTTTTAGTAGCCGCATCCAGATCGCCACCAAATTTTGAGAAGGCTTCCAGCTCACGATACAGGGCCTGATCCAGCTTCAGCGTACCGGCAACTTTCTTCATGGATTTGATCTGCGCGTTACCGCCCACACGGCTTACTGAGATACCTACGTTAATAGCCGGACGGATACCAGACAGGAACAGGGAAGATTCCAGGAAGATCTGACCATCGGTAATAGAGATTACGTTAGTGGGGATATAAGCAGATACGTCACCCGCCTGGGTTTCGATGATCGGCAATGCTGTTAAAGATCCGCCGCCTTTTACCAGATGCTTGATGGAAGCGGGCAGGTCATTCATGGTTTTAACGATCTCGTCGTTGTTGATCACCTTTGCAGCTCTTTCCAGTAAACGGCTGTGCAGATAGAATACATCACCAGGATACGCCTCACGGCCGGGGGGACGACGCAACAGCAGAGATACTTCACGATATGCTACGGCTTGTTTGGAAAGATCATCATAAATGATCAATGCAGGACGACCGGTATCGCGGAAAAATTCCCCGATAGCGGCACCCGCAAACGGAGCGTAGAACTGCAGCGGAGCCGGGTCAGAAGCAGAAGCCGCAACGATAGTAGTGTACTCCATTGCACCATTGTCTTCCAGGGTTTTCATAACCCCTGCAATGGTAGAAGCTTTTTGCCCGATGGCTACATAAATACAATAAACAGGTTTGCCTGCTTTGAAAAATTCTTTCTGGTTAATGATAGTGTCGATCGCGATCGCTGTTTTACCGGTCTGACGGTCGCCAATGATCAGTTCCCGCTGGCCACGGCCAATGGGGATCATCGCATCAATCGCCTTGATACCCGTTTGCAGCGGTTCTTTTACCGGCTCACGGAAAATTACCCCGGGTGCTTTACGCTCCAAAGGCATTTCATACAATTCTCCGGCAAGCGGACCTTTTCCATCAATCGGCTGCCCGAGGGTGTTTACCACACGGCCGCTCATGCCTTCACCCACTTTAATAGAGGCGATCTGGTTGGTACGGCGCACCTTGGAACCTTCTTTAATATCTTTTCCTTCACCCATTAATACCACACCCACATTATCTTCTTCAAGGTTCAGGGCAATGGCGCGTACGCCGTCCTCAAACTCCACAAGTTCACCATACCTTACATTTCCAAGGCCATAAACACGGGCGATACCATCACCCACCTGTAATACGGTACCTATCTCCTCTAAATCGGCCTGAGCGTTAAAATTGCTTAACTGCTCCCGAAGGATGGCACTTATTTCGTCTGGTTTTATTTCCGGCATAAATTACGATATTTAATAATTTGATGGAGCTAACGCTCATTTTCAGGCTGCAAAAGTAGGGCATACGGCTATCATAACAAAAAAATGCCTTGCGAAAAAAATTTTTGTTTCTTAACTTTTCCCTTGCGATCTTGGCTCAATAATCATTGAAACACTTTTTTAAACTGATTGCATGCTTTTTATGAGAAATTTCATCATTACATTATTTTGTTTACAGGCATTAGCGTCTGTTACCTGTGCGCAGGATAACCCGGCTCAATTACTTAAAAAACATGAACTTATTGCTAAAATGGTGCTGGATAAACGGTATCCCGAATTTAAAATAAGAAGCGGTAGTTTGCGTTTAAACCAGGATAGCCTGAAAGGCAGGGTTACGTTTATAAATTTTTGGTTTGAGGCTTGTCCGCCCTGCCAGGCCGAAATGGACGGGCTGAACGCGTTGTACCAAAACATGAAGGATTCAGTAAATTTTCAATTTTATTCCTTCACTTTTGAAAGTCCGGCAACCATAAAACGCCTTACAAAAAAAGGGATACTGCTTTTTCCTGCGTATGCTCTTTCCGGCGATGAAACCAATACCCTTTCCTTTGGCGCCGGCTACCCCACGAATATTATAATTGATACACAAGGTATTATACGTTATTTTAGAGCGGGTGGCAGCCGGGACAAAGCGGAGGCTGCGCGGTATATCAACACTCGTATACAACCGTTGATCGTCAGCCTGCTTAAGTAGGGAAAAGGGTATTTAAAGGCAATTATCAATCTTTTTTGCCAGTTTTCTGTCCTTTTCTGTAACTGTATCCCCCGCATCATGTGTGGAAAGCCAAAGTTCCACTTTATTATAGGTATTGGTCCAGGTGGGGTGATGATCCATTTTTTCTGCAATCAGGGCCACGCGGGTCATAAAGCCAAAAGCTTCATTAAAGTTGGCAAACTCAAATTTGCGGTACAGTTTATTGTCTTTTTCTTCCCACATAATTTACGTTTAAAAAATGATTAAATTTACACTAATTTCTTTAAGGTCGTAAATTAACAATGATGTATACAACCTATCACCTGTCTTCTGCCCAGGATATAAACGCTGATATCCTGGACGCCATTAAAGCGGCTTTTAAAACGAAGGCAATTACAATTATTGTGGAAGAGGACGATGCGGATTCGCTAACCGCAGAGATGAAGGCGGTGCTGGATGAACGTCTGGATGACGCTGATGCTGAATATGTTACAGCTGAATCGTCTTTAAATCAGCTTAGGCAGAAATATGGGGTATAACGTTTCTATTTCTAAAAGAGCTTTGCGCGAAATAGAAATTGCGATTGAATATTATGCCTTATACAGCAGCGTTACCCCCACGCGTTTTTTAGCGTCACTGGAATTTGCTTATAATTTACTGGAAACTGCCCCTG
>JAGIAQ010000185.1 GCA_017744795.1 Niabella sp. | reverse complement strand
GATAATGGGCACCTACACCCACCCTCGAAAACGCAACCAGCAATCCGGTGCTGACCGCCACAAAAAACCAGATCATTTTGGCGCCCCGTTTTTGAGGGGCAAATGCAAACAGCAACACGGCAAGCACTGCAAAAATGGTAATGGAGTGCCCGGAAGGCGTACTGTTGAGGCCGGTCAGTTTTTTGCCGACAATAATAAAGCTATTGTTATCAAACACAGCTGCAGGCCTGGGCACTGTAAGCAGCGGTTTCAGCGCACTTGAAAATAAAAGAGAAACCAGCAGGCCCGGTATCAAGGCTTCCCATATTCTTGGCGCATACAGGACGAAAATACTTAAGATCGATAAAGAGATCAGCGCGTCTCCCAACTGTGTAAGATTAAACTGCAGACTGGGATATTGACCTAAATGACTATTTATAAAAAGAAAGCAATTCTTTTGAATTTGCGTATACCCGGTTGCGTTGAAAGCCGCCTGGCTATATAAAAATAAAACAATCAAGGCCAGTAAAATAAGAGGCAGAAGAAACAAAATGCTCCTGAGCCGGGAATACTTATTGATGATCGTCGTGTTCAATTGGGCCAAAGCAGTATTCCATTTGTTCAAAAAAACTGTAGATCTCTTTTGATTCTCCATATCTTACACCTTGCAAAACGAATAAAGATCGGAACAATTTGGGATAAAGTCGGAATTTTATAAATGCTCAACGCCACCAATACACGAATATGGAACAAACGTACATGAGTTTCCTCTTCTTTTTTTGAAAAAATACTAATAAGACAATTAATCGATGCCTGCCCAAAGGTATAAGCGGGCCTTGGCTCCAGGGGAGCCCGGTGTTTGTAGAATCATCGTGATGAGGTACGTCGGCTCCGTTAGGACGCCGCGTAAACACGGGGCATCCTGACCGATGGGAGCACCCGCGTATAGTCTCTATAAATACACTGTTCGTACAGGAACAGAAAAGGTAAATTTATCATACACCGCCTCTGTCAGCGTTTATGTGTGGTATTAGTAAATTTTCGTATATTTAATAGGGCAAGCGCCCTTTCTTAACTCCTTAGTCAAACAGATGTCAGCCGAAGGTTCAAATGTATACGATTGGCCAGCGGAGCTGGATGCTTTGCTTGCAGATCCGGAACATCATAAATTATTGTTCGAAAACGATTTTATCCGGGTATTGGATACATTGATCCTGCCCGGTCAGGTTACCAACGTGCATACACATAAATGGTCTGCTTCGTTATACGTTCTCAGTTGGTCTGATTTTATAAGATACGACGCAGGAGGCACTATCATGGTTGATTCCCGAAAACTTCCTGAAACGCCGGCGGCTGCAACTGCTATTTGGTCCGGACCATTACCACCGCACGCATTGGAAAATGTTGGAGAAAAAGAGCTTCACATTATCAGTGTGGAAATAAAAAATAGTTTTGCCAGGCCCTAGGCCTTGTTGCGTAAAATAGTTCTGTTTCCTGCATGATTTCTTTATTTCAGTAATTCAACTGTCATAACAATCCTTTTTTAGTACGTATTTGATAGTAAAACCGGCAACACAAAGTCGCTATGCCCTGGGGCGAACGATGATACATTGTATCAAAGCCATTGACATTTGTAAACAATATTTATTATTATTTGTCATTTAAAATCCCGTCAGGAGTTTGGATATTCGCGTCAGGGATCTTTTATTAAAAAAAAATTATGGAAATCGGAATAGATAGTTTTATAGCAACGGGCGCCTATGAGGGGCCTTTGAACCCGCAGGAAAACCTGCAGGCGATTGAAGCCGTGCTGGCAAAGATCGAATTTGCGGACCAGGCAGGATTGCATGTATTCGGGTTGGGCGAGCACCATCGTAAAGAGTTTTTAGATGAAGCGCCTGCGGTGATCCTGGCTGCGGCGGCAGCACGTACAAAAAACATACGCCTCACCAGTGCCGTTACTGTATTAAGTGCAGCGGATCCGGTGCGGGTATTCCAGGAATATGCCACGTTGGATCTGATCTCTAAAGGCCGTGCAGAGATCGTTGCCGGCCGCGGCTCGTTTGTAGACGCGTACCCTTTATTCGGGTTGAATCTTGGCGATTATGATGCACTTTTTGCGGAAAAGATCGAACTGTTGCTGGCGATCCGCGATCAGGAAACCATAAGCTGGAAGGGGCGGTTCCGTCCCGCGCTGCAGGAACAGGCCATCTATCCGCGTCCTTACCAGGAGTCGCTTCCGGTATGGATCGGAGTGGGCGGCACGCCGCAATCCTTTATACGTGCCGGTATGCTGGGCCTGCCGCTGATGGTGGCCGTTATTGGAGGGGAAACGGGAAATTTCCGGCCACTGATCGATTTATATTATGACGCCGGTAAGAAAGCCGGTCATCCGCGCGAAAAGTTGAAAGTAGGGTTGCACTCCCTTGGTTATGTAGCCGAAAGCACCCAACAGGCCAAGGATGAATATTTTCCGGGATACCGGGAAATGATGGGCAAGATCGGTAAGGAGCGGGGCTGGTCTGCACCCACACGCGGGCAATTTGAAGCGCAGGCCGGACCAACGGGTGCCTATGTTGTCGGCAATCCGGAAGAAGTAGCGGCAAAGATCCTGCGTCACAGTGAAGCCCTCGGGGGCGTTTCAAGATTTACCTTTCAAATGGATAATCCGGGGCTCACCAATGAGCAGGTTTATAAATCGATAGAACTGATCGGCAAGAAAGTAATACCGCTGGTAAATAGAACGTCAGGAAGTATTGAAAAATAGAGCTTTCAAAAACTGTTAGGCCTTAAATTCCTTTGATTTACAAAAATTGATGCTTTAAATTGTGTTTAAAATGATTACGAAGGGGCATCCCCCTTCAACTCAACTCAATTGATTTGACATGACAGCTCATCCCAGGAAATCGGAGATACTCCTGCATCTTTACTCAAGGCTTCAACAATCACCTTGCACGATGACAATTTTCAGAGATTGGAAAAGAAAACAAGGATATGATTTCTCAGACAGGACACTTTATCGGTATTTGAATGAGTTGTCCGAGAGCTTGAAAATTCAAGGGCAGGAAATTGAAGTGTACACCGGGGAATTCAACAAAAAGACCTGGAAGATCGTGCATGCTCAAGGTGCTAAGGAGTTGAACATTTCGGACATCAACGCTCATTTTTTGTCAAAGGTCTTTGTTCCCAAAGATATTCTGAAGATCAAAAAATCATCCTTCGTTAAATTTGAAAACCAGTTTCACGAACGAAACAGTAAATCAAGACTTGAATACTCTGTTGATGCTTTCAGTATGGGATTAGACAGTAGCGGATTTTACGAAATGCAATATTCAAAAGAGCAGTTGGAGATTATAGAACAAGTAATTTGGGCTATTCAAAACAAAAGAAAAATTGTCGTAGAAAAACTCAATGATTACTTCGATTCAGAGACAGACAGGGTTTTTGAAAAGGACATGCTCTATCCGCTTTCATTATTAAACCATAGAGGACTGTTACATCTATGTGCCTATAATGAAACAGACAAAAAAATTGTTGTAGTCGGTTTTGATGCTTTTTTACAACTGAATTTAACAAATGACATTTTTAAGCCAAACAGGTACATTGAACTGTATAATCAATTTACCAAAACGCATTTTGGCGTATCACAAAATATTGATGAAAAAGTTTATCAGATTGAATTGGAAATTGACCAGGTTACAGGGCATTATATCAGCCTCTTCTTTTGGCATTATGATCAAAGATTTGAGTTCAGGAAAAATAAAAAGTTCAGGATGACCTTTTCTTGTGCTTTAAATGGGGAATTGGTTGGCTGGGTCATTCAATGGATGAATAATGTTCGTGTGGTGAAGCCCAAAGCTTTACTCACTCTTGTGAACAAAATTCATCAGGAATGCATTGATTTCAATAATCATAACCCTTCGCTCAAACACCGCACATTGTTTTGGAAAGAATACGTCGGGTGATTCGTTTGACAGAATTTGGCACAGCGATTCCATAATTTTATGTGCAGATGAAATAACTATCTGCCTATAAAAATGAAAGAAATTACTGTTTTTTCACCCGATAGAAAGTATCGATATCAGCTTGTCAGAATTTTTGATGAAACCCGCCCTCTTGTGGCATTTTTAGGAGATCATCCGTTCCCAAGAGAGTGGGCAATATTGCAAAAACATGAGGCATACGCTAAAGAAAACGGTTTTGGCGGGTTTGTTGTTGGAAATTTATTTGCACTAATATCAAACATTCGTGAATTCCGTTATCAGGAAGATTCTATTGGATTAGATAACGATAAGCATCTTGCCAATATTATTGCTAATGTAGCTAAAATGGTTCCTTGTTGGAAGGATAGAACTCCCAAAAGCAAGTATCTTGATTTAGCGCCGAATGGTAAAAATGATTCGCTCGATCGGAAATCCCTAGTCTACGACCTATTTAATAGGCCTTATTCTTATAAAATGGGTAAGCCCTGGACCCCACGCCTTCAGACACATTTAAACAGTGTGAAAAACACGAAGAAGCTATTCTTTATGGTTCATAAAAAAAGCATGCTTAAAAGGGTGCTCCCCTTAGGATTTGATAACCTTGTAAAACTCGAAAAGGGGATATATAATTGTTATTTGGACGAAGAAATACTGCGGGCTGCACCCTCGTATTTGACAAGCGATCAACTGAATCATTTCAGAGGAACCGATATTACAGCTGTTGTGCAGTCAGTCATAACTGTTTCTTCTTCAGAAGATTTTTGTCTTGATCTGCACCTGTTTGTAAGATATGATATAAAAACCCCAGTAGGACAATTTAATTACTATTACTGTAATGATTTTGTAAATTCCAAAACAAACTTGAATACACTTTTCTGGTCAATAGCAGATACCACCGGTTATCACCTATGGGATCTTCTCAAGCCAATAATGAAACAGTTTGCGCAATTGAGAAACAAACTTCAGCCCGGGTACACGCTCTATTTTAGAAATCAAAAGGGGGAAACCATCTTTTTCATAAAAAATAAAAATGTACAAGCCAAACTATAAATACCTTGATGAAATTTACATTGATAAAATCATTTTCGAACCAGGCCCCCTGGAATCGGATGTTACCATCTTTGGGTATATAAAAGACAATATTGATCCCGAAGTGTACAAC
>JAGIAQ010000184.1 GCA_017744795.1 Niabella sp. | reverse complement strand
AATTATTTGCCGCGTTGAAAAAACATTCTTTGCAGGTTGCCTTTTTGTGTCAGAGCGCAGGCGATGATTGGAAAGCCAACCTGGAACATTTCAAAAAAATCACCACGGCATCTGCCACCAATCGTTCTCAAAAGCCCATTTATATTAATTGTCACGCCGGAAAAGATCATTTCAGCTTTGAGCAGAATAAAGCCTTTATTGCCTACTCCCAGCAGCTTTCAAAAGAAACCGGTATAAAGATCTATCATGAAACCCATCGGTCCCGGATATTATTTGCGGCGCATATCGCCAAACAATTTATAGATCAGCTGCCCGATCTACGGCTAACATTGGATATCTCCCATTGGTGCAACGTGCACGAAAGCATGCTGGGCGATCAGCAGGAAACCGTAGCACTCGCTATCGATCGTACAGAGCATTTTCATGCGCGGGTAGGTCACCCGGAAGGGCCACAGGTCAATGACCCGCGCGCACCGGAGTGGGAGGCTGTTGTTAAACAACACTTCGACTGGTGGGACAAGATCGCAGAGCGAAAACGTAAAAAAGGAGAGATCATGACCGTCCTCACCGAATTTGGGCCGCCCACTTATATGCCTACCCTGCCGTATACCCAGCAGCCGGTAGTGGATCAATGGGCTATTAACCTGCATATGATGAAAACCCTCAGAAGCCGGTACCAATAACTGCTTATGCCATTACTTACACTCGTGGATTTTGTGGGAAGATTTCATCCGGTATTGGTACACCTGCCGATAGGTATATTGCTGATCGCCTGTTTGTTTCAACTGTTTGTCAGGCGGTTTCCCTCATTAAAACCGGCCGTTCCTGTGATGCTCTTTTGGGGAATGCTGGCCGCTATTGCCTCCTGCGTAACGGGCTATCTGCTTTCCCTAAGCGGCGATTATGAACAGGAGTTGGTAACCCGGCACCAATGGCTCGGAATTATTACGGCAATTGCGGCGCTGTTATGCTATGGGTGCTATCGTTTTTCTCTTTTAACCCGGTATTCAAATATTATGGCGGGCCTTACTATTGGCGCTGTAACCGTTACGGGTCACCTGGGCGGATCATTGACACACGGAGCAGACTATCTTACAGCAGGCCTTAACAGTGTAGATCCCAACCAACCTTTAAAACCCATTCCTAATATACAGGAAGCGGTTTTGTACACCGCGGTAGTACAACCGATCCTGCAACGCAAATGTTACAGCTGTCATGGCAGCACCAAACAAAAAGGAAGGCTGCGCCTGGATAAAGAGCCCTATATTGTAAAGGGGGGAAAGGACGGTAAGATCCTTGCCAGCGGTAAGCCGGATGAAAGTGCCCTGGTAAAGCGGCTGCTGTTGCCGTTGAGCGATGACGACCATATGCCCCCCAAAGAAAAACCGCAACTAACACCCAATGAAGTGGACGTATTGAGCTGGTGGATCAGCACGGGCAACAGCTTTACCAAAAAGATAAAAGAATTACCGCAAACCGATAAAATAAAACCGGTACTGGTTGCCTTCCAATCGGGAACTGATGGACCGAAAGCTACGGGCAATACATACGTTCCCAACGAAGATGTAAGCGCGCCGGACCTGAGCGTCGTAACAAAACTAACGGACAATGGAGTGATCGTGGTTCCTGTATCGAACGATAAAAATTATGTATCGGTCAATTTTGTAACCGCAACAGCAAAAGCCGCTGCGCTGATCCGGTTGCTGGAACCGCTCAAAAAACAGATCGTATGGTTAAAACTGGATAACAGCAATATCACCGATGAAAGCCTCAAAACCGTAGCTGCATTTACGAACCTCACCCGTTTGTATCTGAGCAATACAGCCGTTACGGATGCGGGAATAGCTCAGCTGAATACACTTAAGCAATTGCAGGTGCTGAACCTGGTAGGAACCAAAATCACCCAAAAAGGTTTGGAGCCATTAAGGCAGCTAAAAACCTTGCGGGAGCTCTATTTGTATCAAACAGCCATCAATAGGAACAACTGGGCACAGCTAAAGCAGGCCTTTCCAAAAGTGGTGCTGGATTCCGGCGGCTATGTTGTTCCCACGCTGGAAACGGATACTACTCTTGTTGCTGCTCCTCAGAAGAAATAGTTGAATCCTTTCCCCCTTTTCCGTCTTCCCGGCTATTAAAGATCGTCTTCCTCTTTCTATTCAGTAATTTTGGTAGGCGATCCTGTAATCCGTATAAAACCCGGCAACGTACTTCTCAGGAACTTTACAGGATCAATAACAAAATTTTTGAATGATGCAATACAGAAAATTAGGAAACAGTACACTGGAAGTATCTGCCATTGGCCTGGGTTGTATGGGGCTGAGCTATGGGTACGGGCCGGCAACATCAAAAGATGAAGCTACCCGCCTTTTACATGCAGCTATAGAAAAAGGCATCACCTTTTTTGACACAGCCGAAATGTATGGGCCTTATGGTAATGAAGAACTATTAGGAGAAGCATTACAACCCTACCGCAACAGGGTGGTGATCGCCACAAAATTTGGCATTAAATTGCAGGATGGCAAACAGGTGCAGGACAGTAGCCCGCAGCAGATCCGCAAAGCGATAGACGGTTCGTTAAAAAGATTGAAGACCGATGTCATCGATTTGTATTATCAGCACCGCGTAGATACGAATACACCTATAGAAGAGGTGGCAGCAACGATGGGAGCATTGATCAAAGAAGGCAAGATCAAACACTGGGGCCTTTCGGAAGCAGGTGTGGCAACTATTCGCCGGGCACACGCCGTTACTCCCGTCGCCGCAGTCGAAAGTGAATATTCCCTATGGTGGCGGAAGCCCGAGCAGGAGTTGCTTCCGGCACTGGAAGAGCTGGGCATCGGCTTTGTTCCCTTTAGCCCGCTGGGCAAGGGATTTCTTACCGGAAATATTAACAGCGATACACAGTTCGATAAAGGCGATTTCCGGAATATTGTGCCACGGTTCGCAAAAGAAAATATCGATGCCAACCAGGGACTCGTAGAACTGTTAAAGAGCATTGCCGTTCAAAAAAGCACAACGCCCGCACAAATAGCACTGGCCTGGATCCTGGCACAACAATCATGGATCGTTCCCATTCCCGGCACAACAAAATTGCACCGGCTGGAGGAAAATATCGGAGCCGTTGATATTGAACTAACCACGGGTGAACTTAAAATAATCAACGATACCGTATCCAAAATGGAAATAGCCGGCGACCGCTATCCCGCAGAACTGGAAGCAAGAACAGGAAAATGAAAAATATAATAAAGCGCATTAATAATAAATGTTCAAAAACGTAAAAATGAAGAAAAAGAAAAGCCACTCCGTTTTGTTTTTAATCGTTTTATTGATGCTTTTTATGGAGACTACTGCCACTGCGCAACAGCAAAACCGGATGATCCGGGTAGCAAAAATTGAGGTAGACAGTACTTATCTCAACCAGTATAAAGCGGCGGTAGCCGAACACACCCGCGCAGCAGTACAATCGGAGCCGGGCGTATTGGGGCTGTACGCGATGTATGAAAAAGAGCATCCTACCCGGGTCACCATTTTAGAAATATACGCCAGTAAGGAAGCCTACCAGGAGCATTTAAAAACCCCGCATTTCCTGAAATACAAAACCGGCACCCTTAAAATGGTAAAATCCTTGCAACTCATTGATATGGATCCGATTGCTTTTGCTGCAAAAACGGCTGTTTTGGATTCAGCAAAATAATAAATTGGGAATAAGATCGTTAATAGAATTTTAAAAGAAATAATAATATGAATACTTACGTTGTAAAAGCATTTGGCACCGAAGCTGCCGATGCAGACTTAAAACAAATGAATATTGACCGGCGGGAACCTACTCCTACGGATGTGGAGATCGAAATTCTGTACTGCGGCGTTTGCCACTCGGACCTGCACACGGCACGCAATGACTGGGGCGGCAGCAAATACCCGGTGGTCCCCGGACATGAGATTGTAGGCCGCGTTACCCGGGTGGGCAATGCCGTTACAAAATTTAAAACTGGTGATCTGGCAGCGGTGGGCTGCCTGGTAGACAGTTGCCGCACCTGTGAAAGCTGCCGGCAGGATCTGGAGCAGTATTGCCTGAACGGATTTACCGGCACCTATAATGGCCGGGATAAGCACTCCGGCAAACATACTTTTGGCGGCTATTCGGAAAAAATAGTGGTAGAGGAACACTTTGTATTAAAAGTGCCCCGGAACCTGGATCTGGCGGCTGTGGCGCCCCTGCTTTGCGCCGGCATTACCACCTGGTCGCCGTTAAAGCACTGGAAAGTGGGCAAAGGAAGTAAAGTGGGCGTTATTGGACTGGGCGGACTGGGGCATATGGCCATTAAACTGGCAAAGGGATTGGGAGCTGAAGTAGCCCTGTTCTCAAGAACCCCCGGAAAAACACAGGATGCAAAAGAACTGGGTGCCGATGAAGTGGTCATCTCTACCAACGAAGAGCAAATGAAAGCCGCAAAAGGTAGATTTGACCTGATCATTGATACGGTTCCCTATGTACATGATGTGAATCCGTATGTGGGCACACTGAATATCAATGGCACGTTGGTACTGGTGGGCTACCTCGGGCCCTTGGATCCTATGCTGCAAACAGTGCCAATGATCATGGGACGCCGGTCTGTAGCAGGCTCAGTGATTGGCGGCATCGCTGAAACGCAGGAACTGCTCGACTTTTGCGGGGAGCATAATATTGTATCGGAGATCGAACTGATCAACATGCAGGAGATCAATACCGCATATGAGCGGATGTTGAAAAGTGATGTGCGGTATCGCTTTGTGATTGATATGGCCAGCTTGAAACGTTAATTAAGCCCTGCGGAGTTTTTAGCTTCGCCGTCCTATTTTATCGCCTTTGGCGATTTCTGGTGCATAACTAAAGGCCTGTGAGGTTTTGATAACCTCATAGGCCTTTTTTTGTAGCTTAGCGAAAAACACATATGAGAAAAGTAGGCTTGTTTGCCCTCGCCATTACCGCACAGCTTGCTGCAAACGCACAACCCACCGTTTTGGTCCCGGGAAATGCCGCCGCAAATGGGTTCCCGGAAGAACGGCTGCAGCGCATCGATAACGTATTGCAGGATTATATCCGGAACAACTGGATCAAAGGCGCCACCGCTCTCATTGTTCACAATGGCGTCATCGTTTATAATAAAGCATTCGGCACAGGTCACGCGTCTGCCAGTGCACCACTAAAAACAAATGATATTTTCCGCATCGCTTCTCAAACCAAAGCCATCACAAGCACCGCTGTAATGATGTTATTTGAAGAAGGAAAATTCCTCCTGGACGACCCTATCTCCAAATATCTTCCTTCGTTTGCACACCCCAAAGTACTGGACAAATTTAATGCGCAGGACAGCAGCTACACAACCGTCCCGGCAAAAAGAGAGATCACCATCCGTGACCTGCTTACCCATACCTCGGGAATCGATTATGCACAAATAGGATCGCCTTATATGAAGGCTATCTACGCAAAAGCTGGCATCCCGGCGGGTTTCCTGCCGCATCCGCAGCAGCTGGCAGCGGCAATTGATAAACTGGGAGCGCTGCCATTAATTCACCAGCCCGGTGAAAGATTCACCTACGGATTAAATACAGATGTCCTGGGCCGGTTGGTGGAAGTGCTGTCGGGTATGAGCCTGGACGCGTTTTTACGCAAGCGGGTATTTGAGCCCCTGCAAATGCAGGACACTTATTTTCATTTGCCCGAAGCCAAACGCTCCCGCCTGGTAAATGTTTACACAGAAGATAAAAAAACAAAAGCGTTGCTCCCCTGGTCAGATACCACTTTCCGTGGCGTGTCAGTAGATTACCCTACAAACAACAACGGCTATTTTTCCGGCGGAGCAGGGCTGGTATCTACTACGGCAGACTATGCTGCTTTTTTACAAATGATCCTGAACAAAGGCGTGTATAATGGCAAACGGTTACTGGCCCGGCACACTGTGGAAATAATGACGCAAAACCAGATCGGAGATATTTCTTTGGGCAATGATAAATTTGGACTGGGATTTGAGATCACCACCGAAAAGGGCTCTTTAAAACTGGGTCAATCCGTGGGAAGCTTCGCCTGGGGCGGATTTTTTGGAACCTCCTACTGGGGCGATCCCCGCGAACATATTGTAGCGCTTTTATTTGTGCAGCAATGGCCTTTCTCACACGGAGAGCTTGGAGATAAATTTAAGGCATTGGTGTACCAGGCACTGCAATAATCTGTTTTTTTGTAGTTTAGCGGCAAATAACGAAAATGAAAAAAATCGGTTTGCTTGCTACTGCCC
>JAGIAQ010000183.1:224-5352 GCA_017744795.1 Niabella sp. | reverse complement strand
AGGATAAAATCTTTTTTATTCTTTTTAATAAACTCCGTAAAGGCTCCGGCGCCTATTTTGTTTACAAAGCTATCGGGGTCTTCTTTGTCGGGGATCAATACCAGCTTTACGTTCAGGCTTTCTTCCAAAGCCAGGTCCAGTCCGCGTAATGCGGCTTTTACACCCGCCGCATCGCCGTCATAAATGATGGTAAGATTGTTGGTGTATTTTTTTATCAGTCTTAACTGATCCACCGTTAATGAAGTTCCCCCGGAAGCCACTACGTTTTCAATGCCCGCCTGGTGAAGGGAGACTACGTCAGTATAGCCTTCAACGAGCAAACATTCATCAGCCTTTTCAATGGCCGTCCGGGCAAAATAAGAACCGTAAAGTATTTTACTTTTGACGTAGATCTCATTCTCCGGGGTGTTGATGTATTTGGGCGCTTTATCCGTCGTTTTTAAAATGCGCGCGCCAAAGCCCAGTACCTTGCCGCTATGGTTGTGTATGGGGAAAATAACCCGCCCGCGATAATTGTCTGCAAGAGCACCGTTGCGTTCCGCTACCAACCCGCTTTTTAATAAAAGCTCTTTATTGTATTGCTTAGATAGCGCTTCCCGGGTGAACGCCTCTCTTTCGTTGGGTGCGTATCCCAACCGGAATTTTTGGATGATCCCTTCCCGAAATCCGCGTTCTTTAAAATAGCTGAGGCCGATCAGCTTGCCCTCTTCAGATTCGGTTAATGCTTTTGTAAAAAATTGTTCGGCAAAATTATTAATAATAAAAAGGCTGTCTGCCGTTTGATATTGCTCGCGCTGCTCATCACTGGCAAAGGTTTCTTCCACTTCTATCCCGTAGCGGTTCGCCAGCCATTTCAGGGCCTCTACATAGCTATACTTCTCATGCTCCATGATGAAGCTGATGGTGTTGCCGCTTTTACCGCATCCGAAACATTTATATATTTCTTTTGAGGGGGAAACGGTGAAGGAGGGCGTTTTTTCATTATGAAAAGGGCAGAGGCCGAGGTAATTGGCCCCACGTTTTTTCAATTTCACAAATTCGCCCACCACATCCAACACGTCGATGCGGGAGAGAATATCCTGTATGGTATTTTGGGAGATCACGGGCCGAAATTACGATTTTAAGACGTATCCCGTTGATTCGCGCTGATTGTTCCATAGATACCGGCAGATCGGATTTTATTCTGGCGTAGTTCAATCAGGGGGCTGTTTGCGATAGAGGGCTATTAATTAATAATATCTCCCTTAATATTCGCCAGTTTTTCATTCCAGCTTTGCCGTTCTTCAGGAGTTAGCCTTACCCAGTCTGTTACTTCGCCAACGATTTTCAACGGCGCCTGGCTGCGATAGGATCGGGTGGGGTTGCCCGGAAATTTTTTGTCTGTAACGTTAGGGTCATTTTCAAAGCTTCCCATTGGCTCAACGATATAAACGCGTTCGTTCCCATCTCCTCTAGCCAGGGCCGCGGCAAGCCCTGCTCCGTTCACCAGGGCCGTAAAATAAATATGATTCATGACTACTTCAGGCTTGTAATTCGACCGGAATCCTGCGGTCAGCAGATCGCCGATTTTAAGCTCCGCTTTCGTACCATGATAAAAAGGGCCATCGTCTAAAATGGTTGTCATTCAGATTTGTATTTTGTTTGTCGTTTATTGCTCTTCCTTTCACTATAAGCAAAACCCACCACGATGATGTGATGGGTTTTGTTTTTACTACGGTGTTACTTATTTCCTGCAACAAGAGCTTCCCGCCGCACAACAAGCTTTTCCGGGGGCGCAACAACTTGCTTTTTTAGGTGTACTGTTGTTGGCATATAAAGCGGCACTCATGAGCATTAACGCTAAAGAAATGCCGGCAACTAATTTTTTCATTTTATTCAATTTAAATGGTGAAATATCTTTTTTCTCTTTTGAACCTAAGCCGTTTCGGGCGGGTGCCAAAAGTCCTGGATATAAAAAGATACAACGCTGTCATTTGATAACCCGGTTTTTTTTGATGAAGTAAAAAGGGGAATCAATGAAAATACTGATTTATCTGAATTGAGAAAATAACTATTGGAGCAGACTAAAAACGGATTATCACAATGCCCGTTTTTGCAAGAGTTGTTGCTTTTTTCCTGAGATTTGGATGCCTTTTTGCACATCCCGGTGCAGCAGGCATGTGCAGACTGCGTTTTTGCGGTCACAATGAAATTGCCCAACACCGGTTGTACTGCCAAAAAGAGCACGACTGTTGCAAGTATGGCTGATATCATTTTCATTTGCCCCCCAAAGGTAGCACTTTAATTAAAATGTTGCGTGTTGCACATTGCGACAGGGGGCATGACGAGAGCGTAACATTTTTTCGCGCGGCGAGGCGCAGCAGCATTGTACTATTGCTGTCACACAAGTCCCCCGGTCGCCAGAAAACCGATAAGGATGTAAGGGCATAAAAAGATGCTGGTAAAAAGAAAATGTTATGCACCCATTGCGACAAACAAAAGCCATGAATACGATCCATGGCTTCACTTTTTTATCTGATATTTTGCAGCACTAAGGAAAGCTAACGCATTCTTTCAGTTCCTTATCGGTATAGGCGAGTCCGTATTGCTTCAATACATCGTCCGGAACACCGTTCCATTGATTGGGCTGGTTGCCGGCATAGCCGATGTCTTTTACACCGATGGCAGTAGAATAAAAGCCGGTTGCCGTAAGGTCGCGCATTTTCGAGAAAAAGGCCACACCCTGAGCCAGTTCTGGTTTACCCTTAGCCCGGTCAGGGTAGGCGATAAGGTCCACCATTTCGATCCGCTGCCGTTCGGTACAATCTTTAAAAGGGGTGTTGTATTTTCTCAGGCATTGCAGGTCCAGCCAGCGCAAACCGCCTCTCAGCGGCGTTTGCAAATTGGGCTGATCCTTCACCGTAAACTGGATAAACTCCGGAACTTTGGCATCGGTAGCGCTGCCGCTGACGGCATCTTTTGGTATGATGATGTCTGCCAGGATAGCGATGGTGGCCATCTCGTGTGCATCAAAGAAATCGGGCTGGGCGTCTACATCCTTTTCGTGCATTTTTTCATCTCCGTAACGGTGCACGGTTCCTTCCTTTTCTACATCGGCGCCGGTTGTTTCGGACGCCGCCTTTTTTTCGTTGGTATTGCAGCCAATGGCCAGCGCGCCGGAAGCCAATGCTCCGGCAGCTATATATTTGAGTGAATCACGTCTTTTCATGTTGTTACAGATTTTGTTTCTTCATTTCGTCAATAATATATTCGCTGGCGCGCATGCTTAATGCCAGGATCGTCCAGGTGATATTCTTATTCGCTTGCGAGGTAAACTGGCTGCCATCCACACAAAACAGGGTTTTACAATCGTGCGCCTGGCTGAATTTATTTAAAGCAGAGCTTTTGGAGTCATCACCCATGCGAGCGGTACCGGCCTCATGTATAATGTAACCCGGTTTGTCGATACCGTAATTCTTTTCAGGCCCGTCATCGCCGTAGGTGATCACCGCACCCATATTGTGCATGATCTCCCTGAAGGTGTCCTTCATATGTTTGGCCTGCTTTACTTCATAATCGCTGAGCGTTACATTGAATTTTAAAACCGGGATCCCATATTTATCTACTACATTCGGATCAATTTCACAACGATTGTGCTCAAAGGCAATCGCTTCACCGCGACCGGCCATGCCCACTGAGGCGCCATAGAAATAACGTTGGTCTTCTTTAAAAGAAGCTCCATAGCCACCGGCTTCTTTCTTTTTGCCGTTTACAGGGTATTTGCCATTTAAGTTTTCCAGGCCCATACCAAACCCATAGCTGGGCTGCCCGCCAAAGCCACCCCAATACTCAATGTGGTAGCCTCTTGGGAAATCCAGCTTTTTATCATCACCCCACCAGGGAGAGTATACGTGCATGCCGCCCACGCCATCTTCATTATAGCGTTTTCTGCCAAACAGCTCGGGGATATAACCACCCATGGCGGCACCCGTACTATCCTGCAAGTATTTGCCCACCACGTTACTGCTGTTGGCGAGGCCGTTGGGATGGCGCTGCGATTTTGAGTTCAATAAAAGACGTGCCGTTTCGCAGGCGCTTGCGGCCAGTATCACCACACGGCCGTCCACCTGGTATTCCAGCATATCTGCTTTATTGATATAGGAAACGCCGGTAGCCAACCCTTCCGCATTGGTCAATACTTCCCGTGCCATGGCATCGGCAACCACATCCAGTTTGCCGGTTTTCATCGCCGGGTAGATCAGTACGTTGGAAGCAGAAAAATCGGCCTTGGCCATACTGCAGTTCCGGCCGCATTGCGCACAGAAAAAACAGGAACCGCGGTCATCATTTAATTTTTTTGTCAGGATCGATAAACGGGAGGGGATTACGGGCACATTCGCTTTTTGCGCCCCTTTCTTAATAAATAACTCATGCAGGCGCGGCTTGGGCGGCGGTAAAAAAATACCATCCGGTTCATTGGGCAGGTTCTCCACACTACCGAATACGCCGATCAGCTGATCTACTTTATCGTAATAAGGTTTTATTTCGTCGTAGGTGATGGGCCAGTCGGCGCCCACGCCATCATGGCTATAGCCTTTGAAATCCCGCGGGCCAAAACGCAGGGAAATACGCCCCCAGTGATTGGTTCTTCCGCCCAGCATCCGTGCCCGGAACCATTCCCATTCGGTACCCGCTTCTTTGGTGTAGGGCTCGCCTTCAATATCCCAGCCGCCGTAACAGGCGTCCAGGTCTCCAAAGGGACGGTACTTTGTTGCACGTCCGCGGCGTTTGGAATCCCAGGTGTTTTTGAGCTGATAGATCTCTTTTTGAGGGTTGTACATGGTGCCGGCCTCGAGCAAACAGACACTCAGCCCGGCTTTTGAAAGCGTATAAGCTGCCATACCTCCACCCGCACCGGAGCCAACGATCACTACATCATACTTTTTTGCTTGTTTTTTGATTTGCAACTCTTTCATTCAAATGGCCTTTTAATTTTATTGAATATTGCCAGACAAGATACAACGAAATGTTTGAAATTTATCCAAAAACTATTTCAGTTGTTACCTGGGTCGGCGCAGCGGCAAAAAGGATTTAGCACTTTATGAACAATTGAGCCGGAATTGGTAAAGATTTGCAGGGAGGTACGGCC
>JAGIAQ010000183.1:0-214 GCA_017744795.1 Niabella sp. | reverse complement strand
ACAGGACGAACGCACAAAATGACTTAGTTGTTCAGCGACTAAGTTTTTAGCTTATAATGCGATCATTCAATGCCACGAATTCACGAATAGGCGCCTTTGGCGCATACGATTTGTGTTTATTGTCTTTGATAACAGGTTCAACCGATCTTTATTTGTGTATTCGTGGCAGTTTTTAAATTTGTGCGTCCGCCTTGGTTAAACTCATACCTGTCTC
>JAGIAQ010000182.1 GCA_017744795.1 Niabella sp. | reverse complement strand
CTTTTATTTATTGAGAAGAAAAATACTGGGGCTAGAATCTTTTTAGTGATTATATTATTGATACTTGATTTATGTCTAACTTATGTTGGATTTGGTAAGCCAAATTTCAGTGAAAGCATTATATTTTGCAGATTGATTGCTGACTTGACCCTAGTAATATACTCCCTGCTGGTTGTTAAAATTCGGAATGTATAAAAGATAGTGATGTATTTAACTCACATTAGGGAACATGTTTCGTTCCGTCTTTAATGTCTTTGATTTTTAGATTGCTCTTTTCACAATATAGATCTATATTGTCGGTGAGGTGATCTGATTTGATGATACTTTCACGGCGCCAGCGATGTTTACGATCAGCGGGTCCCTACTGTATCGTATTCCCCATATTAAACATCGGCAGGTACATGGCAATAAGCACCATGCCTACTACCAGTCCCAGGATAATAATAATGGCCGGCTCAATAAATTTACTCAGCTGAGTGGTTTGGTAGTCCAGATCCTCGGCATAACGTTCAGCAAGGTTTTTAAAGAAGAGTTCCAGCTCGTTTACTTCTTCGCCTACTTTTACCAGCGCCACCATTTTGGAGGGGAACACTTTTTTTGTTGCCATGGTTTCGTATAGCGGCATACCTTTCAGGATATCCGCTTCCATTTGTGATAGCGCCTGCTCCAGCGGGTAAAAGCCGCTTACCTGCCTGCTCAAACTCAGGGCCTGTACCAAAGGTACTTTAGCGCTCAACAATAGCTGCAGTGTGGAGGCAAAACGCGCCAGGTAAATTTTGGTGACAATATTTTTTACCACCGGTGTTTTTTGAAATAACAGGTCCTTATATTTTTTATAACCCGGTTTGTGGCGGTTAAAAGCAATCAATGCAATAAGCAGCAGTAGCGCGATAGAAATTTTTCCCGCCGCGGCCTGCATGAAATGAGAGATGTTCAAAACCTGGCGTGTTAAAAAAGGCAGCTCGCCTCCAAACCGTTTAAATACATCGGCAAACATCGGCACTACATAATTCATCATAAAAAAAACAGAACAAAAGGCAACGGACAGCACGATAAGCGGGTAGGTAAGTGCCCCGATGATCTGGCGTCGCTGCCGGATCCGCGCTTTATAATAGATTGACAGTTGTTGCAGTACAGCGTTTAGTTTGCCCGTTTCCTCGCCGATCTCCACGGTGAAATATTCATATGGAGTAAAGTTTTTATTTTCCCGTATCGCGGCAGACAGACTGCTGCCGTTGACCACTTTTTCCAGCACAACGCTTAAAATAGCCCGGGCCGCTTTTTTGGGTTGCTCGGAGGCGATCAGTTGCAATGCCGTCCGTATATCCAGCCCGGCATCCATCAGGCTGCCCAGTTCCAGGTAAAAGGATTCCTTGCTCTTGTCTGGAAAGGCGCTGCCAAAAATCGTCAGGTCTTTTGAAAGCAGGGCTTCCAGTTGTTTCATAAAAGGAACAGGTTGACCCGCGGCAGTACCGGCCTCCGGTGTGGGTTCTGTTGAATGGCTTTTTCTTAATGCTTTTATATCGATGGGCTGGCTCATATTATTTGCTTTTGTTAGTGGGAGGTGGAGGTGCTCTCGTCAAAGGTTAACAGTTCTGCCAGGGCATAGTTTTTCTGCAGGTAGGTGTAAAAGACCTGGCCGTGCCAGCGATGCTGCAGTTTAATAAATGTCACCAGCGGCAGGGTGTCCTGCACGATTGTCCTACCGGCCAACAAGCCGCCGGGGTGTAGTGTATCTGCCCGCTCGCCCGTCGTGCGTATCAGGTAACTGCTGTCCAGCTGGTAACGAACCACAACCGGGTTGTTTTTATGATCCGTTTCCTGTAATAACAGGGACTTTCCGTCTGTATCAAACCGTATCATGCGGGCTTTTTCAAAATCGTTTTGCAGTATTTTTTTTGTAGTGCTGTATTCAGAAAAAAAGCGGTTGGTTTCAAAACTGCGACGGCTCTGCCCCGAAAAGATCATATAAACGGTTGCAATAATGCCAAATAAAATGGCCATCAGTAGCAGGCTTACTACCAATTCCGGAAGGGTAAAGGCTGGTAACGTAAGGGTGCTGTATTTTTTATGGTTGCGCATTAGCAGTGTCTGTAATTGTTTTTGTGTTGACCAGCAGGGTACGGGTTAAAAGGGGAGTGCCCAGCGAATCTTTTTTATAAATGGTGAATTGTACCTGTTCCAGTGCCGCCGATGCGGGATAAGGAAGTGCTTCACGCGTAACCAGCCAGCCGTCTACCGTTTCTTTTTTTGTTGTGAAGCTGCGCGCTTCGGAAGAGGCCTGCACATATTCGTTCAATATGGATGCTGCCTTCATACGCTGTAGGTTGAATCCCGATTGGTTTAACGAAACAAAGAAATGGATCATGATAAAAAAAATGACCAGCACCAGAACCATGGTTACCAGGGATTCGACCAGTGAAAAGGCTTTTAGTTTGCGGTTGTATTTTAATAAAGCCATTTTAAAAGGGTTGGGGCGGTTGCTTCCGTAAAAATAGAAAAATACCCGGCTTGCCGGTACCATTTGGATGGGCTGACAGTAGCGTCAATTAAAATATTCTCCATGCTCATCGGGCCGCGCTGCTCGAAAAAGAAATCGGTGAAAACGGCTCCTTCTACCTTCCCGTTCAGGTAAGTGAACCCTTCATTATATACAAGGCCTTTAACGGTTGCTCCTGCTTGGATCTTTATGACCGGTTTGATGTTGGTATTGCTTTTTTCAGCCAGTCCCAGCACCAGTCCGTGAAGGGTAGTGCCGGATGCCATCGTAATGGCGGTGCCCGTATTGCCAATGGTATTGCTGCGGCCGATGCCCACCAGTGCAGATGGGTATTCGAACCGGCAGCCGCTTTCTATAGTAATGCTGTCCAGTGCGATAGCCTGCACGGTACCTTTAAAGCCACTGGTAAAATGGATAAAGGGTGCTATAAGAATAACATCCTCCAGGTGTGTAGTGGCTGATACTTCTATTGCAGAATCGGACAAAAGAATAAGATTTCCCATGGCTGTATCATTGATCAGTCGTGCATTCCGGGGCAGCTTCATCTTTTTGGGATCCTGCAAAAAGGATTGCCGTGCCGTTGAAAAACCGGCGCCTGCTGCTGAGCCATCGCCGGCAACCAGCGCCGCCAGCTGCTGCAGCTGTGCCCTGAATGCTGGTTCCAGTGCCGGCAATTGTTTTTTACTGCTGTCGATACTGCCTTCTACCAACCGCTCCCGGGTAAATCCTTTTTGCTGGAAGAACCCGCTGCGGATACCGGATTTGGGCAGGTAGGCTTTCCCTTCGATATACGTGTTGCCGGTAACCGACAACGGCCGGTCATGATCTGCGAGGTAAATGCTGGCATCAGCATAGGAATACCTTGTGGCCCCATATAAAAAGGCTTTTTCTTTATACCTTTTTTTATAAGCAACTTTTATTCCTGCAGCGCGGAAGCAACCCCATTGGGCCTCGGTATAATATACAGAGTCCGCATCATTGTTTTCAAAGAGTATTCCGGCGCTGTGAACCGGATCGCCAAGCGCTTGATCATTTGCCAGCACCAGGCTGATAGCCGAGGCGAGGTCGTCCGAAAGGCGTTGATCAATGGCGTCCCGGATGGAGAAGAATTTAAAATAGTACAATGCCAGCAGCAGTACACTGCAGGTGATCAGGATCACCATCGCAATGATAAGGGTTCCTAGAACAGAACCAGCCTTTAGTTTTTTGTGCCACCAATTGGTCAATGAAACAGGTTTATTTTTTTGAAGATTGCGTTGGTTGCCGCATTCCTTTTTTGTAATGCACTACAAGGATACTGTCCTTAACCGGTTCCGTCTGCCAACCGGTAAAGCGACCGTCCTTTTCAAAGCCGCGTTTGGTAAGGCTGCCTGCTGCGGAATATTCTTTTATGGCAAGCGCTCCATCCCAGAATCTTTTTTGAGTTCTTGTTTTTAAAAAACCGTTTTCATACCAGGTACGCCAGAGCCCTTTTCGTTCTCCCATACGAAAACGTCCTTCCTCCAGCAGGTGCCGCTCTTTATCTACTACTTTGTAGTCGCCATGAAGAAGCTTGCCATAAAAGCTTCCTTCCGTGGTATAGATATGGCCCGATTTAAACCAGGTATAAAAATGACGGGAATGCAGCTGTGGATGGGCTTCGGTGACCTGGAACAATATCGACCGGTCAGCCGAGTCCACACGCACGCGGCCATCATAATACTGGGCGTTGGCTACAAAAGAGCATTGGCAGCAAAGCAGGATAAAGAGCAGGTAGGGGCGTTTCATTTGTATATTTTGTCTTTAGTGGTTGGATGGCGGCTTGTCAGGTATAAAATTTTCAATATCGAAGTAGTAAAATGAAAATTTTACAATGAACGATTCATTATTTCCTCGGGCATTTAAGTTTCCGTAAAGATAGCAGGTTTGAAAAAAATATTTGAGCAAGAATTAAATATTTTTGGAAATTAAAATAAGGATTGTACATTAGTCGCAGATTCAGAAATGAATTTAATATTATGGGAAACGATAAAGACCTCTGATAACTGTTTGTAGCCGGACCAGACCTTACCAAAGCAACCTCGAAACCGTTACACTGTTTTCTATCGTTAGTGAAAAGATGATAATGATCCCGTTGGGGATAGGGCAGGCTTGAAGCGCTCCTTAAGTACGTATTGCTGGGGGTAGCTGCCTGTGGCACGTCATACAACAACAGTATGGTGCCGGGGGAATCGTACGTCTAAACGAAGGAGTAACTATAAATAAAAACTGTTTATGAAGAAACTAATTGCAACCGGTTTTCTTTTGCTGCTACTGCATATTTGTAAGGGGCAAACAAACGTATTTCCTGCGGACGGGAATGCGGGTGTAGGAACAACGGCTCCTGAAAATAGCGAGGGCTGGGATAAGGTGTTAGAAGTAAAGGGGAATTTGCATGCAAAAGCATTGGTGTCTTCTGCTAATATCATTACAGGGGTCTGGGTGCATAATACCGGGTTTTATGGCGCGCCTGCCGGAGGAATGGCCGGTACCTATACGAACCACCCCTATTCTTTAATAACTAACAAGATTGCGAGAATGACCATTGCCACAGATGGCAGCGTGGGGATTGGTACAACAGTTCCTACAGAGATGCTTGAATTAAATGGGAATGTTTTTATTAATGCTGAGAATCATGGGCTCATTATAGATGAAGGAGGGAAAAGGAGAGTTGGGTTTATAAAATATGGCGGCAGAGAGGGGGGAGTATGGAGAACTGCAAATACCCGATTTGAAATTGGACGGGTAGACGTGTCTGCGTTACCTGGTTCACCACAAACCTTTACAACGGATATTTTGATTGACGGAGCCGGCAATGTAGGCGTTGGTACTTTCAATCCTTTAGAAAGGCTTTCTGTTAATGGGAAGATT
>JAGIAQ010000181.1 GCA_017744795.1 Niabella sp. | reverse complement strand
CCAGATAATACCGAGGTTCGCTACATTTGCATATAGCGACATCCGGTTGAAAAGCGCTTGTTTTCCAATGAGAAAATCATAGTCGATGTTTAGGTATTGCAAACGCAAATGGTCCGCTTTCAACACATTTACTTCGCTCAACTGGTAAAAATTATTTCTATTTTCAAATTGCGGGTAATCCGTATACACCAATGAGGGCACATTGGTCCGAACCTCATCCCCCGGTTTCTGCCATCTTTGAGCAAACTCCGGATTTCCAGCGCCGCTTAGAAACAGCGAAGAATAGGATAAACTATTTTTCCTGAAATAATATCCTCCTTTATAAGCAATATTGAAGGACAATGAAAGCCCTCTCCATGAGAATTCATTGATTAAATTCCCAAAAAGGGTTGGTGTTGTTGGCCCAATGTACCGCACAGTTGTTCCTTCCAGCCCCTTTATATTGGCCTCATTGATAATCCCCAAATAGTCAGTACTCAATGCTCCGTTCAAATACCCCTGGGGGTCGCCCTGGTTATTTAACCCGCCCCATTTAAAGGCGGCTATTGCATATAAGGGTTTGCCCACTACCGGCGTTATAGTTGACCCTCCTCCCAGCAAAGAAGCTCCAATTTGGGATATCGGGGTATAGTAGGCAGTGGTTTTTTCCGAAGCATAATTAAAGATCCAATTTGTGGTCCAGTTTACCTGCCGTCTTATATTAGTCGTCAACAGGCTCAGTGTTACGCCCCGTCCTTCCATGCCGGCTACGTTTCTCGTTATCATATTCGTAAAGCCCCAGGCCGTGTAATCATATGGCGTCTGGGCGTAGAGGTCAGTGCCTTTTTTACGATAAACATCAATATTGCCGGTAATCCTGTTATCAAAAGCTGTTACATCTACCCCCAGGTTTACCTGGCCTACCCGCTCCCACCTCAATTCAGGATTATTAAGCGTAGTAATATAAGCAAAGGGAAACGGCTGGGTTATGCTGCCGGGGTTTCCGTAGCTAGCCACCGGCAACGCCGTACGGCTCAGGTCCACATTTCCACTAAAGCCGTACGATGCCCTGATGCGCAGATCACTGATTTTCCCCCGCTTAAAAAAAGGCTCATCAGAAAGGCGCCAACCCGCGCCAGCCGACCAAAGCGGCTTCCATTTATCATTGGTTTTTAAACCAAAAATATTTGCTCCATCTTTTCTTGCGCTTCCTGATATACTGTATTTTTTCCTGTACGTATAAGAAAAATTGGCATACAGCGCTACAAACCGGTTAATGTTCTTTGATAAAGCCGATATACTGGCAGGAACGGAAGTACTATTACCCGTAATAAAATTTGAATATAATCCGGTAACATCAACATTGCTGGTATAATATAATGGATCAGCATTATAGCCATATAAACGGGAACCAGTGCCGCTGCTGGTGGTTTGCCTGATCTCTGCGCCAGCAATAGAAGTAACGGCATGTTGACCCCAGGATTTTCTAAAGTTCAATTGGCCACGGGCACTACCCGAAGTTAACGTAGCATTTGCAAGATCGACAATGGCTCCCCTTGGCACCGGTGAAGTATTAGTAGTTCGCTGAAACAGCAGGTTGTACAAATTGCGGGTATAATAGCTTAGTGTGTCCGACAAGGCCGTCGTTTCTGACCGTTGCTTTGAGTACTGATATATTAAGTCTGCATCCAGGTAGCTGGTCAATTTGTAGTTAACGGATACATTAGCCAGTATTTGCTCCAGGTTAACGGTGCGCCTTGCATGTTTGTAATCATCGGCAGGATAATAATTCCAGTCCATCAGCAACCCGGCGCCGGCGGTATCTATGAACGGCTTTCTGATGTTTTTGGTTACCGGCAAGGGAACGCCATTGACATCCGCAAACTTAAGGTAGGGCACATATTTTGTCTGGTTCATTCTTATGGCCGTAAACGAATAGTCGTCAATGGTCTGGCTAATATCGGAACTTGTGTAATAAACGCCCAGTTTTACCAGCAAGTTTTTTACCGGCTTATACACGTTGTCTATTCTTACATTTATTTTTTTACTGCCATTATCGACTATGTTTTGATTATTATGTATCTGCTCATAGTTGCCGGCTATGATCCACGCATAATTATTACCGCCGCCACTTATGTTTAGCGCATGCTGCTGTATAAGTGCATTCCGGCCGATAAGCCGGTTATATTCAGACCGGGTATCTCTGGCACCCAATGCCTTCATCATTTGCAAAGAATCTGCAGAAGATATGCTGCCATTCTTTCTTTGAATTAAGACTTCGACCGCATCAGTTAATGCGGGGCGGCTGTTGTTTGAAACCTGGCTATTGTAATAACCTTTATTAAAAAGCCACTGTTCTATATTAAGGTAGTCGCTTACAGAAATTTGGGGTATCTTATATAAATCGGGCCTTTCTTTAAGGATTAAAGTATTATTCAGTGATACCGACAGCTTTTGATTGAACTTTCCCCTTTTTGTAGTAATAACAATAACGCCATTGCCCGCGCGCGGCCCCCAGATGGATGTAGCAGCGGCGTCCTTTAATACGCTTACCGACTCAACGTCGTTGGGATTGAGATTATTGATATCCCCTTCAAACGGGAAGTTGTCTACAACAATCAATGGATCCAGCGGGCCGTTAATGGTACTATGCCCATTAATAACAATGCCCGTCGTATTTTGCGGGTTGCCGTTTGAATTGTTTTTACCCGTAATAAAAGTAAGACCGGGGACTACCCCATTTAACCGGTCAAGAATGTTTGTGCCGGACTGCTGATTCAGCGTTTTGTTGTCTACGACGAATACTGACCCGTTTATTTCATTTGGCTTTACCATCTGGTACCCCGTATTTACTGTTACGCCGGTCAGTTCTGTAATCTTCGGAACCAAGTAAATTACCAGGCTGCCTGTATCTTCCACAACCAGTTTTTTTGGGTCATAGCCGGTTGAGGTTATCTGCAAGGTATCCGGAAAATGGCTAATGCGTATTTTGAAACTTCCTTGCTGGTTAGTAACAACGGTAGTATTGCTAACTATGGCATGCACAGTGGCTTTGCTTAAGGAGATACTTTTTTCCGGGTCCGTTACGCTGCCCTGTATCCATTTGGCTGCATTATTCTGCGCGTCTGCTATTGCTCCCGACAATAGCAGGATGAAAAGCAATTTATTTTTCATGGTTTAGCTTTTAATGGGTGTTTAATAGTATTACATCCTCTTTTAAAGGCAGTACCGGTTTGCGCCCGGCTGTTATTGCCGAAACATTAGCCTGGGTTACTGCATCGGAAGAAGTAATCGCAATCACCCGCCCTTTTGGATCTATCCATACATAGTGCGGAACCGACCTGTGCAGAAAGAGTTTATTATAGTCCGTAACGCTATCTTCGGAAATTGTGCAGCTAAAAGTAACCTTGTTAGTCGCTTCCCACTTTTTAACAACGTTTTCTATTTTGTTTTGATCATCCCGGCTTCGTTTGGTTTCATTAATTAAAACTATCCGGAGTTCTTCAGGATTTTGCTTTTGCAAGGAATCTAAAGATCCGAATTTCCGGATACAGCTGCCGCACCAGGTAGCCCAAAAATCAAGTATTACTAATTTCCCTTTAAAATCAGATAGCCGGGCTGCTTTTGCCGGGTAATTTGTAAGGTTAGTAAACGTAATGTCCGGCACAATATCCCCTACTGTCAGCGGTTTTATGGTATTTTCCTGGGCGGTTAGCATAAGACATAATAATGCCATTACGCTTATCAGCGTTAATTTTTTCATATTGCAATGAGTTAAATTATAAACAATTTTATTTAACTCATGGGCTGCGGCCCGCCTTGTAATACCGGAAGCTGTGACGCTCTATTTCTTATTACATATTTGTTTTTGCGCAAATTGCCTCCGGCAGCCGGGACAGCGGGCGCATGAGAAACACCCGCTGTTTTAAACCGCGGCTGCCATTATTATACAGGATTTTTTGGACGACAGGCATATAATACCATAAATGCTATGGCATTGGCAACAATTGTTTCATATGATGTTTTCGCGCTCATCCGTTTGGGTTGGATGAGTCTTACAAAACGATAAGTTTGGTAAAGGTAAAACCGTGGGACCTCACTTACCGCACAGAGGTCCTCGGAGAACCAGCCACGAATAAGGAGGCCCACGGTTTTAACGTGAGCCTTTGCTTATTGTCTTGTGGCGTAGAAATTTCCGAGGTTTCTGTGCAAGACTCAAAGCGAAAAGCTTCAAATATTTTATGAAGTGATCGCAAAAATAATTCTATTCAAATATACAAATGTTATTTATTAATAGGAATTATTTAATGTGGTCTTATTTAAGAGTAATTAAAATAATGGATTTTATTTTCCATATGGTTTCAAAGAAAAAGACTAAAACCTCAGGAGAAGAATTTGATTTATTTCTAACAGAAGTTGGAAAAAAATTGAAATCGTATAGAGAGGCTGCCGGTTATACAAGCTATGAGCATTTTGCCTATGATAAAAATATCGGACGTGCGCAGTATGGAAAATATGAAAGAGGAACAGAGGATATGCGATTGAGCAGTCTATTTAAACTTCTTGAAGCGATGGATGTTTCCTGGGAAGAATTTTTCAAGGGGAAAGCGGCCAAATAATAGGGGTTTTTACTAAAATAGAATTATACATAATTGAAAAAGAAAAAGAATAGAAACCAGCTCTAGCCAAATGCTTTTATCGCAAAAACTCAATATGAGCGATCGCTTTGTTAGTCATGTTGAAACACCCAATCGCAGCGATAGCGCAATATCAATCATATAAATGCTTTGGCAAAAGTTTTTAATTGTTCTCCCCGGGATTTTATACCGGGAAAATCGTTGCAGGAATAATTCATTATTTTCAGCCCACGCAATTTTCTGGCTCCTTTATCTTTTTATACGCTTGCCCGTGCGTCTGCTTTGGGGCGACCGGGGGACCCGGAAAACAGAAATCCCACAATTGAGGTACGTGTCGCACCAGTCCTCCTGTCCCACCAATAAACAACCCGGCCACTTTTTCTCTTTTGTAACCTGGCGCGTATCATACGTTACCGCAGGCCCCTTCATCAATAAATATTTTTTCTAACGCGGCCACCTGCTACCCCAGCAAATACACCGCCATTGAAATATTCTTTGTGCAACGCGGTCCCCAACCGTTAGAATGCACAATGGCCTTTCGCCACCGCTCTTTTTGTCAATAAATACAGTTTTAATGAGTGGTGAAAAATAGCTTTCACTGCCACCCACACCATATCGTATGGATCGGCTGATCCAAAGGTTTCACACAAAAAAACCTGCTTTTTGACACATCCAATTTTTCTTTTACCTCGAAAATATAACTGTATACATATAGCATTTATTCGTTCACGTAATCCGTTTTTTTGGGTTTTGCAAGTATTCGAAGTTTGGATTGTTAAACCAGTCCTTAAACTAAAAAATAAAACATGCAAACTTTAAACGGTTTTTTTGAAAACGGCATTACCCTGCTGGCTATTTTAGGTATTGATGATGGAGAATTTACAACCTCATGTCTTGGCGGAGATTAATAGGTTGCCCTATTACTATCCTCAGCCACTCTGATCAGTAATTGAAATGAACAACTGTTCAATTTAATTGCCATGAAAAATAATGATCATCGA
>JAGIAQ010000180.1 GCA_017744795.1 Niabella sp. | reverse complement strand
CCTTCAATATTTACAGTGCCTTTTAAATTAATATACCCGGGGTCTTTAAATTGGGGCGCCGGCAGTTTATTTTGCGCCACATCTGTCCATTTAAAGCGCGTCCAGCCGTTGGTCATCATCACCAGGTCCAGCTCGTCTTTTACTGCGCCGGCATCCGAACGGAAATAATAAGCAGGATCATTAACATAACCTCTCAGATCGCTGCTTAAAAGGAAGTAGGAATAAATATTCAGCGGGCGATAGGCGCTTGTTTCGTAATCCGCGTCGGTAATAGAAATACTAAAGTTCCCAATAACCGTGTCCTTCAGGTTCAGCGTAAAGCGGTTCTTCTGGTGTGCTGTGTTATTAAAGGTATCCACACTCAGGGTGCCCGGTAAAATATATTCCTTGCTATCCACAAAAGTCAGCCGTTCCGCAAGCGGCATGTCATCCTTGTTAAAAACGGTTATATGCAGAATGCCCGATAAAAGATTAGAAGTTTGTATAACGCCTCCAAGCTGGTCTTTATCCTGCTTCAGCGGTTGTTTAAAAATTACCTGGTTCTGCATTTGCCCGATCATGTAAGCTGGGCGAAAGGCTTCCGGCGCATCGGCAGTACGTTCTATTTTAAACTGCTTGCCTTTGGCGGTGTTGGTAACACTGAACGTAACGCCTTTATTCGTAGCTGCCGGCAATGCATATTGCTTTGCGGGGTTGTTATCAAGAGATACATAATACGTTTCGCCGGTCAATGGCACCAGGGCAAAAAGGCCCATACCGTCGTGCTTTGAAGTAAATGTGGTAATTACTTCGCCTTTACTGTTTTTTAATTTTCCTGAAACGTTGAGAGGGTAGCCATTTTGGTCAACCGCCTTAAAAGCAACCGTATTGAGCAGGGTGGTAATTAAGTTTCCTCCCTCGGGGAAGAATTGCAGATCAACAGCTGCCGCAGCTTTTTTTGTTGATTCTTTTGCGGGGGCGCCAAAAACCGTAATCTCTTTATGATACATTAACCCCGGTTGGTTAAGCATCAGCGGGGAATACGCTCTTATCTGGTATGCGCCGGATACCAGGGTCTCGGGCAATTCGATCTGTCCGATAGTAACGCCCAGGTAAGCAGGGAATATCTTTCTGGTAATAAGCTCTGATTTACTGTTCAGCAGTTCCACATAAATAGTGGAATTGTGATTGCTGATGGCGTATTCCGACATGCAGTAGGCTTTCAGCCAGATTGTTTGTCCGGAGGTGTACGACTCTCTGTCGAGATGCAGATATATTTTTTCGATAGGATTTAGCTGGCTCCAGCTGTCTAGTTTTTGTTCAAGTGTCTGGGCTTGCATCGTTTGCAGACATAAAATTCCAGCAGTGAGGAGGAATAGTTTTTTCAGAATCATTTGGGTTATATTACTTTTGCGAGATGAAAACTACTGATTTTTTGACTGATTGAGAACCTAAAAGCTTAAAACATAGGCAGTTTTTTATAAAAAAACTTTAGGATGCTCAAAAAAAGCCGGAAGGACCGCCATTTTGTCTTTGGAAACGTATTGGCAGCATTCTTGAAAGCATAGAATTGCCAACTAAATGAATAAATAATTATGAATAAAAAGCAACATCTTCCAGAAGAAGAGGCTAATGGTTTGAATATCAATGCGGATGAAAATGTAAGTGGAACAGAACACCTGACAGATCCGCTGGATGAATCGGATCAGGACCGGTTGGAAACAGCGCTTCAGGAAAGCAAGGATAAATATATACGCCTGGCGGCTGAATTTGATAATTTCAGAAAACGAACCGCCAAAGAACGGGTTGAATTATTCCAGACTGCCGGAAAGGACGTGATCGTTTCATTACTGGATGTGCTGGACGATGCCGACCGGGCGCAGGCCGAACTGGAAAAATCGGAGAATAATGCGGCTTCAAAAGAAGGCATATTGCTCGTGTTCAATAAGCTCCGGAACGCGCTTCAGGCCAAAGGGTTAAAAGCGCAGGAAGCGATCGGTAAAGAATTTGATCCTGATCTGTACGATGCGATCACGGAAATTCCTGCCCCTACAGAAGACCTGAAAGGCAAAGTGGTGGACGAAATAACGAAAGGCTACTATCTGAATGATAAACTGATCCGTCACGCAAAAGTTGTAGTAGGAAAATAAAATGTCAAAGAGAGATTATTACGAGGTAATTGGGGTATCCAAATCTGCTTCGCAGGAAGAGATCAAGAAGGCCTACCGCAAGGTGGCTATGCAATACCACCCCGACAGAAACCCGGGGGATAAAGCTGCTGAGGAGAAATTCAAAGAGGCTGCCGAAGCGTATGAGATATTAAGTGACGCAGATAAACGGGCGCAATACGACCGTTTCGGGCATGCCGGCATGAGTGGTAACGGGCGCGGGTTTGGTGGCGGCATGAACATGGATGATATCTTCAGCCAGTTTGGAGATGTGTTTGGTGATGACTTGTTTGGAAGTTTCTTTGGCGGCGGACGTTCTTCCCGCGGTGGCGGCCAAAGAGCCCGCGGAGCAAGGGGTAGCAACCTGCGCGTAAAACTGAAACTGAACTATGAAGAGATCGCCCGCGGCGTAACCAAGAATATTAAAGTAAAAAAATACATTAGCTGTACTACCTGTAATGGCAGCGGCGCCCGTGACAAGGGGAGCGTGCAAACCTGCACAACCTGTCAGGGATCCGGCCAGGTAAGGAAAGTGCAAAATACCTTCCTGGGTCAGATGCAGACGGTAACGACCTGCCCTACCTGTAACGGCGAGGGCACTACCATTACAGCAAAATGCGGAAGTTGTAAAGGAGAGGGGCGTGTGTATGCCGAGGAAACCATCACCATTGAAGTGCCTGCAGGCGTTCAGGCCGGCATGCAATTGAATGTGGGCGGTAAGGGTAATGCCGGCGAAAGGGGCGGCATGGCCGGGGACCTGATCGTATTAATTGAGGAAGAAACACATAAAGAATTGCACCGTGAGGGGTTAAATGTTGCGTACGATCTGCATATTTCCTTTACCGATGCGGTTTTTGGAACGAGCCTTGAAGTGCCGACCATTGACGGGCGCGCGAAAATAAAGGTTCCGCCCGGTACGCAAAGCGGTAAAATATTCCGGTTAAAAGGAAAGGGATTTCCTAACGTACATTCCAGCTACGACCGGGGTGATCAGCTGATACAGGTAAATGTTTGGACCCCGCAGCAGCTTACGGAGGAAGAAAAAGCAGCACTGGAAAAACTGGTGGATGCGCCTAACCTGAAGCCGCAGCCCGAAAAAACCGAGAAGGGCTTTTTTGAAAAGATAAAAGATCTGTTTAGTTAGAACAGGATCTGACATGAATTTAAGGTGCAGGGCAATTGGCAATTCATTGTTCCTGCATTTTTTTATTGATTAAGGGCGTTCATGGTTTTCGTTGAGCCTTTTTCTGAAACTGATATTTTCTCGCCTTTGATTTAATAAACCGTATGTCCGTTTTAATGCCATACTTATCCCTGCCAATATAGACAAGTGAACCTTTTTTTATCAGTAATTTATTATAGTTATACCCTTGTATAAAAACAGTATCCTGTTTTAATTTGTATGAGTAGTACTTCTTAGAAGCTGAATAAATAGTATCAGAAACCTTAGAACTACCGCTATTTACAGAGTAGGATGTTACAGATACTTTTTTATTGAAAAAGAAAATATTATCGTGATAACTTGCCCAAATTGCTTCATTTGTTGTGGTTTCTCCTTCCATAGTTCCAACCAGGCCATCGTAAGACAATCCGCTCATTTTTTTTTGAGCGATAACGGTATTGGGCGAATAAAGACTCAGTGACAATAAAATAATAAAGCACCGGTATCTTATTTGATTAGTCATTCGTTCTACCGTGTTAAGTTATTCAATTTCATGCAGCCCATTATGGCCTTTTTGCTGAATGGTTATTTTCCCACCAAGCGCGCACATGCAATAGGATTCCTCCGTTATTATTTTGTACCCGTTAATTTGATCTTTGGGTGTGGTTTGTAGCCAATTGATCGGCTGCGGGATACATGCTTTTCGTGTTGTAGAACAAATGCCAAAGGCTTTAATATTGATATTTGCCTGCTTGTCCTGTTCTGTAGCTACCAGTTTTTCACTCGCATAGCAGAAGGACTGGCTGGTGACTGCCAGTTGGGAAGGGGAGGTGCCTTTATCGCAACTTAATGATGCCGTATCGGTGAGTTTTTGAGGCATGACAATTAGTTATTAATATATTCTTGTTCCCGTCGTAATAACACTTTTCCCGTGTTTCCATCTAACGTTATAGTTTCTTCCACGTTTGACTGTTTAAGCCAGTTTATTGTCCATCTTGCTTCATCAGGTGCCGGTAACTCTTTACGGCGTATCATAGTGTGATATCCTGTGCTTTGCCGTATGGCTCCTCTGCCTAACGGTATTTTTTCCCGATCGCAGAAAAGTAATAGTTGTTCAAATCCAAACTTGTAATCCTTATCATAATTGATTTCTTTTATCAAATTGCCTTTTTCGTCAAACTGATACCAGATACCTTTTTTAAATCCTCCCCATGGTACGTTGAAATAGGCGCCCTTGGATTTAATATTGTCATTTGGGTAATATATTTTTAACAGGCTAAAATAAGAATCAACCTGAGTTTCAATGTATTTTGGGCCAATGTTACTAGTTAACATTTCTATATAGGTTCCATCCGGCAAGGTTTCGGACACTAAATCAGAGGTCCCGGTTTTTAGTTTATTATATTTCGACTTATTAAACTGTTCGAAATTTTTAGTTATTACCACAGTATTCACTTTGTTGTTTTTTGTGTTTTCTTTTTGTGCATGACAGCTAATTAAACAAATGCTACTGCAACATGCTAAAAATAGTTTTATATATTTCATGCTCTTTTATTTTACGCTATTATTGGCTACTTTCCATTGCCAATGCCATATGTTATATCTGGGGTTACCTTTAAGATGTGAATAGTCCATAAGGTTTTCAGTTTTTGCGTATTCAAAAGTACAAAAGGCATTATTTCCGTTAACGGCTTCTTTATTGGTAAAAGAGTGCGGCAATCCAAAAGAATGTAAAAATTCGTGTGCAGCAGTCTGATCCGTTTTTCCCGGGAACAAGACTACATCTTTTGTTCCAGTCGGTGAAGAGTAGCCCCCTAATGCCTTGATATTCCCGAAAGTATCAAGGCACCCTCCATGTTCGCCAATATAGAATGCTTTAAATACGGAATCATATTTATTTTCGTTTTTGGGATTGACCGATTTTAACTGCTGTTTTAGTTTTTTATGCAGATATTGTTCCATGCTAACAAACCCTTTAGGGGCTTTGGTAGCATCTTCATAAAAAGCCGCGATCTGTCCACTATTTTCATAATATCCGCCAGGTTGAAAATTGGGGTCACTGGAAACATCGAGTATCATTGTATCTATCTCAGTCTCTATCAAAGCTTGCTTCAAATATTGATTAAACAGAGTTGATTGCCCTGACGAGTTCCCTTGTGCCGGGCCTACCCCGCCAACAGCCGTTTTAACATCAACAAGCAATGCTTTTTTCTTTTTTCTTTTCGTTTGATCGTTGGCCCATACAATTAATTTGCCAGCGGGATTTAGTTCTTCAATGCCCTGCGCATTCTTTTTAATTGCATTTATTACTATGGTTTGGTTATTTGAAAATTCTTTTAAACATTCTATTGTAA
>JAGIAQ010000017.1 GCA_017744795.1 Niabella sp. | reverse complement strand
AAATACTTCCTCGCCAACTAAAATATTTACTACACCGTCCTGTACAATACAAATTTCGTCAAAACCTTTATGATGATGCGGCGGGGCTCCTAAATGTCCCGCCCGTAAAATAATTTCAGAACTTCCGAGGTTGCCTGATGTTTGTGATTTGTCGAGTTTGAAAGTAATGTCAGCACCACCAAATCTACCTTTGTCACCTGCTCCCGGTGCAATGAAAACGGGCTTAGGCTTGTCCTGTTTATCGGCATCAAACAGATAAGATGATGTGCCTGCGTTTAGTTTTGAATAAAAAGCACTGCCAACCATAGTGGTTGTTAATAGCTGCATTAGTCTGCGTCTGGAAAAATGGTTTTGATTCATAAAGTATTTTAAAAGTTAGAAGTGATTGCCTGCAATTCTTAAATATACGAAATTTTTATTCGCCCATTATGCGGAAATAAGCTTCATTGACGAAAGAAAGTTGGGCGTTATCTGAAAAGGACCCACCCCTCACCAAAGCCGATTTCCCCCATTTTCATGCCTGCACATTCTATGGGCTAAGTTCACCAATACAGATAAGGCTTCATAGAATAGAACCGGGTTCCCTTTATATATTTCCTTATCCCCTTTATAAGTAATAACCGCGTCCAGCATATCCGGCAGTTCTATTTGCACGTAAGACGGGTGGACGGTTTTGCAGAATTGGACAGCGACTTGCCCCGGATCTTTCTTTTCACCAGCAGTTAATAAAGCCGGGATCTTCATTTTAGCAATCATTTGCCGCGCCTCATTCCATTATTTTTATAGAAGATGGAAGGAACTTTATATCGTTATATGCTTTTAGATATAATTTGGTTCAAAAATTTAAAACAATATGTAAAAGCATCTAATTGTGCTTGAAAAAGCAGAGCTAATAGAATCTATTCGTCGCAAACTTGCGACGAATAGGAGGCTTAATCTCCGCAGGTTTTTAGCTTCGAAGCGGATTATTTATAGGAGAAAATGTGTCCGGAAAATTTATCAAAATGCCTGCTAAATGGGATGTGTTTTCATTGTCTTGTTTACGGATTTAAAACCCCAATTTGTTGCCCTTGCTGTACCGTTAATGAAGTCATTCTGTTTTTTTCGAACAATAACAGCACCATCGAGCCGCCATAAGCAAAGTGCCCGAGTTTTTCGCCTTTTGCCACCATTACTGTTTTTTTATTGTCAATATTTTTTACCCGGTCTTCAAACACAACCGAGCCAACGGTTTCAAGCCCAACAGGGATCAACGCAATGTATCCATATTGCTTTGTCTTAAAAATAAAATACCCGTGTTTATAATTCTCAAATACGCTGAAATCTGTTTTGCCGGTCATAAAAAAATCTGCTATCTGGCTGCCAAAAAGGATACTGCCCACATCGCTGTTCGACTCAACAAGCTGCCCTGAAACGGGTGCATGAAAATGATGATAATTTCTCGGCAGCAGCAATATGGAAAGCGCTGAGCCGCCTATAAAATGAGGGGCAAAACCGGAATTTCCAAGCAATTGACCGAGGCTCAGCTTTGTTCTCCCTTTTATTGGCAATGCACTGTCTGGCTTTAAATCCACATCCAGGGAAACAATGGTGCCGTCAACCGGTGACACGATTACTGATTCATCCCCGGCACGGGCAACGGGTCTCATCCCCGGCTTAAGGTCTCTTGTAAAAAACTGGTTGAAAGATTGATATCCTTTTGCAGGGATAACATATTCATTATTGTGCAAAGTGCTGTCAGATAGCCAAAGCGGAATGCTTCCGGCTGACTGGGGGCTATCCATAAACTTACCCTGCTCTTTTACAAAGTATAAAGTCCAGTCTAATCCGGGCTCTTCATTTACAAATCTCAATCCATAAGAATTGTGATAATACAGCTCCGAGAACTTTAAGATATCCTCTAATCCGTTTGTCTGTGTCGGAAGCCTGAAAAACCATTCATTTAAAAATGTGTACAGGCTATTTATATTTTTGCCGTCCCAAAAATTTTGCGAGCCATCCGGCAGTGGTTGCACATTTAAAAACATTGAATCAATCAACTGCCTAAAGTTGTGATTGCCTGCATATATTGATTTTAATTTTATTACCGGCAAGCAGTCCGTTTGTGCATTGATAAAAAAATTATGGATCAGCATTACCAGGATTAATATGCTTCTTTTCATAACCTTTGTGTATTAAATGTAATTATCTAATAAACACTAAAAAGTTCCATCCAACACTCAAACCTACATTAAATTTTTCATTCAAAATCGCCCCTTTAGATTGTCATTTTACCCCCCCATCGTTTGCGGACCGACACAATACATTTGTGTAACAAATGATTTAGCTATGCGAAAATTAATAATGAAGATGTCGGTTTCGATGAATGGTTTTGTAGCCGACGCTAATGGGACGAATGATTGGATTTTCAAAACGGGTGATGAGGAATCATCGGTCTGGAGCGTTGGGGTGATCCGGCAAGCGGGGCTCATTATCATGGGCCGGAAATCGTTTGAGATGATGGCCCCTTACTGGGTTACTGCTTCCGGACCCTTTGCCGGGCCAATGAACGAGATCCCCAAGGCAGTTTTTACAAAGAAGGGATTTAAAGGTATTGATCCGGGGCATACGGCTGCAAAACAATCAGCTGCCCGGGCTTCCTGGGCCGCGGCGCGGATTTTCGATGGCGACCTGGCCGAAGGGATCAGGGAACTTAAAACCGGTTCCGGCAAACCGATCGTGGCTATCGGCGGCGCGGGATTTATGCAAAGCCTAATTGCAACCGGGCTCGTTGATGAATACCACCTGGCCGTTCATCCCGTTGCATTGGGATCAGGGTTGCCCATCTTCACCGGTTTAAAAATGCCACTATACCTGAAGTTGGCCGATGTAAAAGTTTTTCCAAAGGGGGTCATAGCGCAAACCTACCATGCACAGGATTAAAGCGAATTCGAAGGGCGGGAGATTTATTTCTTCGTGAGCGTATACCGCAAATGGGTGGTTAGGGCTGACGGTATTACTTCGGCAATCTGGATATCATATTTGTCCTTGTCGATACCATCAAATAACCGGATCCCGCTTCCTAAAAAAACAGGGGCAATATGAATGAAGCATTCGTCTATCAGCCCTGCGTTAAGAAATTGCTGAATCGTATTGGCGCCGCCCTGTATCCTGATGTCCTTCCCTTTGGCGGACTGCCTCGCTTTTTCCAATGCACTGGTTATGCCGTCATTGATGAAATAGAATGTTGTGGTTCCCTTCTGCACCCAGGGTTCCCGTTTTTCGTGGGTCAGCACATACACATCTGTTTTGTAAAGGTCTTCTGCCCAGTGTACTTCGCCCTCTTCAAACATTCGTTTTCCCATAATGTAGGCACCAACTCTCCCAAATACATCATCAATTAATTTACTATCGGCTCCATATTCCTCGCCACCTTCCATATTGATGTTCTTCCAAAAAGCTTTTTGTTTAAACATCCAGCTATGAATTTTTCCTGAAACGCCACCCATAGGGTTGGCGGGGCTCCTGTTATCACCGGCAAAAAAGCCATCCAGGGAAATAGCACAATCAAAGATAATTTTGCTCATAATTTTTTATTTGTTGTTCTGCGAAGTTAGTTTTTGTTTGTTCTTGTAATGCTATTGCAGAATGCCACGAATCTTCCGGAGGCGAACACCGTTCCATCGTTCTGTGTTGCAGTATGATGTAAGGATACAATAAAACTGATCCCGGCAGCGCAGACTTTCGCAGAAAAAGGAGTGTAATCCGCGCCGCGCCATTGGCGCGGTTCTGCGTGAATCTGCGGGCCAAAAAAATCACCAATCTAAGCAGCCTTAAACGCTGCGATTTCTACTGCATCGTCCGTACCGGTACGGATTAAAATTTAGTGTAAATAATTCATTCGTGAATTAGTGGCAACATTATCTATCTTTTTTCGAGCTCATTTGTAACTGTTTTTGCCATTTCTTTTGAACTGAACGGATTTTGCCCCGTAACAAGGTTGCCGTCCACTACAACATGAGAGGTCATGGGAATAAAAGCCTTTTTCAAATGGGCTCCTCTTTCTTTAATAGCCGCCTCCAGGTTAAAGGGCACTTCCTTTTTTCGCCGGGCCAGGGTTTCCTCGAACCAGTCAAAACCGGTCATGGATTTTCCTTTGATTAAATAAACCCCATTCGATAGCCTTACATTCAGCAACCCGCCTACACCATGACAAATAGCAGCTACCATTTTTCCCTGTTCATATTGACGGCTGATGATGGATTGAAGGGGGCCGTCATCAGGAAAATCGTACATCGTTGCATGGCCGCCGGCTAAATATACGCAATCAAAAGCGTCGTTCTTTACGGTTTCCAGACTTTTGGAATGGTTTAGCTGCGCCATAAAAGCAGGATCTTCAAAATACGTCTTTGAAATTTTGTCCAATACCCAGGGTTTCAGACTTTCCGGATCAATGGGCACATTACCGCCGGCAGGGCTTGCGATGATACAATTCCAGCGCTTATCCGTCGCCGCGCGGTATACATGGGTCAATTCGCTCAGCCACAAACCTGTTTTCAACTTTCCGCTGGCGTATCGGTCCACATTCGTTACTATTAGCAAAAGTTTTTTCATGTATTGATTTTGATAAAATCCAGGTTAAATTACCCATTTTATTTATTTCCTTAAGATCTTCTCCATAGCCTTGCCTTTGGCCAGTTCATCGATCAGTTTATCCAGATAACGAACTTGCCGCATGAGCGCGTCTTTGATCTCCTCTACCCGGTAACCGCAGATTGTTCCTGTAATTTTTGAAACATTTGGATTTATTTGCGGTGCCTGTGCAAAAAAAGTTTCAAAGTCTGTTTTATTATTGATGTGTTGTTGCAGGGATGCTTCATTGTAGCCGGTCAGCCAAAAAATAATGGTATCTACTTCTGCTTTTGTTCGCCCTTTTTTCTCTGCTTTTTGAATATAATGCGGGTAAACGCTTGCAACCGGCATTTTATAAACGCGTGTATTATTACTGTTCATTTTAATTGTTTTTAACGGAAAGAACAAACAGGCTTAGCCAGAGTAAAATACAAAAATGTTTTCAAAAACAACCGCCAACGGTTCGCTAAGGCGAATAAGTTGCTTACATTTAAAATTTGGCTACCGGCAGTCAAACAGGGTCAATAACAGGAATGATTCGATCTCTTTGAATAAAAAATAACGAAAATGACAAACAACAGCGAAATAGTATTACGTCCGGCAACAATTGAAGATCTGGAACACTTCTTTATTTTTCAACTCGATAAAGAAGCAAACCATCTGGCGGCTTTCACGCCTAAAGACCCAACAGATAAAGAAGCCTACCTGGCTAAATATACAAAGTTGCTGGGCGACCCCACCATCCATACGCGCGCTATAATCGTTAACAACGTTATCGTGGGAAGCATTGCAAAGTTTGAAATAGAGGGTAAGGCCGAAATCACCTATTGGATCGACCGCAATTACTGGAACAAAGGGATTACAACGGCAGCGCTTAAAAATTTTTTGGCCCTTGAAAAAGCCCGGCCTCTTCTGGGAAGAACAGCTGCTGACAACGTTGGATCCCGGCGTGTTTTGGAGAAATGCGGGTTTATAAAAATTGGGAAAGACAAAGGTTTTGCCAATGCAAGACAAATGGAGATTGAAGAGTTTATTTATAAACTAAGTTGACCAGCTGCCAGCTGTGATATTACTTCTGTTTTCTGATTGCAAATTAAAATCTTGAGAAAAGCTTTCTGATACATATAAAACACGGACAGAAAGCCCGCCCGTGTTTTTCGTACCGCTGAAACAGATCTATTTATTTTACTAAGCTGACTGTAATATCTTTCGGTTTGCCGTCAATTGTCAGGATCAGAGAAAGAGCTCCAGTATCATAATTATTAGATGCGTTTTCTTTTAAACTGATGTTTGGCGCTTTCAGACCATCATATGGATACAGTATTGTAACAAAGGTCTGTGGCGCTTCTGCCGATTTTGATTTTTCAAAAACGAAAGCCGGACGCTCTAATTCCTGGCGGTAAGAATAGGACACTTTTCCTTCTTCTTTTTGTAATACAACAGGCTCTTTATTCAGGTTTTGGATCAGCAGGTTATTGCCATCGCTGAAAGTGGTATATACGCTGTGCTGCTGTTCGTCAAAAACGGGATTGCTGTTTTCTTTAAGCTGAAAATGCACACCTACAGTACCAGTCGCGCTTCCGATAGCGCGGTCGATGATCAGGAAATACTTTTGATCAATGAATAACACGCTCCGCTGATGGTTCAATGTGGGGTAACTGGGATTGGTATAGGTCAGTATGTCAAGGTCTTTTCCTGTTTTCCATTGCTGCAGCTTCGCTTTGGTGATCACCATATTTTCATTGTTGAGCGTTAAAGTGCTGTGCACACGGGTTTGCCGGTACCAGTTGCGGAGTTTCATGATCGTGGAATCGCCTGCGTATACGTAACAACCTGCATCGGGGGTGAAATTGCGGCCTTTGACCCAAAGCTCAAAAGTACCATTATCCGGCTGTGCATGAAATTCTCCCGGAGGGCTGGCTTTTAATACCATTACAGTAGAAGTATTGTTCCATCCGTTCCGGAAGGTATAAAAGCCGGCGCTGGTAAGACCATGTGAAAGAAAAGACGGTTGTTTACCTTTTTTGCCATCCGTAGCATAATACTGCAGGACTTCATTTTCGGGAAAGGCCTTTGCCCATCGGGAGTAGTCCTTCAGCATTGCCGATTTTTCCACCAGCTTGGCATCACTGAAAACCGGGTAGGTATAATCCGGGAAGGAAAAGTTTATGGTTGCCAGGATCATGTTCTCAACCGTTTGCTTATAACTTGCAGGAAACACATGCTCCATCCCTGCCTGTTGCGTGGAACGAAGTGCGCTCAGAAAAGTATTGATCATCGCTACATGATAATTGGGCGAAAGTTCCCATTGTACGCCGTCCGGGTACACCTGCTTTTTTATTTCATCATTCAGAATGGCGACGCCACTGTTTCTCCAGGCCTCGGCCCTTTTGAATTCGGGGAACGAAACCCCGGCAAAAAGCACCCGCTGCGCCTCAAACAGGCGGTGATTGCCCCTTTCGGCATAATTGCCGGACAAATAATCGGCCTGCTGATGATAGTTGTTAAGAAACTCCATCAAAAAAGCGGGTGTAAAATTGGGGGAATGCACAAATATATTGAAAGTGGGCGCCAGGTTTAAGATGCGGTCCGATACCTCCAATGGACGCCAGGCATATTTATCATTGTCCTGGGACAGACCTTTTGCGTTTTTTTTAGCCCAGTCGGAAAACTGGTACATCCACTCTTTCGCGTAGTGCTCGTCCTTTGTTGCCCGGTACACCAGTGCCATAGACTGCCACCATTTAACCCGGTGCAGCTGCCAGCGTACTTCATTGTCCTTCACCGGCCAGTATTGCCAGTTGATATCCTTACCGTAGTAAAAAAAGCCATAGCCCTTATGCGGTTGAAATTTATGCAGCAAAGCGCTGTCAGCTGCTGCGCGGGTGGCCTTATCAATGGGGCGGCTCAGATCCACGTCTTCTTCAGCGGCGCTAAAATCCGGCTCCCTGCTGTTGCTTTTCTTTTTATAATAGGCAAGCAGGGCGGTTGCGGCAGCGTCGTAGTGCTGCGCCTGCACATCGGCTTTAACTTTTTCCAGTCCCGGGTAGTCCAGGTTCAGGATCGCAAAAGCGGATTTATTAAGCGCGGGTTGCTGTGCATGACTGGCGCAAAAGAACGCTATTAATAAAATAGTGGGTAATATTTTCTTTATGATCATTATAAATGATTTTAATATTTATACAAATGTGGCGGTATCAATAGCCGGTAAGCCGGAAAAGCGGGAAGGCAATATTTTCAACTACCGCCTCACCACCTTCCCGGCTATTTGTGAGACAGCTCAATATTAATGAGCGCTTATTGCAGCGGCAGCGCAATTTTATTCAGCGCAGCATATTTTTTTAACGCCTCAAGATAATAATAGTCTGCATAATCAAGGGGCGTATCCACTTCTGAATTATATAAAAAAGCGCCCACGCTATGCTTCAAAATGAAAAAATGATTTTCGCCGGGTTTTGCCAGGAAATCAGCCGAAGAAAGGCTTTTTAAAATGTCTTCAGCGTAATCTGCATATTTTTTACCGTCGGGTACCCGCTGGCTTAAATCCAGCAGCCCGCAGGCAATAACCGCAGCAGCCGAAGCATCGCGCGGCGCGCGGCCATCAGGGTCCAGCGCATTATGCACGTCAAAATCCCATACGGGAACTTTATTTTTCGGCATTCGCGGATGTGTCATTATAAATTGAGCGATATGCTGTGCCTGCTGTAAAAACTGTGGGTTGCTGCTATTATTGTAACACATAATATACCCATAAAGCCCCCAGGCCTGCCCCCGTGCCCAGGCAGATTCATCGGCAAGGCCCTGGTGCGTTCCTTTGCTGAGTACTTTTCCCGTGGCCGGATCATAATCCACCACATGATAGGAACTATAGTCTTTTCTATAATGATTTTTCATAGTCGTTAAAGCATGCGTATTGGCGGCATTGGCATATTTGGGTTGTTTAAATTGTGCCCCGGCCCAGTACAGGTATTCAAGGTTCATCATATTATCGATGATCACCGGGTTTTTCCAGGGACCAAAATCCCAGGAGCGGATCACCCCGGTTTTGGGGCTGAACCGGTCAAACAGATGTTGGGCGCCGTCTTTCAGTGCGGGCAGGTACTCCTGGTCCTTCGTAATGCGCCAGGCATTGCCGTAAGAGCAATAAAGCATAAATCCAAGGTCATGTGTTTTGGTTATATAACGAATGGAGTCCAGGGCAAGCGTAAACCGTTTGGCGGCCGTTTCCAGTTTTTTATCGCCCGTCAGTTCATACCCATACCAGAGGGAACCGGGGAAAAAACCGGTGGTCCAGTCTGTTTTAGGCGCCAGTCTTACCGTTCCGTCGGGGTTTACCGAGCGCGGATTCTGGCCGGGTGTATACGTTGCTGCGGCCTGGGTCAATTGCTGCTGAACGGTATAAATGGCGTGGCGAAACCAATCTTTTGCGGTAGCGGATTGCGCGCGGACGGATACCGGAGCGAAAAGAATAACTACTGCAATAATGGCATTAAATCGTTTTTTCATCTGCTTTTAAAATTTGAATAAAAATAAGCCGGCACCTGCCGTGGGGGTTTCAATATTGATTTTAATATTTTAAAACTGGATGAAATTTTATTCAGATGCTAAATACCGAAGGACGATGCCTGAATTCCTGATAAAATATTAATATATTGATTATCAGCACAATAATATTTTTATCCCATCTCCCGGGCAAAAAAAACCGGAAAAATAACCCAGATCGAAAAAAGAAAAACCCATTTTTAAACCGCTCCGGATAAAGCCATGCTACATTTATAAAGAAGAAAGCGGTTCTTCCGGAATCCGGCAGCAGGTTGAACAGGCGATGGTTTAGAGAGATAAACACCTGCGACAATTTGTCGGCTTTTGAGTACCGGATCTTTATTGTTTTGATTGTTGCCGTAAAATTTTACGATTGAACTGCAGCAACTGCTATTCGGAATTATTGACAAGAATATCCAAAAAACGAGTATAGATTATGCCATTTGTTATGATAGAAAACCAATTAAACTGCGGTTCCCCGCAACCGGGTACAAAGGTACCCCATGAAGTACAAGTTAAAAAGATCCCTTCACCCTGTTTAAAATTGAAACCTGCCATGAGGTTACCTTTTATTTTATTATTATTATTTACGGCAATTTCCGGTAGCCTGACGGCACAAACCATTAAAGTAACAGGAACCGTTACCGACGGATCGGGCCAGCCTCTGGCTGGAGCCACGGTTAATGAAAAGGGTAGTTCCCGCGCGGCGCAAACGGCCGAAAGCGGGCAGTATTCCCTGCTGGCTGCTCCCAACGCCGTGCTGATCATTTCCCATATCGGGTATGAAGCAAAGGAAGTGTCGGTCGATAACCGCCAGCAGCTCAACATCAGTTTGATTGCAGCCGATAAGAGCCTGGACCAGGTGGTGGTTATTGGTTACGGAACGCAAAAACGTAAAGACCTTACCGGTGCCGTTAGCTCCGTAAGCGGTGCCGAACTGGCAAAAGTTCCGGTACAGAATGTGGGCCAGGCCCTGCAGGGGCGATTAGCCGGCGTGCAGGTAACCATGAACGACGGTTCTCCGGGCGCCGATCCTGTAATTAAAATACGTGGCGGAACTTCTATTTCGCAAAGTAACCAGCCGCTGTACGTAATAGACGGGGTGCCGCAGACCGATGGTCTTGGCTTCCTGGATCCTACGGATATTGAATCAGTGGATGTGCTCAAAGACGCTTCTGCGATTGCTATTTACGGCGCCCGTGGCGGTAATGGCGTGGTGCTGATCACTACCAAGCAAACCAAGGCGGGTAAAGTATCCGTAAACTACGACGGTTATGTAGGTGCCAAACACATCACCAAGGAAATTCCTGTAATGAACGGCTACCAGTATTTATTGCTGAGCTACGAGCGTTCACTGAGTGATCCTACCCGCCTCGCCAGTTTTATCAGCCAGTATGGGACTTTCGATTCGCTGCAACTATTATATGGTAACCGTCCCGGTATAGATTGGCAAAAGGAAACTTTTGGCAATACGGTGTACAATCAATACCACAAAGTGAGCATAAACGGCGGAAGCAAGGATACAAAGATCAATATGTTCTTTTCGAGGAATAAGGACGAGGGTATTATGCTGAACAGTGCTTCTACCAAAAACATCGGCAAACTTTCAGTGAATCAAAAAGTAGGTGAAAAACTTACTGTTAATGCCCAGGTAAGTTACTCCAATCAAAAAATTGAAGGGTTGTCGCCTGCTGCAGGCGGTAATGCCCGCCTGGCTGTATTGCAAACTATTTTACAATACCGTCCGGTGGCCGGAAGGAATACTTCGGATGATGCCCTGATCGATTATGAAACGGACCCGGTGGATAACCCGGGAGGAGCTCCCACTTTTCAAAGCCCGGTAATTGGCGCCCGGTCCAGGCTAACGCAGGGCATCATTAATATAATGAACGCGAATGCAACGGCACAATATAAACTAACCAAAGACCTTACGTACCGGGGTGTAATCGGTTATACGATCAAGGATACGAAGGTCAAACAATTCAATACCGAGGAGTCGATTACAGCGATCCGCAGCGGTGGCCCTTTTGGCAGTATTTCGCAGGCAAAGGACCCTCGTTTCACTTATAGCAACACACTTACCTACAGCAAAATTTTTGCATTGAACCACAAAGTGGATGTAATGGCAGGTCAGGAATATCAATATACCTATCACGAAGATTTTAGCGCCAGCGCCAGCGCTTTTCCGTCTGTAAACAGCGGATGGGACAACCTGTCGTTAGGTACGGTATTGGGTACGCCTTCTTCCTATGCTGAAGAGGATAAACTACTGTCTTACTTTGCCCGGGCCAATTATAGTTATAAGGATAAATACCTGTTTACGGCTACGATGCGGGCTGATGGATCTTCCAAATTTGGCGCCAACAACCGCTGGGGCTATTTTCCTTCAGCAGCGTTGGCATGGCGGATCATCAACGAAAACTTCATGAAAAACAATACCGTTTTTTCTGATTTAAAACTACGCTTGGGTTACGGCTTAACGGGTAATAACCGGATTGCCAACTATGCAGCGTTAGGTATTTATGGTACCGGTTCCTACAACCTCAACAATTCGGTGGTGATATCGGCAGCAGAAAATAACCTTCCCAATCCCAATTTGAAATGGGAGGCAACGGAAGGGCGCAACATCGGGATCGATATGGGCTTTCTGAATCAAAGAATAACCTTAACAACCGAAATTTATGACAACCGTTCCCGGAACCTGCTTTACAATAGCCGCATCCCTTCAAGCTCAGGTTTTGTGACCCAGTTTCAAAACATCGGAAGCACCTCAAGCAAGGGCCTTGAGTTTACATTAAACACGGTTAACGTTAAAAAAACAGATTTTAGCTGGAGCTCCAGTCTTAATATCTCCTTCCCCAAAACAAAAGTGCTGTCGCTGAGCCAGGGCGAGAGCTCGATGGTATTGCCCAGCTATACCGGCTACAACAGCAATCCCAGTATTAACGACTATATACTGAAGGTGGGCCAGCCGGTGGGAATGATCTATGGATATGTAACTGATGGTTTGTACCAGGTGAGTGATTTTGATTATAATGCTGCTACCAATACCTACACTTTAAAATCGGGTGTAGTTCAGGATAATCGCACCGTGCAGCCGGGTTATCAGAAGTTTAAAGATATCAGCGGTCCTAATGGAACACCGGATGGCAAAATAACGGATGCGGACCGTACCATTATTGGCAATACCAATCCTAAATACACGGGCGGGTTCAATAACACAGTTACCTACAAAGGGTTTGATCTGAGCGCCTTCGTGAATTTTACCGTGGGTAATGATATTTATAATGCCAATGTATTGAACAATGCGGCTTTAAGCCAGGATTATAAGAACTCTTTAGCGCGCTTTGCCGACCGCTGGATGACGATTGATGCTACCGGTCAGCGGGTAACCGATCCTACGGCACTGGATGCGTTGAATAAAGGAAAAACAGTTCCTTCCTATATAGGTATTGTTTCAGACAGGCCGTATAATACCTTAGTTGAAAACGGGTCGTTTTTAAGACTGAACACCGTTAGCCTGGGGTACACGCTGCCTAAACTTCTTCTGAAAAAAGCAAAAATTGCGAATGCACGTATATACATTACCGGATACAACCTGCATGTATTTACCAAATACTCCGGTTACGATCCTGAGGTAAGTGTGGTGAACAATCCGCTAACGCCGGGCGTAGATTTCAGCGCCTATCCACGCGCAAGATCATTTGTAGCGGGTGTCAATTTATCCTTATAATTTATTTAAAGATTTTACATAATGAGAACGATATCAAGAAGTTTTATATGGATGGTGCTTACTGCAGGCTCTTTGCTGGGCGTAAGTTCCTGCAAAAAAGCACTGGAAACCAAAGCGTATTCCTATTTTACCAGCGATAATTTTTTTAGTAATACAGATGAAGCATATATGGCCACTTTGGGTATATATGGGTCGGTATCCAATTTTTCGGGTTATGGATGGTATGTGCCGATGGTGTTGGATAACGACAACGACATCAGCCAGATCTCAGGAACCAGCGTCGATAGCTGGCGCGTCATTCCCCACTACCTGGGCATCCCGGAAACGGACATCTATTATAGTACCTGGAACGTATTGTACCAGGGAATTGACCGGGCAAATGTGGTGATCGAAAAAATTCCGCAAATGGCCCAGTTCACTTCCGGTACCGATGCGCAAAAAGCTTTATTGAATCGTAATTTAGGAGAGGCTAAATTTTTGCGCGGGTTTTATTATTCCGAGCTGGTGCGTTTCTGGGGCGATGTGCCTTTTAAAACGACCTCATCCAAGGCGGGTGATAATCTGAAAGGGACACTAACCGACCGGTATACGATCTACACGCAGATCATTAAAGACATGCAGGAGGCGATTGATCTGCTCCCGACGGATGTTCCTACTGATGAGCGGATCAATAAATGGGGCGCAAAAGCAATGCTGGCAAGAGTTTGTCTTTTTGCGGGCGGGTATTCGCTGGCAGTGGACGGTACCATGAAACGGCCGGCTAATTACAAGGACTATTATACCATTGCGCAAACGCAGATCAATGATATTATGACCGCCAATCCGTATAAGCTGAATCCCAGCTATCCGCAGGTGTTCATCAATCAGTGTAAACATAATATGGAGCCAACTGAAAGTATTTTTCAAATAGCGCTTTATACGGTTGCGGATCCTGCCGGCGATCAGCCCAATTCATCCCGTTTTGGATTCTGGAACGCTCCCCAAACGGCAAAGGGGATATACACGGCAACCAATTTAAGAGAAGCTACGGTACGCCCGTTTTATGACAGTTACCAGGCGGGTGACTTTAGAAAAGACTTTGCCGTAGCAAGGTATACGGTGGCTGCTGATGGAAGCCGTACGTATCCCACAACCAGCACTGCCGACCAAAACTGGGCGCCCGGCAAATGGAGCCGCGAGTACCAGACCAATTCTATAAGCGAGCAAAATAGCACTGATATCAACTGTGTGGTGATGCGTTATTCTGATCTGCTGCTGATGCGTGCAGAAGTAGAAAATGAATTGAACGAAGGTCCCAATGCCATTGCGCTTGATGCCATCAACCAGGTGCGGAGAAGAGCGTACGGTCTTGATATGGCAGGAAGCGCGATCAGCTTTACGATTACCAACGGCGGCACGGGGTATACCAGCAATCCAACCCTCCAGGTGAGCGGCGGCGGCGGTAACTATGCATCGGCTACTGTTGCTACGCGCACGGGCAATAAGATAACAGCACTGACGGTAAATAACCCCGGTTTTGGTTATACATCTGCTCCTACGGTTACGATAACCGGCGGTGGTGGTACGGGTGCTATCATTACCGCATCCCTGGCAGCCAAACCTACAACGGACCTGGTTTATATTCCCACAGGATTAACGAAGCAACAATTTTTAGATACCCTGGTTTCAGAACGCGCTAAAGAATTGTGTTTTGAAGGCATGCGCCGCTCCGATTTGGTACGCTGGAATTTGCTGGGCGCTAAAATAGCAGATACGTATGCGAAGACGCAGGCGATAAGAACCACCTATCCTTACCCGGCCTTTACTAATTTTAAACCCGGCAAGCATGAGCTGTTCCCTTATCCGCAAAACGAAAAAGATGTAAACAGTTCCATTACCCGTCAAAACCCGGGATGGTAAACGGGTATTAAAATGATAATGTGTTTGTTTAGGCTTTTAAATTTAACCACAGCGTAAACAGAGAATACTCAGCGATTACAGAGGGAGTACATTTATTAATAAAACGCTGTCTGCTCTGTGTTAAAGCTTTGTTCCCTCTGTGGTTAGAATTGGTTTAAACAACTTCAATAATAAAATCAATTGATCATGATAAAACAACGGCACCTCTTTTATTTCGCCGGGCTGCTTTTATTGTTCGCCGGCTGTAAATTGCCTGAAAAAAAAGAAGAAAAAAAACGCCCCAACATTTTAATCATCATGTCCGACAACCAGTTTTTTGAACATGTTGGTTGTTACGGGGATAGTTCAGTACGCACACCCAATATGGATAAAGTGGCTGCAGATGGCGTGCGTTTCACCAATGCTTTTTGCAATTCTCCCTCCTGTACGCCTTCCAGGGCAGGCTTTCTTACCGGACAGGATAACTGGCGGTTGGCAGAGGGTGCCAATTTGTGGGGTACCCTGCCGGTAAAAGATACGGTTTATCCCGATCTGCTGGAAGCCTCCGGCTATCAGGTGGGTTTTCAGGGCAAGGGCTGGGGCCCGGGAAGTTTTGAGGCCAATGGGCGCAAACGCAATCCCGGCGGCAATCCCTACGAAAGTTTTGCGCAGTTCATGCAGCAAAAAAAAGCAGGCAGCCCCTGGAGTTACTGGTTGTGCAGCCACGAGCCGCACCGTCCTTATGTTCCCGGATCGGGCACGCAGGCGGGTATCGATTCTAATAAAGTAAAAGTACCGGCCTACCTTCCGGATGTGCCACCGGTGCGGGGCGATATTTCCGATTACTACGCAGCAGTAGAACGATTTGATCAGCAGGTGGGAGACGCCCTGGCGGAATTGAAGAAAAGCGGCGAGCTGGATAATACTGTTGTTATAGTATGCAGCGATAATGGCTGGCAAATGCCCAGAGGCCTGGCCAACCTGTATGATTTTGGCACCCACGTTCCCCTCATGATATCGTGGCCCGGTAAGTTTAAGCAAAAATCCGTATCCGATGGCTTGGTAACGCTCAATGATCTGGCGCCGACCATTCTGCAGTTGGCGGGCGTAGCTATACCTGCTGCCATGACGGGCAAAAGCCTGCTGCCGGTATTGGATGAAAAACCTGCGACCAAAGCTGAAGACAGGGACTTTGTGGTGCTGGGGCGCGAACGTCATGCTTTTGTAAGACAGCACGGACTGGGCTATCCGGGCAGAGCCATCAGAACCAAAGAGTTTCTATTGATACATAATATTTACCCCGACAGGTGGCCGGCGGGCGACCCTCCTTTTTATGGAGATATAGATCCCTACATGCTGAACTGGCCGGGCGAAACCAAGTACTACATCATGGAACATAAAAACGACCTGGCAATAAAACCATTCTTTAATATGGGCATGGGCAAAAGGCCTGAGATAGAATTATTCGATATCAAAAACGATCCTTACGAGTTGAAGAACCTGGCCAACGATCCAAAATATGCAACCGTAAAAGCCGATCTGATGAAAAAAATGACCGGTTACCTGGTTCAAACAAAGGACCCGCGTGCCATTGGAGGTGATGTTTCTATTTGGGACAAAGCGCCGTATTTTAGCGATGTAGATAAAAAACCGCGGCCGAGCAAAGAAATGCAGCAACGCTTTAAGTTAGACTCAGCCTACGATTATTTAAAATAGATGAGTAGCCGGGAATATTTTTAATAACCCTCAAACGCATACCTTAATTGAAAGAAAAATTTGCCATAGGAATAGATGTGGGCGGTACTTCACTTAAATGTGGTGTAGTAAACACTGATGGAACGATTGAGTATACGTTCCTGCATCCACTCAATGATGCCACAACTGAGAAGGCAATAATTGAAGCGATCATAGCTTCTATAAAGCAATGTGCCGATAAGGCAGGAGGGGCTGTAAGCGGTGTGGGCATTGGGTTTCCGGGCATTGTAGAAGAGAACATCGTGATTGGCGGCGCCGATAACCTGCCGGGATTTGAAAATCTGCCGCTGGGAGCAATAGTGCAGCAGCAAACGGGATATCCGGTGCTTGTGGATAATGATGCCAACATGATGGGCGTAGGAGAATGGGCCTATGGTGCAGCAAGAGGCTGTACCGACATTGTTTTTCTGACGGTGGGTACCGGCATTGGTGGCGCCCTGGTGCTGAGGAATGAGTTGTATGGAGGCTATAAAAACCGGGGCACCGAACTGGGGCACATCGTTTTGCAGCAGGATGGCATACCCTGTTGTTGCGGTGGCCGGGGCTGTTTTGAGGCCTATGCTTCGGTAACGGCGCTGATCAGCAATTATAGGGCCTTAAAAAAAGAGCCCGATACAGTGATAGACGGCAAAAAAATTGTAGAGGCCTATTTGCAAAAAGATCCGGCTGCCCTAACGGCGATGAACCGGCATTTTGAATATATGGCTACAGGTATTGCGGGGTTCATCAATGTATTTAGCCCGCAAAAAGTGATCATAGGAGGCGGTATCAGCGAGGCCGGAGCTTTTTATATTAATGAAATTGCAACCCGGGTAAAACAAATAGCGATGCCCGCTGCCGCTGAGTACACCATCCTGGCTGCGGCTGCCCTGGGCAATAAAGCGGGCTTGCTGGGCTGCGCTGCAACAGTGTTTCGCCATACTGCCTGATCATAAAGTATCAAAATAATCATTCAAAGAATCAATTAATGCACCAGCGGAATAATTTTTTAGTAGGAGTGATCCTGTTGATCTGGTTTGTTATTTCTTTTGTAACAAACATCCTGGGCCCGTTGATGCCCATTATTATTGAAACCTATCACTTGAGTCTTACTATGGCGGCCTTTCTGCCGTTTTCCTTTTTTTTAGCTTATGGAATAATGTCGGTCCCGTCGGGGATGCTGATTGAGCGACTGGGCGAAAAAAAATCGATGCTGATCGCTTTTGCGCTGAATTTTTGCGGCGCATTGATCTTTGCATTTAACCCCCAGTACAATATGGCATTAGCTTCGCTGTTTATCATCGGTGCAGGGATGGCGATGTTGCAGGTGATCATCAATCCGTTGATGCGCACCGCCGGCGGAGAAGAAAACTTTGCTTTCTTTTCGGTGATGGGGCAGCTCGTATTTGGGTTGGCCTCATTTGTAAGTCCGTTTGTGTTTACCTATCTGATGCAAGCGCTGGCCACACAACCCGTTACGAATCCGGTGGCCAGTTTATTGGGAGGATTGGTGAAAAACGGGCTGCACTGGACGGCACTGTACTGGTTGTTCAGTTTCATTTTTGTATCGATGCTGGTATTGCTGGCGCTGATTAAAATGCCGGTGGTGGAGTTAAAAGAGGATGAAAAATCCGGGGCTATTTCAGTGTACCTAGAGTTACTGGGAAAAGGCGATGTATGGTTATTCTTCCTGGGCATTGTAGCGTATGTAGGTACAGAGCAATCACTCGCCAACTGGATGTCGGAATTTTTAAAACGCTACCATGAAGTAGATCCCGCTAAAGGCGGCGCCAACGCCGTTGCATGGTTCTGGGGATTGATGACCATCGGTTGTTTGTTAGGACTTGTGGTACTAAAGCTTTGGGATTCAAAAAAGGTATTGAAGATCGCCTGTATATTATCTGCAATGGTGTTAAGCATGGCGTTGTTCGGCAGCAAGGAACTTTCCCTATGGGCCTTTCCGGCTGCAGGGTTTACCATTTCGGTAATGTTTTCTGTAGTATTCTCGCTGGCGCTGAATTCCATCAGCAAACACCATGGCTCTTTTTCAGGCATTTTATGTTCAGGCATTTTTGGCGGCGCCCTGGTTCCGCTGATTGTTGGTGCGCTGGGGGATGCTATAGGGCTTCGCTACGCCCTATTATTTCTTTATGTAACACTGGGCTACCTGTTCTTTATTGCCGTTTATGCAAAACCGCTGGTAAATAATAAAACAATTAAACTAAAAGAACTTTTTTCCCGCGAAAAATAAAAAGACAAAATGAAAAGAATACATATCTGGACGGGGCTATTGCCAATACTGTTGAGCATTAGTGCTACAGCACAAAAAGGCCTGGAGCCGGTCCTCACCAGGGTAAACGTACAGGCGGATACCGCCGCCAGGGCGGATGTAGTGGATAATGCCTGGGTAGGAGTTGGTATCGACCGGCCTTATTCTATTCAGAAAGATGCGGCACTCCTTTTTAACGGGAAACCCTCATACCGGTTTGAACTGAAAGGCGAAGACAACTCGCTGGAAGGATATGAAGAGGGCAGCACCAAAGGCCGCGCGGAGCTTTGTTACTGCTATTCCACAACTGATGACTACAAAGGATTGCCATCGGCAACATATGCCACGGATCAGATCCTGAAAATGGTTTACGACCGGGGGAAGGGGCAATGCAAACAGGGGTCGAAATGGACCTATACTTTTTCTGTGTATGTTCCTTCCGCACTGGCGGCAGATGTAAATACCATTTTCGCACAATGGCACGGCATGCCGTCGCGTACACTGGTACAGGATCCCTCCGGAAAAATTATGCAGCTGACGCCGGAGCAGTTTGTTAAATTAAGCGATAGCATGGTGTTTGCAAAGGACCTGGGGCACGAGAAAATAAAGGTAACAGGTAAGAACGGAAAAGAAAGTTTTAAGGCGGGTAAAAAGAACGGCTGGAAGATCGAGCAGGGTGGTTATCCGCCGCTGGCCTTCGGGTTCTCCAATAATATGTTTTATATAAAAGCCAATTCCGACAGCAAATGGATGACCGATAAAACGGACCGCACCCTGTCCAATCCTGCAAAAGACGCCATTATGCAGCCGGTACGTTCTGAATATAAAATTTCCACCATCGCTTATAAAACCGCTTTTGACGCGTTTCCTAAAGATACCTGGGTGACGTTTACGGTGGCCATCGATTGGTCCACCTACGGTGGTGCAAATAATAAAATGGATCGGCCGGGTAAGCTGGATGTATTGATGCAGTATCAAAAGGGCAAAAAGAAACAGAGCGAGCACCTTGTAAACAATCAAACTATCGCCATCGGCAGAAACGATGAAAGTGGCTACTATTTCAAATTCGGGATCTACCGTGTGGGCAGCAGTACTACACCGGTAGTGTATAACCTGGCGGGATACAGCCAGCAGCATCGATGATCCGGAACCGTCACCTCGACCGAAGTGGAGAGGTCCCTACTGGATCAACAAACATAAAGAATGTAAAAGGTCTGCTATTAGCGATTTTATATTGAAGTTGTTTAAATTTTCAGATTCCTTTGTATTTCCCGCAGATAACGCCGATTTTTTTGCGCAGATTTTCGCAGAAAATCAATCTGCGGATATCAGCGGTGTATTAGATCTGCTTAAAATCAGCGGGAAAGCCAGGTTCAACATTGTTTCTATAAAAAGTTTAAACAACTTCATTCAAAGAAAAATGAAACGAATAAAAATGTCAGCCCAAATGAAAAAGAAATTACCGCTTGCTTTACTGCTGGTGCTGCTTACCGGCATCCTGCAGGCGCAGCGCCCGAATATTGTATTGATCATTTCTGATGATCACGCCTTCCAGGCCATCAGCGCCTATGGCAACACGCAGGTACAAACACCAGGCATCGACCGGCTGGCAAAAGAAGGGGCGTTGTTTAGTAATGCCTATGTAACCAATTCCCTTTGCGGACCCAGCAGGGCCAGTATTCTCACGGGCACGTACAGCAATATAAATGGCTTTAAGGATAACGTAAATTTCAATTTTAATTTTAACCAGGGCAGTTTTGCAAAAGTTTTACAGAGCGTGGGTTATCAGACCGCCTGGATCGGCAAAATGCACCTGGGCGACAGCATCCCGCAGGGGTTCAATTATTACAGCATCCTTCCGGGGCAGGGGCAGTATTATAATCCGGACTTTATCCAGACAGGTAATCATACAAAGCGATACAATGGTTACGTAACGGATGTTATAACGGATGTTGCGGAAGACTGGCTGCAACACCGGGATGCCTCAAAACCTTTTTGCCTGGTCATCGGACATAAAGCCACGCATCGTACCTGGATGCCCGCTTTGGAAGACCTGGGCCGGTACGACGATATAAATTTTGAGCTGCCCCACGATTTTTTTGACAATTACAGTACGCGCAAAGCTGCTGCAGTACAGGACATGACCATTGCCAAAACTATGCGCATGCTGCATGATCTTAAGATCTATGAACCGGGTGATTCGCTGGCAATTGAAGACAATGTAAAACGGATGACGAAAGAGCAGAAGCAAAAATGGTTTGCCTATTATGCTAAAATAAAGGAAGACCTTGATGCCAAAGCGCCGAAAGGAAAGGCACTTACCGAATGGAAGTTTCAACGGTATATGAAGGACTACCTGGCAACGGCTGCATCGCTGGACCGGAATATCAGCAAGACCCTGGATTATCTCGACAAAAACGGCCTCTCAAAAAATACGATAGTGATCTATATGTCGGACCAGGGATTTTATATGGGCGAGCACGGCTGGTTCGATAAACGTTTTATGTATGAAGAATCTTTCCGCACGCCCATGGTAATGCGTTACCCGGGCGTGATCAAACCCGGCAGGATCATCAATGATTATGTAATGAATATCGACCTGGCGCCCACTTTTACAGAACTCGCCGGTGCGCGTGTTCCGGAACGGATGCAGGGGATCTCTTTTTTACCATTGCTGCAGAATAAAAAATATGCTTCGCGCAATGCCTTGTACTATCATTATTACGAGAACGGGGAACATGCCGTATCGCCGCATTTTGGTATTAAGACCAAACGCTATAAGCTGATCCGTTTTTATGGTAAGGTAGAAAGCTGGGAATTGCTTGATCTGCAACAGGATCCCCACGAGTTAAAAAATATTTATAATGATCCGAAGATGGCTCCTGTTGTGGCAGTGCTTAAAAAACAATTGTTGGAACAGATCCGGCAATATAAGGATGCAGAGGCAGAAGCTATTTTTAATAAGGCGTTATAACATGGTTAAAAAAGTAAAGGTATTACTTGGGCTTGCAGTGTTAGTCTGCTTTCAGCTAAAGGCGCAGGAAAAAGAAACGGCTGCAACCAAAATTATTACCGGACAATATGGTTTTGAAACGGACCGGGACGAGGAGGGGTGGACGGCACAAAACAGCAACCTCTCTTTTTCAACCGCGCATTATAAAGACGGGCAGCGTTCGCTTTGCTGGAACTGGAAAAAAGAAGCGGCGCTGGAAGTGGCCGGCCTCAAAGGGCTGAAGGAAGCGGGGGCTGTTTACCCTGGTGGCATCCCGGAAGTGTTTGAACCGTCATTCTATCCCAAAGGCAGGTTTGGGGGTATGAAGATCTGGTTGTACCAGGAAAAACCAACATCTGGCCAGATGGTCTTCCAGGCCGGAAGTAGTGTGGCAGCAGCACGTCAATCGCCCAAGTACCGGTTTACGGTAAATCTTGACTTTTCCGGCTGGCGCACCGTTTGGATTTGCTTTGATGAAGACGCAAAAATACCGGGCTATAAAGGCAGCGATGCCCTGCTGGCCCTGGTTGTGTTTCCTAAAAACGTACAACAACAGGAGGGGAAATTGTTTATCGATCACCTGACCCTGCTCAGCTTTGTATCCAATAAAAGAAATTCCGATCTCCAGTTTGAAAATAAAAAACGTAACCTGCGCTCTGCAGATGGGTATGAAATCCTGAAACCCTTCCGGGCCTTTCAATCGGCTACATTTAATGAAAAAACAGATGTAGCTGCTGTTGCCGGGACAAGTAAAAAGATCGCGTCCCGCCTGGAGTTCCTGATACTGGGTGATCAGACCAGGGATTGGAAGCAGCGCAACACGGGTATTGAGAGCGCAATGCAATCGAAACTAAAAGCAGCCAACAAACTATATGAGCAGCTGCAAATAAAAAGAGTAAATGGTATAGTAAACGGAGCGCCGTTGTTCGCGATACGCGATGAGCATCCGGCACCGGAGGGGCAGGTATTTGATAATGTGGCGCAAGCCTTATTATTTCCCCTGGCAGTCGACTATCGGCTGAATGGAACAGCGCAATCAAAAGAACGCTTGCTGACGGCGCTGGATTATTTCCTGGACCAGGGCTGGGCAGTGGGCAGCGCCATGGGTACAGTGGATCATGTGATCCGCTTAACGCCCATTGCCACGGCCATTTTCCTGATGCGGGACGAGCTAAAGGCACAAAATAAATTAAAGCCGGAGGTAGACATGCTGCTCTGGCATACGCGCATGGGAGGCTTGTTACAATTGGATGCTACGCGTGGTGAAAATTCTGATAAGGTACGCGGCGGCGCATTGGTAAAGCTGATCACCATTTTACTGATGGAGGACGATGCGCGTAAGCAGCAATTACTGGAACAGTTTAAAGAATATATGAATTATGTAGCGGGCTTTGCGCCCGGCTATGGCGATACCTTTAAACCGGATTATTCTATTTACCACCATCGGGGCACCTACCTGAACGCTTATGGAACCAATGCACTCAATACGATGACATTGATCCATTGGCTGCTGGACGGAACACAATACGCCATGAATGCAGCGTCTGCCCATAATCTGACAGCAGCATTGAAACAACAGGCGGCCATTGCTTTTGGCGTGCAGATCCATTACGGAGTAAGCGGCCGCTTTCCGCTGAATAACAGTTCTATCGATGGTAACAGCATGCCCGCTTTTGCATACATGAGCCTGTCCGGAGACAGTACCCGCGATCCGGAACTGGCGGCGCTGTATAATTATATTTATAGCATCGCGCAGCCAGAAGAGCTCAACAAAATGTTACTCCCGGCGCTCACGTATTCCGGCACGTATGGCACGCTGAACCTGATGGTGCGCCTGCACAACCAGATGGGAAACGTACAACATAAGCCTGTGGATGGCGTAACCGTAATGCCTTATTCCGGCTTACTAACCTACCGGCGGGGCGATGCTTTTGCCACCGTAAAAGGCTATAACAAATATGTTTGGGATTACGAGGCCGGAAAAGGCGAAAACAACCTGGGCCGCTACCTGAGTTATGGCATGCTGGTGACCGCGCAGGGCGATGAGAAAGAAGGTTTTGATGGCATGGGAATGGCTTTGAATGAAGGGTTCGACTGGTCGATGTTGCCAGGGGCAACCACCAAAAAACTGCCCGCTGATAAAATATTATATTACCCACAGGCCGATCCAAAATATGTGGAAGGCAAGCACCGGAATTTTTCGGAGAGCGTGGTAGCCAGCGGACTGAAACAGGGTACCAACGGACTTTTTGCCCTGGATTTGCGGGATGATGTTTTCCCGGATACCGACCGGTCTTTGTTTGACAATAGTTTTCGCGCGAAGAAAACCTGGTTTTTTATCGGTGATGAAATCATTTGCCTGGGCTCGGGCATCCGCAACAACGACAACCGGTATGCAACAGTAACCACTTTATTCCAATACCGGGCAGACGAAAAACGAAACAATTACTTTAACGGTAAGCCCATCGCGCAAAAAACAGCAACAGAGCAAAAGGCAGACGGAGGCTATTTTACAGATCAGAATGGCCTGCAATACATCATTCCCAAAGGACAGCAGCTTCGCTGGGTACAGGGACCGCAGCAATCTTATCAATGGAAGAATGCCAGCTATAGCCCGGTAGAGGGTACTTACTTAAAGGCCTGGCTGGATCATGGCACACACCCTGCCGGTGGAGGCTATGAATACGAGATCTTGCTGCATAGCAAAAACCCCGAGCGCTACCTGCAGTCTAAAACTTACACGGTACTGCAAAAAGACAATGTAGCGCATAGCATTTCGCACAAGGCTTCCGGGATTACGGCCTACGCTGTGTTTGAGCCAAATGAACTATTGAAGGGAGGCTTGCTCCTGAAAGCAGATGCGCCGGTGCTCGCGCAGTTCAACGAAACCAACGGTCGCCTGCTGCTCACTGTTGCCGGTCCGGATATTGGCCAGGCCCGATGGAATCATAATATGTCGCATATGCCAGACAGCATCACCAATGCCTGGGCAAAAGGCCGGGTGATCACCCTTACGCTCAAAGGCGAGTGGTATAATACGCAGCAGGTGCCGGCCCTGGCAGCTTCAATTATTAAAAATGGGAATACCTTCATTTCGGTATTCTGTAAGGACGGCGAAAGTATAGATCTGCCGTTGCGGCACCGGGGGGAAAGCGCGGAGGGGGAGGAGTAGCTGGTTGACAAGTTTAAAAGTTGAAAGGTTAACGGGTTGATCAGGAATAACAATCAGATGCCTTTAAACTCAGGCCCCTTTAGGGGCCCAATATCTGTAGAAAAATGTATAATGATTTGGCCTTGTAGGGGCGACCAATGATTTCGATAACAACGAACGAACACCGATAATAGAAACGTTATGTATAAACAATTATTATTTACGGCATTGATCTTTTATAAAAGCCTCGCGCTTTTTGCGCAGCAGGCACAGCGGCCCAATATCCTGGTCATTATAACGGATCAGCAAACGGCGGATGCCATGAGCGTTGCAGGGAATAAGGATCTGCATACGCCGGCCATGGACCAGCTGGCTGCCAGCGGGGTACGGTTTACAAGAGCTTATTGCGCGCAGCCCTTGTGCACTCCGTCCCGCAGCTCCATCTTCAGCGGGAAAATGCCTTTTGAAACCGGCTTTGTTGGAAATGCGCCGGAAAAGGACGGGCAATGGCCGGACAGCTTGCTGATGATGGGCGCGATCTTAAAAAAAGGAGGCTATAAAACTGGTTACGTGGGAAAATGGCACCTGCCGTTGCTGGCGGAAAAGATCAGCCAGCATGGCTTTGAGTTTATTAAGAATACAAAGTTCCAGGATTATAACGATGCGGCTACTCCTTCCTATTGCGCGCAGTTTATAAAAGAAAATAAGGACAACCCGTTTTTATTGGTGGCTTCTTTTTTAAACCCCCACGACATTTGTGAATGGGCACGTGGCGAAGCGTTGAAAATGGACTTGCTGGCAGCGGCGCCCCCTCCGGATCAATGCCCGCAATTGCCCGCCAACTGGGCCATTCCGGCAAATGAGCCCAAAATAGTGCGGGAGCAACAGTCGTCTAACGTGCGCACCTATCCATCCGTAAACTGGACGGCTGATCAGTGGCGACAATACCGCTGGGCCTATAACCGGCTGGTGGAAAAAGTGGATCATTATATTGAAATGGTGCTGGCATCGTTAAAAAAATATGGGGTGGAAAAAAACACCATTATCATTTTTACTGCAGATCATGGGGATGGTTATGCCGCACACTCCTGGAACCAGAAACAGATCCTGTACGAGGAGTCGGCACGGGTCCCTTTTATTATTTCAAAACCCGGAAGCTGGAAGCAAAAGACGGATGCATCCCTGGTATGCAATGGTACGGATCTGATCCCGACCATCTGCGGACTTACCGGCGTGCAGGCTCCCGCCTATCTGAAAGGCGCGGACATCAGCAAAAGAATTATCAACCCTGCTGCAAATTTGCGCGACACGCTGGTTATTGAAACTGATTTTGCTGATAATGAAACCCTGTTGGGCATTAATGGCCGTGCGGTTATTACGAAAAATTTTAAATATATCATCTACAATAAAGGCGCAATCAAAGAACAGCTATTCGATCTTTCCAAAGACCCCGGCGAAATGAATAACCTGGCGGTTAATGCAGCGTATAAAAAACAATTGACAGTTATGCGCAGGTATTTAAAACAATGGGGTATAAAAAACAATGACCCGTTTGTAAAGGAAGGAGTTCTGTAAATGCAATTGTTTAAATTTTATTTTTTGCCCAGGAAAGCGACGAATGACAAACCATTAAACCGTTTTCTTAATGGTTCAAAAACAAACGCAATGTTAAAAGTAATAATGAAACAGCAGTTCTTTACGATAATCGCATTTTGTTTCGGCACGGCATTGAATGCCCAGCAATCGCCTGTTATTAAACTAACAGCAGAAAAGTTACACGCACGTGTGAGGGAATGGCCCTATCCCATCAATGGTATTACGGTGCCGACGGATGCCCCGGCATTGACCTGGCCGGCGACCAATGGTGCTACTGTAGTGCTGCCCATGGAAAGCGGCAGTGCAATGCCTGCGGAGCCCAATATCGGCAAGATCCGCTACCAGGTATTACTGGCAACGGATAAAAATTTTTCAGCTGATCTTATCAAAAGCAAAGAACAGGCCTGGGCCGTATATCCCTTGCATCAGGCGCTGAAGCCCGGGCACTGGTACTGGAAATATGGCTATGCGTTAAAGAACTCCGGTAAATGGACCTGGTCGCCGGTATATGATTTTGTGGTAGCAGCAAACTCGGCCGGCACAAAACCCGCACCGCCCGTAAATGAGGTGTTGCAACGCAATGAGGGGGCGCATCCGCACCTGTGGAACCTGCATGCCGGTAAAGAAACATTTTATAAGAACAACCAGGATAATCCGGAAGCAAAAAAATTTATTGCTGTTGCCGAAAAGCTGATGCGGGAGCCCTTACCAGATGAAAGCCCGGTACGCCAGATCGATACGGTGGGTAAAAAAGGTAAAGAGCTGGAGGGCCTTATGGACCGGATGTATCATGATTTTGGTGACAGGGTGGGTAACCCGGTACGCAATCTTTGTATCGCTTATTACCTGACAAAAGATAAACGTTTTATCGAAGATGCCAAACGCCGGGCACTGAACCTTGCGCACATGGATCCTGATCAAAACTGGGCTACACGCAGTGATTTCAACAATGGCGCTGTATTGGAAGCCCTGGGCTGGTTTTACGATCTGGGCTATGATTTTATCAGCCCCGGCGAAAAAGAGCTTTTTAAAAAAGTAATGGTAAAAAGGGCTAAACAGATATACAGCGACCTGCCCAATCGTTTTGAGCTTCATTTATGCGATAATCATGTGTGGCAGATCACCCTTCGTAACCTGGCAATTGGCACGGTAGCCCTTTTGGGCGAAGTGCCTGAAGCGAAAGAGTGGTTTACTTATATGTATGAAGTATGGTCGGCCCGGTTTCCCGTATTGGGTACTACCGATGGCGGCTGGCATGAAAGCAACGGCTATTTTTTAGTAAGTTTTCGTTCTATTATTTACCTCTCTCAATTATTTGGCGACCTTTCGGGAGTGGATTATTTTCAGTCGCCCTGGATGCAAAACCTGCCCTACTATTTGTTGTATTCTTTTCCTCCCTCCGGGACCTCCACCGCCTACGGCGATCAGTGGGAGGATCTGAGAAATGGCATTATAGCCGGGTATGGGTTATTTGCGGATGCGCTTACCTATAAATTAAACAACCCATATCTTAACTGGTATGTGGACGAAATAAAAAGAACGCGCCCCGAATTCTTTAAAAAAACAGATGATTATCTTTTTTTCCGGTTACTGAACTATAATCCTTCCCGTTCTTTGAAAGCCACGGCACCACTGGATTTGCCGCGTTCAAGAACCTTTGCTGATATTGGCCTGGCGGCGATGACGGAGGATCTTACTAAAGCAGGGAATACCATTTGCAGCTTTCTGATAAGCAATCCTTTTGGCTCATCAGGGCATGGACATGCCGGGCAAAACGGCTTTACCATTAATTATAAAGGCAAAACCCTATTGGGCGCCAGCGGCTACTACAGCCAGTTTAGCGACCGGCATAATTTATTGGATTATCGCAATACAAGAGCCTACTGTACGATACTGGCTGACAGCCTTAGTCAAAAAATAGGAGAGGAAGGATATGGCTGGATCCCCCGTTCCATCAGCGGAAAGGAAATCCAGTATGCCCTGGGCGATGCTTCAAATGCTTACGGGGAAATAAAAAGCGCTTTTTGGTTAGACCGCTTTAAACAAATTAACGTTCAGCCCGATCGGTCCAATGGATTCGGCGATCCCGGCGTGACGCTATACCGCCGGCATATGCTACAATTAAGCGGTGGTTATATTGTGCTGTACGATGAATTGGAAGCCAGCAAACCCATAAAATGGACCACACAGTTTCATGCACCTTTTTATACAATCGTTGCGGATAAAACGGACAATGCTACCCGGCAGAACTTCGAGATCAAAACGGATTTGGGCAACGCGAATGCAAGCGTATTTGCAGCGGCGCCCTTGCAGATGACCGTGCACCACAGGTTTGCCGAACCCGCTATAAACTGGATGAAGCTAACCGATGGGAATAAATTACGGGAGTATACCGATCAATGGCATGCAGGCATTACATCCCCGCCCGCGCAAAAATTCAGATTTTTCACTATCATTCAAATACATGAAGGTAAAACTGAAATACTGAAAACGGTAAATAACGTGAGAGGGCTGACGGAGGTACAGGTTGGGGAATGGAATATGAAAGTACAACTGGACGCCGATAAGCCTGCAGTTTTACAGGTGGCTGGCAGCCATTCTTTTTTCAACTATGGTAATGCGCCGGTATCATTTGGCGGTGGAAAATTAACGCCGAAGATTCCCGGTAGCTCCATGTTATTGGAAACACAAGGCAACAAAATAGTGCGGCAGGAGGTAGTGGATGAAGTTCCGGATGTGGCTAAATATGATAGGCAATAATTGTCTGCATATTTAGGTAGGGTCTGATCATTATCAGCCCCTACGAATTAGATTGCAGCAGCATCGGTGTAGAAAATACCCGGCTGGCGCAACCCAGTAAACAGGATTCATTTCCCATCTGCGAACAAACGATCATGGAATCACTAAAAGTGTCGGGCATAGCTCTTTCGGCAACCCTCCGGTTGATCTCCTGCACATAAAAATTGCCCGAATCGGAAACACCTCCGCCGATGATCAGTTTCTGAGGACTGAAAATATTGATCAAACTCGTGATGCCTGCTGCCATATAATGAAAATGCAGGTTCATTGCCTCCACAGCGGCCGTTTCTCCGGCAAGATAATTCCGGGTAATGATCTTGCCATTCAGGTCTGATATATTGTTTCCCGTAAGCCGGGCATAATCCTTTATTAAAGCTTTTATAGAGGCATAGGCTTCAAAACAGCCCCGGCCGCCGCAGGAACAGGCAGGTCCGTCAAAATTGATGACGATATGACCGAATTCCATTCCCTTATTCCGATAGCCACCATATAATTTATTGTTAATCACAGCGCTACCACCAATGCCCGCCCCAACGGTCAGGAATACAGCATCCGAACAGTTTTTGCCGGCGCCAAATTGCAGTTCACCCCAGGCCATCATATTTGCATCGTTGTCCACCAATACATTTAGCCCCGTTGATGCGGCGATCAGTGAACCCAGGTCTACATTATGAAACCCCGGCAAATTATCGACCCCGCCCAGGATTATATTGTTTTCCACTATTCCCGGAAAACCAATGCCCACTCCTAATACGGAGTTATCTGCAGCACCTGCGCATTTGCGTACGGCGGCATTGATCAGCGCAATGATCTCTCCTTCCGACAAAACAGCTTTTGACGGCATTTTAAACGAATAAACAATTTCACCTTTTAAGTTAATGAGGCCGCTTCTTACATAAGTGCTGCCTACATCAATAGCAATCGCATACATCTCTGTCATCTTTTCTGTTTAATAATACCAGCCGGAAGACAAAAAAGCGTCCCCCATACAGACTTCAAAATAAAGCGCAACGACAAAAACAAGGGTTCAAAAATGGTTTTATTTCTTTAGAAATGGATGATTTTTGACTATTTTAAGGCTCGGTTGGCTTATTGGAAAGGTATTCTGTCGGCAGGCAGCCGAAATATTGTTTAAAGGAGGTTGAAAAATAAGAAAGGGAACTGAACCCTGACATATAAGCAACCTCAGTAACAGAATATTCTTTGCTTTCCAAAAGCGCTGCTGCTTTTTTGAATTTGATCCGTTTAATAAAATCGGTGGTGGATTCGCCGGTGATCGCTTTTAATTTCAGGTAAAGGCTGGACCGGCTCATGCCAATTTTCCGGCTGAATTTCAACACGGAGAACTCAGGATCATTCAGGCTTTCCTCAATAATGGTAATGGCATTGCGTAAAAATTCCTCATCCAGAGTATTCAGCGCAATATTCTCCGGGACGATCTCTGTAGCCGAGGAATAGTATTCTTTTAAACGTCTGCGGGAGCGGATAATATTTTGCACTTTGGCCTCCAGCACCGGTAGCGAAAACGGTTTGGTTACATAATCATCGGCGCCGGCCTCCAGCCCCTTAACCTGATTGGCCGCTTCATTTCTGGCGGTTAACAGGATCACGGGGATATGGCAGGTTATGATGTTCTGTTTTATTTTTTTACAGAACTGCATACCATCGGTTCCGGGCATCATCACATCACAAATAATAATATCCGGCGCTTGTTTTTCAACCTGCTCCAATGCTTCCGCACCGTTATAAGCTTTAGTGATGTTAAATTGGTTTCCAAAGTAGCCGGCCAGGTACTCCACAATCTGCTCATTGTCGTCAACAATAAGCAATTGCTGATCATGCGGCGCAGGCGGTTCGGGCAAACCTTCGTTAGTCTCATTGCTGTCAAACGCGGTGGCAGTCAGGTTGTCCAGCAGCAGGGTGTATTGGTGCTCCGCTGTAAAATCCTCCGCCCGGTATTGATTGCGACCCTCCGGCAACCGAACTATAAATGCGGTTCCTTTACCCGGCTCGCTTTCAATGGAAATATTGCCATGATGCAGTTCTGCCAGGCTTTTTGCAAAGGCAAGCCCAACGCCGGAGCCCCGGTGGGCATCCGAATGATGCACCTGGTAAAAGCGCTCAAATACCCGTTCATGATTTACTGCAGCCACTCCCGGCCCGGTGTCGCGCACCGTTATAACCATTTGATCATTCCGGAGCTCAAAGCACAGATCAATAGCATCATCCTGCTTTGTGTATTTAAAAGCATTCGACAGCAGGTTGTTGCATATTTTTTCGATAGCATCCCTGTCAAAAGAACAATGGAATTCCGACCGGTTCGCCTTAAAAAAGTATTTGATTCCCTTTTGCCGGGAGAGTTCAAGGAAAGAAGCATACACCTCTTGCAGCAAGGCAACAATGTCGCCTTCAGCCAGTTCCAGTTTTTTCAAACCGTTTTCGGTTTTCCGGAACTCCATCAGTTGATCTACCAGCTGGTAAAGTCTTTTGGCGTTTCCCAACATACGTTCATGGTATTTACGCAGTTTTTTTTCAGGGATCGCTTTGCCCAGCATTTCTTCCAACGGCGCAATAATAAGGGTAAGCGGTGTTTTAAACTCATGGGAAATGTTTGTGAAAAAATCCATTTTCATCTGGCTCAGGTATTCTGCTTTTTCCCGGTCGCTCCGCTCTCTTTTTAATGCCGATTTTGCTTTAATGCGTTCATTAATGACACGATACGCGATATAGCTGATCGCTGCCAGCATCAGCACCACTAATAAATAAAAGCCGTTGCTTTGCCACCAGGGCGGCCGCACCCGGACCTGCAGGGTGCTGACGGGGCTCTTTTCGCCCATCGGGCCGATGGCCTGCACTTCAAACGTGTAATTACCGGGCTTTAAATTGGTAAAAGTGGCCTTGGGTATGTTTTCGCAGAACTGCCAGTTGTTATTAAAACCCCTTAGCCGGTATTGATACTGGATGCTGTTGGGCGCGATAAAGTTGAACGTACTGAAATAGATCGTGAACTGTTTGTATTCATGCGAAAGGGTTACGATACCGGCTTCGCCAATAGCTTTGTCCAGCGCATTATAATTGCTGCCCGGAGCCACATGCGTATTAAAAATGTCCAGACCGGTAAAGGTGATACGGAGATCAAAAGGTTTTAGCTGGAGCGATTGGGGGTAAAAATAAATAAGGCCGTTCAGTCCGCCGAAAAGAAGAAGACCATCGCCGGTTTTGCAAAAAGCGGGGAGACTGAACTGCATGCTGCCCATTCCTGTTTCCCGGTTGAAAACCTCCGTTTTGTTTAATTGATCGTTCAGTTTGATCAGGCCTTTGCTGGTTGCGATCCAGATGCCTGCCGCATTATCCGGCTGAATCCCAAAAATGCCGCCTTCAATGGAATGATCCGGGTCGGTATAGGGTATAAACCGGTGCTGTTGTTCGTCAAAAAGGTTCAGCCCATCTCTTGTGCCCACCCAAATACGGCCTCTTTGATCTTCTGCGATACAATTGACCAGCTCGTTAGACAGCGTGCTGCCGGCAAATACATCCAAATGGCTCAGGTCCGGGGCAAAAGCGTTCATGCCATTGATGGTACCCACCCAAATACGCCCTTTATGATCCTGTAACAAGGAGGTGATCCCTTCCGAGCTCAGTTGTTTTCCGGGAAAGTCCTGACCAAAACGGATAAAACGCTGTTGCTGGGGATCAAAACGGCTGAGTCCGGACCGGGTACCGACCCAGATGCGATCCTGCTGATCGTGCAGCAATGCGTGCACCATATCACTGCTGATGGAAGCGGTATCCCTGGGGTTGTGCCGGTATTTTTTAATGCCTCCGCTTTTTTTATCGATCACATTTAAACCTGCGTTAAACGTGCCAATCAACGCATTGCCGTTCTTGTCAAATGCTATGGATTTGATATTGTCTGAACTAATGCTATTCGGGTTGGTTTCCGAGTGCATCAGATAAGTGAGCTGGTTGGTTTTGCGGTTCCAGATATCCAGCCCCTTATCATTAGTGCCGATCCAGATGTTTTGCGCCGGATCTTCCTTTATGATGCTTACCACCTGGTCGTTCAGCAATACACTGCCGGTGGTTTGGCTGAGGATATTAAAACGGATATCGTCCTTGTGGTAATAGTTCAGTCCGCCGAAAAAAGTGCCCAGCCACATGCCGTTTTGCCGGTCTCTGAAAATACAACGTACAGAATTCTGACTTAAGGTAAGCTGCCGGTCCGATTGATGATCAAAATTGCTGAAGCGTCCACTGCGAGTGTCCAGGATGGAAAGCCCCCGGAATGTACCGATCCACAGGTTTCCTTCCTGATCCCAGGCAAGGCTGCGGATATCATTGTCAATAAGGCTGTTGGCGGTTTGCGGCTGGTGAATGTACCGGGTAACCTGGCCGGTATTCAGGTCTAAACAAAAAAGCCCGCCGTTTTCGGAGCCCATCCAAAGGCGCTGCCCTTGCTGCTGTAAAGTATTGATACTGGCATTAATGAGTTCCGGTTGCAGGGCGGTCGCCGTTTTTGTTGCAGGGTCCAGATCGTACACACCCTTATCTGTAGCTAAAAATAAATGGTTGTTAATAAAAAGTAACTGCTGAATGGTATTAATGGGAATGCCGTTTACACGATAAGGAAAAGCGGTGAAGCGATTGGTTGCCGGATTCATATAATAGATCTCACCGGTGTTGGCGGCAATCCACAGCCGGTTGTTTGGGCCGGCAGTAATGCTGGAAATATACCATTCTCCAGGTTTTACAGGCAAAGGATAATTGTCGAACTGTTCCGTTTTGTAACTATAGGCACTAACGCCTTTGTTGCCGCCGATCCATAAGGATCCCCGCTGGTCTGGATACAAGCTTCTTATATAGCTGGAGAAAAGGCTGTGATTATCTTTTTTATTCGGACGGAAAATAGTAAAGGTTTTACCATCATAACGGTTCAGTCCCTCCGGAGTGCCCACCCAGATGAATCCGATCCGGTCCTGTTGTACAACAAATACGGTGCTTTGCGACAGACCCTGAGCTACTGAGATGGTTCTGAAATATTTGTTTTCAGTAATGCCTGTTATTGGTTGCGCCAACGCAAAGTGATAAAACAGTAAGCAGGAAAATAGTATCCAAAAGACTCCTCTCTTCATTGCCGGCTAATTTAAGCACAATTCAGGTTGGGGGTATTTTTTTTGATGCTTTAATCCTATTTTTATAACGATAATTTATGATGTATTTCCTTAATGTGTTGGCAATGGCCTTAACGGAAGTAAATAATATGCAGAGATGATCTTACCGGAAGTTTACAGAGAAAAATCGCCCCTGTCAGACAAAGATTGCTTTGTTGTTTTTGACAGAAGGAAGACCAGCTTCACCTTTCCGGTTCATGTGCACCCGGAGTACGAGATCAATTTCGTATCCGGAGCCACGGGCGCGCAGCGGGTGATCGGCGATTCAGTGGAAACGATCGGCGATAAAGACCTCGTGTTCATTGCAAACCCGGAACTGAAACATGCCTGGATGGACGGGCAGTGTAAGCTCACGAATATCCATGAAATTACCATTCAGTTTCATCCGCAGCTGATCGAGCAATACCTTAATAAAAATCAGTTTCAAAGCCTGAAACACCTGTTTAAAAGCGCCGCTAAGGGCTTGTGTTTTGGTCCGGCTGCTATTGAAAAGATCCAGCCGCTGCTGCAGGTAATTACTATGGAAAACGATGGCTTTTATTCGGTTATGCGTTTATTTATCCTGTTGTATGAGCTATCGAAGTGCACTGATTGCCGGGAGCTGGCCAGTGGCGAGCCTCCGGAGGTCAGCCGCAATGTAGAGCTGCTGAACCGGCTGCACGAATATGTGACGGGACATATTACCGAAACCATCCGGATCGATGATATAGCCGGGCTCCTGAACATGAGCCGCTCTACCTTTGCCCGTTTTTTGAATGCGCAAACGCAGATGAGCTTTACGGATTATTTGCTGGATTGCCGGGTAAAAACGGCCATTCTTTTATTAAAAACCGGGGCCTCGATCCAAAGCGTTTCCGATCAATGCGGTTTTAACAGCATATCCTATTTTTACCGTGTTTTCAAAAAGGCAAATGGGATGAACCCTGCGGAGTACCGGGATAATCATAAAAAGCAAAAACTGGTGATCTAGCACCAGGTGGAAATGTAGAATGTAACATATTGAATAAGGAATACAGAAGAGCATTATTTCAATAACATTTGGTATTTGTTCTTTTTGACGTTTTTTATTTGGGTAGAAAGTATCTGAACGTACCCCCCAAAATCTAATGGCTCTCTTTTTTATTCCCGATTGATCCTATCGAGTGGACAGACCTCATGAAAGTGATTAAAATAATTTGATATATCCTCAGCGTTTATATCGTGATGAATCGACCTTATCGCATTGCCCGAAGGGCATAATGTACATAGCCCCTGGCGCAGCCAGGGGTAACAGATGCGTAGAGGGCACTGCCCTGAAAGGGTCGAACGTGTTTGTTGAACGCAGGAGCCTCTCGAAACATTAAACATTCGACCCCTGCTGGGGCCGTTTGCTACCTACCCGTTGGCCCCCAGCTAACGCTGGAGGCTATGCACATTGCGCCCTTCGGGCCCGGATGGCTCAATAGAAAGGTTTCGATTGAAAGGGATTCGCCCCGTTGTTTTTCGCCGAACTCGAAAATGTGGCCATAGGATAGGATCAATCCGTTCTAAAAGTTTGAAGAAAACGACATTGAGGTACCAATGAAAAATATTCGAGGATGGTACGTCCAGATTCGAATAAGAAATGAGAAAGGGCACCGCTATCAATTAGAAATTTTCATTGCTGAAAACCAATCTACTTTTACATTCCCTTTGTTCAATATTTTTTATTTTACATTTTATCGTTCGGCTAACCGGGGAAATGCTCATGAGCAAATTGTTCAAATCAGATGAGTTTATTGTACAATAAACCCGTTTTTTTCATGATTTAAATCAGCCCGAATTATCACACCAGGTTTTGACTTACTTGCTTCATCTCATCTGAAACCAGCCACTGTAAAGGCTTCTATATGAAAGCCGGTGCCCGCAAATACGGATTTCAAATTGAGTTATTAGTTCAATCATGTTGAGTTTATTTTGAAACGAACTTCATAGGAGCCGCTCTATTTTTACCTCCTATTTTTTCACCAAATAAGCCATATGTATGAAAAAACTAATACTCATACTGCTACTAGGAACTGCGTGTCATATTGCATGGGCGCAGCAGGTACTACAAATTAAAGGAACGGTACGGGATAAAGACAATAGTCCCCTGGCCGGCGCTACTGTTACAGTAAAGGAAACAAAAACAGCTACTGTAACAGATCAGAACGGAAATTTTAGCGTTGATGCCGCAAAAGGCCAAACGCTTGAGTTTTCTTATTCGGGAATGGAAACCACAGATGTAGCTGTTAAGAACAACGAAGCCATAACGGTTTCGCTACAGGCCGGCGGCAAAAGCCAGCTGGACGAAGTAGTGATAATCGGTTATGGTACAGTAAAGAAAAAAGATCTTACGGGTGCTGTAGCTGCGGTAACGGGTAAGGACCTACAGGCCAATTTGGCAAAGTCGGTTACCGGCGCCCTGCAGGGACGCATCGCCGGCGTAACGGTTAGTAACGGAGGTGGGCAGCCTGGTGCCGGAATGAGCATCAACATTCGAGGGTTAAGCTCCCTGGGTAGTAACGCGCCCTTATATGTAATTGATGGTGTTTTTGGGGATATTAACCTGGTGGATCCCAATGATATTGCCTCTATCGATGTGTTGAAAGACGCTTCGGCGGCAGCCATCTACGGTAGCCGCGCGGCCAACGGAGTGGTGCTGATTACCACCAAAGGAGGACGCAGAAACAGTCCGACCGTTATTAGCCTCAATGCTTTTACCGGTGTGCAAAGCCTGCCTAAAAAACTAGGCCTGATGAACGGTCCGCAATGGAAAACTTTTATAAAGGCACAGGGAACGTTACCTCCCCAGGCAGAGAGCATGAACAATAATACCGACTGGCAGGGTGAATCGTTCCACACGGCTCCCATTAACAAGATCAATCTGGACATATCCGGTGGTGGTGAACACTCCACCTATAGTGTTTCGGCGGGGTACCAGGACCAGCAGGGTATTTTAAAAACAACCGGTTATAAAGCGTTTAACGTACGTGCTAAAAACACGTTTGACTTTTTTAACAATCATCTTCGTTTAGGAAATACCTTTATCATAAAATCGGGCGACCGGCAGTATTCAGATTTGACAATTACGGACATCCTGCGCCAGAATCCCCTGATGGCCATCTATGATTCTACAAAGCCGAGCAGCTATGCAACCTATGCTCCCTGGATGAAAAATCTGGCTAACCCGGTGGGATGGCTCAACACACGGAACCAGCACCAGTATCAAACAGATGTCATGTTGAATGGTTATGGCGAGGTAGATCTGTTTGTAAAAGGGCTGAAATACCGGTTGAATGTGGGCATTAGCCGCGGATTTGGCCGGGGATACCAACGGATGCAGCCTCTTGCCGATGGAACAGCTATTAACCCTTCGTTTTTGGGCGAAAGCGCCGGTTTTGGCAACCAATGGCTCGTTGAAAACACCCTGCATTTTGACCGGGTTTTTGGTAAACATAGCTTCAACGTTTTAGCCGGTTATTCTGCCCAGGAAAATAAGGACAGGGCATTTAATGTATCGCGAGATAATCTGCCTGCAGGAACCGACGCTATCAATGCGGGGGCTTTAGATAACCAAAAAACCGGCGGCAGTTTGCAGGTGGCTTCCCTGGAATCGCAGTTTGGCCGGTTGGTGTACAGCTACGATAGCCGCTACCTGTTTACCGCATCGCTGCGCCGGGACGGCTCTTCCAAATTTGCCGAAGGGCATCGCTACGGGGTATTCCCTTCCTTTGCTCTGGGGTGGAACCTTTCCAATGAAAGCTTTTTTGAACCGCTGAAAAGCTCCATTAACGAATTCAAGATCAGAGCCAGCTATGGACGCCTGGGCAACCAGGATATTGCTAATTACAGTACACAGAGCTCGGTTACCAACGGTATCAACTATATACAGGGCAATGCGCTGTGGAAAGGGGCCATTAACAATGTTAACTGGGTTTCGCCGGTTGATCTTAGCTGGGAATCAACAACGACTCAAAACATAGGGGTGGATCTGGCCTTTTTGAAAAATAAACTCACCGTAACCGCTGATTATTACCTGCGCCAAACGAGCGGTGTATTGTTATATATTCAACAAGCGCCTTCTGCCGGCCTGAAGGGTCAACCCTATATGAACGCAGGAGATATCGACAATAAAGGCTTTGAGTTTTTAGCCAATTACAGCGATGCTGTTGGTCAGGTGCATTACAATATTGGCGTAAACGCTTCAACGGTTAAAAACAGTGTAAAAGCGATAACCGTGGGTGGTAACAAAGAGTTTTCAGGCGCAAATCCAAGAGGAGAAGGTATCATCAACTGGGCCAGGATCGGCTACCCGATCGGTGGTTTTTGGCTGGTAAAAACCGACGGATTGTTCCAGTCCGATGCGGAAGCGCAGGCGTATAAAGCTGCAGATGGCACCATAATACAACCCAAGGCCAAAGCGGGAGATATTAAATATATCGACTTTAACGGCGATGGAAAAATTACCGATGGTGATGATGCACAGTATGTTGGCAGTCCCTTCCCTAAGTTGGCTTATGGTATTCGCGGAGGGCTGGATTATAAAGGCGTTGACCTGGCCTTTTTCTTTGATGGCATGTACGGTAACAAAATTTACAATTATACCCGGGCTCGAATGGAGCAAACCAATGAGTTTAGAAACTATTCTACTGCGGTATTGAACTCCTGGACACCCAGCAATACCAACACCAACATTCCCCGCTATTCTCTTGCAGATGATAATACGAATTGGCGGCGTACAAGCGACCGCTGGTTAGAGAATGGCTCCTTCTTCCGCCTCAAAACACTGGAACTGGGCTACACGCTGCCTAAGGCATGGCTGAGCAAAGCCAGTTTAAAGAAGGCGCGCGTTTTTGTAGCGGCTGATAACCTGTTTACCATTACCAAATATTCCGGCTATACCCCGGATTTAGGCCGCAGCAACGGTGATAATGGTGACGATATCGGTGGCGTATTTGGCAATGGCGTTGATTATGGGCGTACACCACTGGCACGCACGCTTGTGTTTGGCCTGCAAGCCAGTTTTTAACCGATAGGTAGAGAGGGCTTAAATAAATTTTTATCTATTAAAATACGATATAATGAAATTTTTTATCAAAAAATATACGGCTTTAGCAGTATTGGGGCTATCGCTTGCCGGTTGTAAAAAGGATTTTTTAAATAAAATAAACCCCAACTTTTCGGTGGAAGCTACGTTCTGGCAAACGGAAGCCGATGCGGTAAGTGCAATTCCTACTATTTATTCTCCTATCCGTAGTCAAATGGATGGTTACTACGGTGCCTGGTCCGGCTACCAAATGATGAACCGGGCCGATGATATGTGGATGCTGGCTGGTGAGGGAACAGAAGGGCCTACCTTTTATGTGCACTTCCTCAATACGGCCACCAGTCCAACCAACCAGTTTGGAAGTTTGTTCACAGGAGTGTCCAGGGCCAATACGTTTTTGAAAAACATTGGCCGCGTTTCCATGGACGACACCAAAAAGAAAGCATTGATTGGTGAGGCCAGTTTTTTGCGCGGCATGTACTATTTCCTGCTGGCTGCCAATTACGGCGATGTTCCTTTGCGACTGCTGCCTGCAAGCGATCCGGGAGAGCTTAACAAGGCTTCCTCGCCGGAAGCGGATATTTGGAAACAGGTGATTGCCGATTTCAGGACAGCCAAGGACGCGCTGCCCGTGAGCCGGCCCGCCAGCGAACAAGGCCGGGCTACTAAAGGAGCCGCCATAGCCTACCTTGGCAAGGCCCTGGTGTATACCAAACAATATGCCGATGCGGAAACCGAGCTAAATGCCCTGCTCAGCGCACCCTATAATTATGACCTGGTGAACTTTGAAAATAATTTCATGGAAACCACCAAGTTTAATCAGGAGTCGGTATTTGAGCTGGCCTATAACGCTTACTTAGGCGGTGGAGGCCGGTGGGGCGGCGATGAGCCCAATGGTTATCTGGGTTTTGTACTGCCCAATTTCTGCGGGCCTGCAGGGTCTGGTGCCTGGTTTAAATTAGTACCCGGTATTTCGATGGTGCGTGACTTTGTGAGCGAAGAGCGCCCGGCTGGTTCCGATACCCGATTTGATAAGCGCATGTACACCAGCTTTTTTTGGAAATACTCTGATTACGAAACCGGGTTGACGGACGGCAAATGGTTCGGCGACCATGACTTCGACTATTTTTGGCAGCAAGGGCAAGGTAAATGGGTCATGAACCCGGGCCTGGTTTATCCGGACATCAATACAGCAGCAGGGAAGAAGCCGGGCCGTTTCCTGTTGAAGAAGTATACCAATTTTTATATCAATAAAGAGGGCTCCAACAGCCATTACGATAATGCAAATTGTAACAACAACCTACGGATCATCCGTTTTGCCGAAGTGCTGTTGCTGCACGCTGAAGCCTGTGCCCAAAACGGAAATACTGCCGGGGCAGCTGCCGACTTAAAACGGATCCGCGACCGGGCCGGATTAGCTAATAAAACCTGGGGCAGCAAGGATGAATTGATGACCGAAATCATCAAGCAAAATGAGCTGGAATTTTTCTTCGAAGGCCATCGCTTCTTTGACCTGAAACGCTGGTATACCCCGGCCCAAATGAAACAAATTTTGGTAAACAACCAACAGCAGGGGGCTGAAAATTTCCAGCCTAAACACTATTATATACCTATTCCGCAAAGCGAATTGAATACCAATACAAGTATTCAGCAAAACCCGCTGTGGAAGTAAGTTGTGCTGTATAATTGGAAAAGTGCACGCTACAGTAACCCGGCTACAGTGCTGCTTGTAGCGTGCATTTTACCACTATGGACCTGATGATCTTAACCTGATAATTTGTGTCATTTTTATTCACAGTTAAAATTGTAAACGATCAGAAAGAACGATCTGACGCAATTCTTTTTTGACAGTGCACGCAAAGAAACCGACCGTTTAAAAACAACATCCGGTATGTCTACAATTCTCACTTGCCATTCAAAAAGAAATATGCTATTGCCCGGTCTGCTGGTCGGTCTGGTATTATTCATTTTTTCCTGTACACGCAACAGGGATGTTGCTCCTGCAGAACCGGCATCCAAACAGTTGTTAAGTGCCCTGGCCGATAAAGGGCTGCTGCTGAACACCATTAGCAAGGAGGGCGATGTTTATGTTTTCAATTTTGAACAAACCGACCCGCTGCGCTTCCCGCAGCAAGACATTACCACCATCGTTGCGGATCCCGCGCACTGGCGTACCACCCTTACTTTTAGCAACGGAACCACATTGGTGCTTCCAACCAAAGGGAATAACCTTGATTCTATTGTAGAAGCTATAAAGCTCAATCCGTCGGGCTATAACCCACTGGCCGCTTCGGTGAACGTACTGTTGCCCACCTATGGCCGGATAAAAGTAACCGTACACGGCAAAAATGGGGAGGCGGGAACCATTACACACTTATGCCATGAAGATATTCCACGCCAAAGCGTGCCCGTTTTTGGCCTGTATGCCGATTATGACAATGTAGTAGATCTTACGTTTACCGACCGGGACGGCAGGGAACGGGGAAGTACAACGATCCACATCCGTACAGCGCCGCTTAATTTACAGGATTTTCCCCAATGGAAACTGATAAAAACGCAGCCCGGGAAAATGGAACCCGGTATAAATCTCATCAGCTATCCCGGGATGTCAGAAACAGATGTATCGCTGCCTTATATAGTCGATAATGAAGGGGAATTGCGGTGGTTATTACTGTTGAAATCATCGCCCGACCTGCAGAAGCTTTCCGCTTCCATTGGCTTAAAACGCACAAAGAACGGTACTTTTATAGCCGGAGATCAGGAACAGCCACGCATCGTGGAGATCGATATGTTTGGGAACCTCCTGCATCAATGGGATCTTCAAAAACTGGGTTATACTTTCCATCATGAGGTTACAGAGGCGGCCAACGGTAACTTTTTAATTAATGTTACCAAATCAAGTGCACGCCTGGCAAACGGACAGCCCCGTGTGTATGACCACATGATCGAATTAAACCCTGTAAATAACACCGTTGTAAATGAGTGGGACCTTGCAAAAATGGCTGATACTTCCCGTTATCAGAAGCCTGATGGTATTACGCCACCGCAGTTTTCCCAAAATCCTAATAATTGGGCGCATAACAATTCTATAAAAGAGATGGGTGATAATATACTGGCAACCATGCGGTACCAGGGTATTATTAATTTTACGCGCGCCGGTGACGCAAAGTGGATCATTTCTCCACACAAATACTGGGGAGCTGCCTACCAGTCGTTATTATTAAATCCAATTGATGAAAGCGGCAATGCTGTAACAGATCCGGCAGTTATAAATGGGGACGCATCGGTACCTGGGTTCGACTGGCCCTGGGGACCGCACACGCCGGTGGTATTATCCAATGACGATATTCTGGTGTTTGATAATGGGTATAACCGCAACTGGGTGCCCAATTTTGGTTCAGGCGCCATTAATTACAGCCGGGTGGTGGAATACCGGATCGATGAAGATAAAAAAACGGTACAGCAGGTTTGGTCCTATGGCAAAGAGCGGGGGCCCGGCTGCTTCTCACAAGCAATTTCGGGCGTACAGTTCCTGCAGCAGACAAAGCATGTATTATTTTGCCCGGGAATGGGCGTACCAACCTCCATTGGATCGGGAGGACGTATCGTGGAAATAGATCCCCTGACAAAAGAAGTAATTTTCGAAATGGAGATTACCACCGTCAGCGGCACAGCTTTTCATCGGGTTACCCGTATGCCCTTGTACCCGGATAATATGTAGAGGTTTATTTGTCAGAAAGCCTTTTGAAGGAAGGCTTTTATCGACGGTCATAGTGTAGCATGAATGAAAGAGAATCAGATAGATTGAATATTATGAAGGATCAGTTTCACCAACAAGTAGAAGTGCTTTTAAAAGAACAGACGCAGCTCCTCGCTGCAATAAACCATCCCTGTGCTTCCTACAATGGATATGTACAGCGCTTTAAGAACCCTGTTCTTACGGCGGCACATACGCCCCTGTTCTGGCGTTATGATTTAAATCCGGCCACCAATCCCTTACTATTGCAGCGTTTTGGGGTCAATGCAGTGTTTAACTCCGGCGCTATTAAGTGGGCGGGGAAGTATTTGATCGTGGCAAGAGTGGAGGGGTACGACCGAAAGTCATTTTTCGCCATTGCGGAGAGCCCGAACGGGACCGACAATTTTAAATTTTGGGATTACCCGATTTCCTTGCCTGAAATTGATAGCAGGGAAACCAATGTGTATGATATGCGGTTAACAGCACATGAAGATGGATGGGTCTACGGCATCTTTTGTTCGGAACGCAGGGATGAGGCGGCGCCCGCGGGAGATCTTTCCAGCGCCATAGCCACCACAGGAATTGTACGCACCCGGGATTTTTGTTCCTGGGAGCGATTGCCCAATCTTAAGTCCGAAAACCATCAGCGCAACGTGGTGCTGCATCCTGAATTTGTAAACGGCAAATATGCCTTGTACACGCGCCCGCAGGAGGGTTTTATAGACGCCGGCAAGGGCGGTGGTATCTGCTGGTCGCTGATAGATGACATGAGCAGGGCGGCGGTTGCAAAAGAGCAGCTCGTAGAGGAACGCCTGTACCATACCATAAAGGAAGCAAAGAATGGAGAAGGCCCCGCCCCCATAAAAACAGAAAAAGGCTGGTTGCACCTGGCGCACGGCGTGCGGCAGTGTGCTTCCGGTTTGCGTTACGTATTATATCTGTATCTTACCGATCTGGCAGCACCTGAAAAGCTGATCGCCAGTCCGGGGGGATATTTTATGGCTCCTGAAGGAGAGGAACGCATTGGCGATGTATCTAATGTGTTATTCTCAAACGGATGGATCGCCGATGAGGATGGAAAAGTATTTATTTACTACGCTTCTTCCGATACGCGGATGCACGTGGCAACTTCCACCATTGACCGGTTGCTGGACTATTGTTTGCATACGCGTCCGGATGGTTTAAGATCATCCGCCTCTGTAAATGTGGTATCCGATATCATTACAGCCAATAAAAAATATTTAGCATTGCAAAGCGCATAAACGGCAAACAGACCATATGAGTAACATTAAACTAAAAGAAAAGATTGCTTACGGACTGGGAGATGCCGCCTCTTCCATGTTCTGGAAAATTTTCGGAATGTATGCGCTTTTTTTCTATACGGATGTATTGGGCATCACTTCAGCGGCCGCGGGCACCATGTTTCTTATCGCGCGCATCTGGGACTCTTTTTTTGATCTGGGTGTTGGGATCATGGCCGATCGTACCCAAACAAAATGGGGCCGCTACCGGCCGTACCTGTTGTGGTTTGCGATACCGTTTTCTGTAATGGGCGCGATCACTTTTTTTGTTCCCGATTTTGGAGCCACCGGCAAGCTGGTGTATGCGTATGTAACCTATTCGTTAATGATGATCGTGTATTCGCTGATCAATGTGCCCTACGCTTCGCTGCTGGGCGTGCTGTCGTCCGATTCCCAGGAACGCAATATTCTTTCCTCCTACCGGATGTCCTTTGCATTTATCGGGAGCTTTATTACGTTTATGTTGCTGCAGCCGCTGGTAGATGGATTTGCGGAAGTATTTGGCTCAAAAAACAGTGCCGACATTTCAGGCGCGGCACCTAATGCGCCGGTTACCGGCATCAGCACGCAGCCCATCGGCTGGACGCTGGCCGTGGCGGTGATCGGTGTGCTGTGCACGCTGCTCTTTTTTCTTTGTTTTAAAGGAACAAGGGAACGGGTGTCGGCAGTTTCCGGCAACGGCGCTGCGGCGGCAAAAGGAACGGTAAAAAATGATTTAAAAGCACTTTTTAAAAATACCCCCTGGTGGATCCTGGTAGCTACCGGGCTGGCTGCTTTATTGTTTAATGCGGTACGGGATGGGGTTGCTATTTTTTATTTCAGGGATTATGTGCGGTTGCATTACAAGATGCCTGTAACCGGCTGGGATATCACTACTATTTATTTTCTTATCGGGCAGGCGGCAAATCTGGTTGGGGTGATATTGGCTCCAAGGATTTCTTTAAAATACGGGAAGAAAAAAACATATATGGTTGCAATGGCCCTGGCGGGGATACTGAGTGTGATCTTCTTTTTTATCCCCAATCATTTTGGATGGATCTTATTGCTGCAGGCGCTGATATCGGTATGTGCCGGTTATGTATTGCCGCTGTTATGGAGCATGTTTGCCGATATTGTAGATTATAACGAATTAAAGACAAAGCGCCGGTCGGCGGGATTAATTTTTTCTTCTTCGTCGATGTCGCAGAAGCTGGGCTGGGCGGTGGGTTCGGCCATGACGGGGTGGCTGCTGTTCCTGTTTGGCTATAATAAAGGGCTTGCCCAACAAGCAGTATATACTATTTTAGGCGAACGGCTGATGATCAGTCTGCTGCCGGCGGTTTGCTGTGGCATAGCATTGATGAGCATGTTTTTTTATCCGCTCAGCGAAAAGAAAGTAAAGGAGATTGCAGAACAGCTGGCAGCCCAAGAGGGCAGAATGTAAAATGAATAATCAATAAAGAATGTAAAATTAAGAAGGAGGACCATTGTAGTTTAAGAATCTTCATTCCCGAAGGGTAATTTATTTTTTCCGCCCTTCCGCCTTTGTTGGTGTTGCGCGTAGCCCTGTGTGAGGAAGGATCACCAACAACTCAATTGTAATTCGGGTAATGCTGTTGGTGTTTTGCCCGCTCACGCGCCCGGCTCAGCATCAACGGCGGAGAACGTTATTTTGTTATTGCGGCAACCAGGTCCGTGAGCGGCATTTCTTCCAATACCGTTCTGCCGGGATCGTTGCCTTTGGTTTCCCATTTGATCAGCCGGATCTGTCCGGATTCGATTTCAATGCCTGTAATATCTCCGTCCGAAAAGCAACAACAGCCCGAATTAAAATAAGTTGGAAGGATCTTGCTGTAATCCAGCACCAGTGCGTCAAACCTTTTTTGAAAGGGTGCCGTTTCCTTTCGTATCTGATCAAGAGCGGCGGTGTCGGCCCCGGCTTTTGCAAGCGCCATCTGGCGGTACAACCGTTCTATATGTGTCAGCGATTCAAAAACAGGCTGATGGGTATGACCGGTGATCAATACAATATGTTCCTGCTCCGACGACCATTCATACATGATCTCATTGTGCAGGGTTTTTTTATAGTCATTATTGGAAGGCTCGTTGGGGTTGATCTGCAGGTAGGATTGCAGGGGCCCCCAGATCTTTGAGATAAAAAATTTCGTAAACCAGTTTCCATCGCTGTTAACATCTCCCTGGTGTCCATGGGTGCAAAAAATGCGCAGTGCTGTGCCTGCAATATTGGTGCGCAACACCACTCCTTCGCAGGCTTTTATTTTAGCGCCAAAAATGGTTTCCAGCTCCAGGCGCGCAAGGGGGTCGTTCCCCCAGTAAAGATCGTGGTTGCCGATAACTTTTATGAATGCCTTTCTTTGTACAAAAGCTTTTTCTGCTTCAAATTGCTCGGCGTTCCATTTTTTTACACGGGAAAGAGTGTTTTCCCACAGCTCTTCACAATCGCCAAGGTTTATAAAATTAAAGCCCTTTTGATTATAGTAATGCAGGGCAGCGACATAGGTAGGCGCTGCCAGTATAAAATCATCGGCGCCGTTGCGGGCGCCTTTGTGCTGATCGGAAAAAATAATGTATTTATCTGTCTGCGGATCAAAATCAATCAGGGGGCCTAATTTACCCGGCTCGTCGAGGATGCGATTGAATAATTTGGTAAGCGCATCAAAAACCCTGATCTTATCCGGATCAGAATCAAATTTTTTTGCGCCCCAAAGTATGGGTTTTAACAAAAGGAACCTGAGGAAGCGGCGCATGGGCAGGGTTGCAATTACATACCGGGATAAACGGGTCCGTAGCGGAGTTTTTTAGCACGGCGGGTGCCTTTTCCCGGATAATTTATATCATGAGCAGTTTCGTATCCCTCGTTGGCTGTATCCAGTAACCGTCTCATGGCATTTCTCCTGCGCACTTCACATACTGCACCTGTTATTGCAGATGCAGCCACTCCCAAAAGCACCAATCCTATTAAACGATACGATTTTTTCATCACTCAAAATTTATTCTTCTTATGTGTAAGATATGAAATAAATGGCAAAAGTTGCATAGTTTCTGTCATTTCAGTACAAATGAGCGTTAGCAACAACAGCCTTTCAACACACAAAAATAGTTACGATTTTTTTAGTCTTTGTAATACAAAAACAAATTCATCAAAAAATAACGCAGGCTGCATGCAATTGTTGCGGAGCACAGGAAATTTAACAGCTTTATTTTTGGAAAACGCGTACGTAATCCACTTCCATAACAGCCTGTTTCAGGGTTTCGTCCAAACCCCGCATACCGCCCCAGTTACCGCCCATGGCTACATTGAGGATCAGATGGAATTTTTGATCAAAAGGCCATTCAGCAAATCCCTTTCCGGTATTGCTGAACGAAAAGTAAGGATGTTCGTCAACAAAAAAATCAATCCGGTCTTTATTCCATTCCACCGCATATAGATGGAATGTTTTGTCCGCATCGTTCAAATAAAAGCCTTTTGTTTTCTGTGTTTGGATCACATGATTGAAGGATTTGGTATGCACACTGCCAAATACAGTATCTGGCATAAAGCCTACATTTTCCATAATGTCTATTTCGCCGCTGGCGGGCCATCCTCCATATTTCCAGTCGGTAGGCAGCATCCATATTGCCGGCCAGGTTCCTTTGGCGATGGGTAATTTGGCGCGTACTTCTATTCTTCCATAGAGCCAGTCGCCCTTTCCTTTTGTAACCAGCCGGGCAGAAGTAAAAGTGTTGTGCTCTTTATTCTCTTTTTTTGCGATGATGAAGAGCTTGCCGTCCCGCACTACTGCATTATTGGTATCGGC